>DAORGW010000006.1:0-45123 GCA_035356975.1 bacterium | reverse complement strand
ATGTTAGATATTCCAGTTTTAGAAGATAAAAAAGAGTTAATACAAAAAGCAAATCAAGAGGTTATGAAGATTCAGGAATTATACGAAGAAGGATTTTTAACAAACAGAGAAAGATATGTTAAAGTTGTTGAAATTTGGACCAGCGTTAAAAACGCAATTACAGAAAGAGGAAAGGGAGCCTTTCATAAAGATAATGCAATTTACTCAATGATTAATTCGGGTGCTAGAGGTTCTTGGTCTCAAATGATTCAGATTATGGGTATGAAGGGACTTGTTATTAATCCAGCTGGTGAAATTATCGAACTTCCCGTTAAAGCAAACTTTAATGAAGGTCTCGATGTTTTGGAATTTTTTATTTCAACTCACGGTACAAGAAAAGGATTATCTGATACAGCTCTTCGTACTGCAAGTGCAGGATATTTAACAAGAAGACTTGTTGATGTTTGTCAGGATATTTTAGTTTTAGAAGAAGATTGTAAAGATAAAGAAGGAAGAATAATTACAAAAGAAGAATCAGAAGACATGGGTAAAACTTTGGGTCAGAGAGTGCTCGGAAGAACAACAATTGATGATATAAAAAATCCAGAAACAAAAGAGATAGTTATTAAAAAAGATAACATAATAGATAAAGCAGGGGCAGCGCTTATTGATAAATTAGGAATTACAGAAATAAAAATTAGATCTCTTTTTACGTGTAAGGCAATAAATGGAGTTTGTCAGAAATGTTATGGTTATGATTTAGGACAAAACAAAATTGCAAAAATGGGAACAGCTGTTGGAATAATTGCAGCTCAATCAATTGGTGAACCCGGAACTCAGCTTACAATGAGAACATTCCATACGGGGGGTATTGCTGGTGGCGATATTACTCAGGGTTTACCAAGAGTTGAAGAGATTTTTGAAGTTAGAACTCCAAAAATGCAAGCAGTAATAAGTGAGGTTTCTGGAAAAGTAAAAATATCTGATGTTGAGACAAATGGAAAGAAAAAATCAAAGCTTATTCAGGTTCACTCACAAGAAAACGTTTTGGAAACTTATGAAATTCCAGATGGAGCAAAAATATTGGTTGAGGATAAAAAGAATATAAAAAAGAAAACAGAGCTTTATGAATCAAATGGAGAAAAAGTAAAATCACTTAATGAGGGAATTGTAAATATTAAAAAAGATAAAGTAATTGAAATTATTGCAGTAAAACCTATAGTTGCAGAATACATTGTTCCAAACGAAATTAATATTTGGGTAAAAGATGGAGAAATGGTGGGAGAAGGGGCACAACTAACAGAAGGAAGTATTAATTTGAAAAAATTATACAAGTTAAAGGGCGAAGAAGAGGTTCAGAAATATATTACAAAAGAAATTCAGCATATTTATTCATCACAGGGTCAGAAATTAAATGATAAACATATTGAACTTGTTTGCAAACAATTATTCTCACGTGTTTATGTTGAAGACGCTGGAGATACTGATTTTGTCCCAGGAGAAATTATTACAAAATCACAATTTGCTGCATCAAATAAAGAAATGAAAGATGCGGGTAAAAAGCAACTCAAAGGAAAAATATTATTACTCGGTATGACAAAAGCGTCTCTTACAACTGATTCATTTTTGTCAGCTGCATCATTCCAAGAAACAGCAAGAGTATTAATTAGTGGCTCCCTAAAAGGACAAGTAGATCATTTAAGAGGATTAAAAGAAAATGTAATTATTGGAAGATTAATTCCAGCAGGAACTGGCTATGGACTAAAAGAAGAATAGTTAGATTTTTATATCACATCAAAACGTCTCTTTTTAAGAGACGTTTTTGTTTATTTTTAAAAGTTATCAAAATTTTTTAAAAATGCTATAATATACGTATAAAATAATTGTTAATTTTCAATTTTTTATTTTCAATTGATTCATTATTTAGCTATTTTTGAATTTAAATAACAAATAATAAAAATTAATTGAAATTTGTAAATAATAAATAGTAAATACTATATATGCCAAGACGAAAATATAAAAGAAGACTACCTAAAAATTCAGAGCCAAATTTTCAAAGAGACGCTCTTTCGAAAATAAGTCCAGAAACAAAAAAGGCAATACTAGTTTTTTGTCTTCTTATTTTAGGGTTTATAAGTTTTTTATCACTTTTTCATTTATCTGGAAAAGCTGGAGAAGTAATGCTTATTGGAATGAAGTATATTTTGGGTTGGCTATATTTTTTTGTTCCACTTATTCTTATATTTTTTGGTTATATTTTGTTAAATCCAAAAAAATATATAATTCATTTTAGGCATTACTTGGGTTTGTTATTATTTTTCTTGTCAATAACGGGATTTTTGAATTTATTAATCAGCTCAAAAGATGTATATGAACAAATTAGTTTGGGAAAGGGTGGTGGATATTTTGGAGTTCCATTTTATTTAGCATTTTCTAAATTAGCAGGATTTTGGGGTGCTTTTGTGATACTTTTGGGTTTATTAATTATCTCTGTTTTTTTAACTTTCAATTTAAATTTATCTCATCTTAGATTTGCTGAGAAAATTAGACAATTTTTAAATCCAAGAAGAGAGAGAATTGATGAAGATAAAATTGATGAAATAAATTTATCAAGCGCAGACGGTGACCAGGAAGAAAAAAATATTGTTGAAGATGATTTACAAAAAAGATCCGATATTTCAATTGATGGAAATGCAGATGAACCAAAAAATAAATTGAAGGGAACATTACTAAAATTACCAAAGAAAATTTATAAGGATATAAAAATACCACTTGATTTATTAAGTGATCAAAAGAGTGTTCCAGTAAGTAGGGATATAGATTCAGGCAGGGAAAGAATCAAAAGAACCTTTGGAAATTTTAATATAAATGTTGAAATGGGAGAGGTTAATGTTGGTCCAGCAGTAACTCAATTTACATTAAAACCAGATGAAAATGTAAAATTATCAAAAATTTTGGCATTGCAGGATAATTTGGCTTTGTCGCTCGCTGCACATCCGATTAGAATTGAAGCACCAATACCAGGAAAATCACTTGTTGGAATTGAGGTTCCTAATAAAGTTATTTCAATGGTAAGAATAAAAGAAATTTTATCTGATTCGGTATTTAAAAAAAACGATGGACATTTGGTTTTTGCTCTTGGAAAAGATGTGTCTGGCACAAATCATGTTGTTGACTTAGTAAAAATGCCACACCTTCTTATTGCCGGTGCTACAGGAAGCGGAAAATCTGTTTGTATAAATACCCTTATAATTAGTATGCTATACAGACTAAATCCAAATGAATTGAAATTTATAATGATTGATCCAAAAAGAGTAGAGCTTCCTCCATACAACGGAATTCCACATTTGCTTACCCCGGTTATTACAAAGGTTGATAAAACAATAAATGCTTTGAAGTGGGCAGTCAGTGAAATGGATAGACGCTATGACCTGCTTTCAAAATTTAATAAAAAAGATATTTTTAGTTTTAACTCCTCTGTTTCAAAAATTGAAGACAGATTACCACAGATTGTTATAGTTATTGATGAGTTGGCTGATTTGATGGTCCAGGCCGCTCAAGACGTTGAAAATGCAATTATAAGACTGGCTCAAATGGCTAGGGCCATAGGAATTCATTTAGTTTTAGCAACACAGAGACCCTCAGTAAATGTTATTACGGGTCTTATCAAGGCTAATATAACTTCTCGTATTGCATTCTCTGTGGCTTCACAAATTGACTCAAGAACTATTTTAGACACTAGCGGAGCAGAAAAATTATTAGGAAAGGGCGACATGCTTTTTATATGTGCGGAACTTTCAAAACCCAAGAGATTACAGGGTGCTTTTGTGTCAGAATCAGAAAAAGATAGAGTTATAGAATTTTTAAGGTCCCAAGCTGAACCGGATTATCTTGAAGAGGTAACAGAATTTGGCTCTCACACAGTAGGATTTTCATCGTCAGGTGGTGGAGATGCAGATTCATTATTAGAAGAAGCAAAAAAAATTGTTGTTAAGTGTCAAACAATTTCAGCAACAATGTTTCAGACAAGGTTGAGAGTTGGCTATGCAAGAGCCGCTAGACTTTTAAATCAATTAGAAGAAATAGGTTTTGTTGGTCCCGCAAATGGAACAAAACCAAGAGATGTTTTAGTCACAGAGGATGATTTAAATATTGGCAATGGTATTTATGGACCACAAGGTGTTTTACCATATTCAAGAGAAGAAGATAAATCATATTATGAGGAAGATGAATATAATGAAGAAACAGAAAAAGAAAATGAATTAGAAGATGAAATTGAGGAAGAAAATAAAAATTTAGAAGAAAATATATATGAAGAAGAAGACGAATTTGAAGTAGATGAGAAAGATTAAAAAAATGAATTCATTTAAAGTAAAAAAAATATATAGCAATTCTCTAGGAGAAAAACTTAGACTAACAAGAGAGTCAAAAAAATATAGTATTGAAAGAGTTTGTAATATTTCTGGAATACCAGTAAAATACCTATGCTCACTAGAAAATGAAGACTGGACATCTTTACCTGGTGAAATATATATCAAGAATTTTTTAAAAAAATATTGTAAAATTTTGAGATTAAATTATGGTCTTTGTTGGGCGCAATACGAAAAACAAAAGACCGCTGTTTTGAAAAAGAGCTCTTCTACCAAGAAGAGGATTAATCCAATTCAAAAAATAAAAGAATTTATAACACCAAAAAGACTTTCGTTGATTTTATTGTTTGTGGGAATAGTGTCTTTTGTTTTTTATGTAGCATTCGGAATAATAAATTATATTAAGCCACCTAAAATAGAAATAGTTTATCCAGAAAAAAATTTTGCAACAATTGAAAATTCAATAGCTGTGCACGGAAAAACAGAATCAGAATCAATGTTATTTGTAAATGATGACGCCGTCGGTGTCTCAGAAACTGGGGATTTCTTTATTGACGTAAAACTTAAACCAGGCTTAAATACATTTGATATTGTCGCACAAAAAAAGCACAGCAGACAAAACCACGAACAATTAATTATTTATAAAAAAGATTATTAATATATAAATATATGGCAAAAAAAGAAAAAAAATCAGAAGTTTTAAGTGGAGATAAAAGAAAAGCCGCCGATCAGGCAATAGATCAAATTAGGGAAAAATTTGGTCAGGGATCGATTATGAAAATGGGTAATATCCAACCTTTAAACGTGGATTCAATTAGTACGGGATGTTTGTCTTTAGATATTGCACTTGGTGTTGGTGGTGTGCCACGTGGAAGAGTTATTGAGCTTTTTGGACCAGAGTCATCTGGTAAAACAACCCTAGCACAACATATAGTAGCAGAAGCACAGAAAAAAGGGGGGGTGGTTGCGTTTATTGATGCTGAACACGCACTTGATCCTGTTTATGCAAAAAAAATAGGAGTAAATATTGACGATTTAATTTTGTCTCAACCAGACGCAGGAGAACAAGCATTAGAAATTTTAGAAACATTAGTCAGGTCAAACGCAATTGATGTTGTTGTGGTTGATTCTGTTGCTGCGCTTGTTCCACAGGCTGAAATTGATGGAGAAATGGGAGATCAGCAAATAGGATTACAGGCTAGACTTATGAGTAAGGCTCTTAGAAAAATAACTCCAATAGTTTCAAAAAGTAAAACAGTGGTAATTTTTATAAATCAAATTAGGATGAAAATCGGAGTATTTTTTGGAAATCCTGAGACAACTCCAGGTGGAAAAGCACTTAAATTTTATTCATCTTTAAGAATTGAGGTAAGAAAAGCAGCGGTTATAAAGAAAAAAGATGAAATAATAGGTAATCGTGTTAATTGTAAAATTGTTAAAAATAAAGTTGCTCCCCCATTTACAGATTGTCAATTTGATATTTTATACAATGAAGGAATTTCAATGTCAGGGGATGTTTTAGATTCAGGAATTAAATATGAAGTTTTAACAAAAACAGGAAATACAATTTCATTTGGTAAAGAAAAATTAGGAGTTGGTCGTGAAGATGTAAGAATTTATCTAAAAGAACACCCTGAAATGATGAAGCAAATCAGAGAAGAAGTTCTGAAGAAAGTAAAAGAACAAAGGGAACTTCAATAAGACATTTTCAATTTACAATTTTTTATTCTAAATTGATTTACTATTTGATTATTTTGCAATTTCTATAGTAAATAGAATATAAAAAATTAGTTGCCAAATTGAAAATAATAAATAGTAAATATACTAATGTCTCACGCTAAAAAAATTGCACATAATTCAATAGTACAGATTATTGGAAAAGCAATAAATGTATTGCTTGGTGTTTTGGCTGTTTCATATTTAACCAGATATTTAGAGCCAGATGGTTTTGGGGCGTACACAACAGTTCTTACTTATTTACAGTTTGTTTTTATATTTTTGGATTTTGGTTTGTATATAGTTTTGCTTCAAGAGCTTTCAAAAGAAAATTTAGACAAGAACAAGGTTTTTAATAATATCGTAACTTTGCGCATTGTTTCTGGATTTCCCTTTTTTATTTTAGCACCAGGAATTGCTTTATTTTTTCCCTATACAGGAGTTGTAAAGTGGGGAATATTTGCAACAACACTTACATTTTATTTAAATGGATTGGTTCAGGTTTATTCAGCCGTGCTTCAAAAGGAAATGAAAATGCATAAATTTGTATTATCAGAAACAATTTCAAAAATTGTATTTTTAGTGCTTATAATTATTTTTGTTAAAGTAAAAGCTGGTGTATTAACAATACTTTTTGCAAATAATATTCACTCAATAATATTTTTTGCAATGATGTATTATTATGTATCTAAATATTTTAAATATAGATGGGAATTTAATTTTTTATATATAAAAGAGATCTTGCGTATGTGTTGGCCGATTGCAGTTACAACAATTTTAAATTTAATTTATTTTAAAGCTGATATGTTAATACTTTCTATATATAGATCTCAGAGCGAGGTGGGAATTTATGGGGCACCGTATAAAATTTTAGAAGTTATAGTAACACTACCACATATGATTTTAGGATTAGTGCTACCAACATTCGTTTTATATTTCTCTTTAAACAAAAAAGAAGAATTGAATAATTTCATTCAGAAAGTTTTTGATGCCTTTGTAATATTTTCATTTCTTTTAGTTTTTGTTTTTACAATTGAGGCCAATGGAATCATAAAATTTATTGCGGGATCTGGTTATGAAAAATCTATTCCATTACTTCAAATTTTAATTTGGCCAGCGGTTATAATATATTTTAGTAATTTATTTAATTACGCAATTATTGCTATAGGCAAACAAAAACACACAATTAAATATTTTTTAATGTGTGCGATTATTGGACTTGTTGGTTATCTAATATTTATACCTGTTTACGGATACTATGGAGCTGCATTAATGACTTTTTTTGTTGAATTACTTATCGCGATATTTTCATATTATATACTTAGAAAACACATTGATTTCAGGATAAATTTTAGGGTGCTTTTCAAAGTATTTTTTATTTCTATAATGTCATATCTAATTCTTTACATCATTAAGATACCATTTTTATTTCATGCAATACTTGCTTGCTTTATTTATATATTTTTAATAATTATTTTTAAAATAATCCCAGCTGATTTTTTAAAAGAGCTATTAATATTAAAAAAAGATGCTTGAGTTAGTTATAGTATTTTCAATATTATTTGGATTTTTATGCTTTAAAAATTTTGATGCAGGAATTTATTTTGCTTTTTTGCTTTTACCAAGTTATAGAGTTCAGTTTGATATTTTAGGATTTCCAATGAATTTACTTTCAATAATAATTTGGATTATAGTTTTTGTTTTTTTTATAAAAAATATTAAAAACATCTCCAACCTATTTAGAAATTTTAAACAAAATATAACAACAAATAGTTTTTTTAAGAATTTTAGGTGGCCAATTTCTGTAATTTTAATTATGTCATATTTGGCCATATTTTATTCAAGTAGTCAGATTAAAGCGCTTGGAATTTTTAAATCATACTTTTTAGAATGTTTATTTTTATTTATAGTTTTAGCATTTACTATCAAAACAAAACAACAATTTAAAAACATTATTTATTCACTGGGAATTTTAAGCATTTTAATTTTTATTTTAGGATTATATCAAAAACTAACTGGAGATTTTGCATTTAATACAACCGATGCAATAGAAAAAGGAAGAATAACTACGTTTTTTGGTTATCCAAATGCAAATGGATTAATACTTGTTCCAGTATTTTTTTTAAACCTATTAAATTTATTTGAGGATAAAAAATTACACCTCAAAATATTTAATGTTTTAGTTTTTGTTTTAATATTTCTTACTATTTTTTGGTCAAAATCAGAGAGTGCAATAATAGCTATAATCTCGGGACTAATAATTTTTGCAAGCCTTAAATTTTTTAATAATAAAAAATATTTTATTTTTGTGGTTTCCTTGGTTTTGCTTATTTCTTTTGTCTTTCCTTTTTTGGTACGTGCACCAAGTAAAATTGATGAACCAAATACAGAAATCTACTCAATAAAAGAAAAATTATTACTTCAGGATTTATCTGGCCAAATTAGACGACAAATGTATAAAGAAACAATAGATTTTATAAAAGATAATCCAGTAAGGGGAGCGGGTCTTGTTGGTTATCAGGAAAAAATTGTAAATTATCACAAATTTAATTATATTGAGATATTCTTATACCCACATAATATATTCTTAAATTTTTGGATAGCTTTGGGAATATTTGGACTAATTGGGTTTTTCTGGTTAATTATAGAATTTATGAGGGTTTGTATAAAAAGTTATTTCAACAATTCAAAAGAGCAAATTTTTATACTTCTTACAATGTTGGCGGTTGTGATTCAAGGAACAGTCGAGGTCCCATATTTTAAAAATGATTTAAGTATAGTTTGGTGGTTTATAGTTTTAGGATGCCTACTTTTCAGAGTAGAAAAATAGATTTTTGGTTAAAATATCAAAATTTGTTATAATAAAAATATAGAATTAAATTTTAATTATGAAAAAATTAATTTTTCTCATATTTTTACTTATCTTTGGGTCATTTTTTATTTCACCCGTGTTTTCCCAGGACTATGATCCAGACTTTAATAAGAATAATATAATTTCTGATTTTCAGATGTTTGATTATAATTCAATGACACAGGCTCAGATTCAACAATTTTTACAAGGCAAAAATTCTTATTTAGCTAATTATTCAACAGAAGATTTTGAGGGAATACCAAAATCCGCATCACAAATTATCTATGAAGCAGCTCAAAGATATAAAGTAAACCCAAAATATATTTTAGTTACACTTCAAAAAGAACAGAGCCTTATTCAGTGGGAGGGAGTTCCTCCACAGAAAAGATTAGATTGGGCTTGTGGATACGCCGTCTGTGATTCATGTTCTATGAGCGATCCGAAAATTCAAAAGTATAAAGGATTTGGAAAACAAATTGATAATACAGCTGGAGCAATGAGGTTTTATTATGATAGTGTGGCAGCATATGGATTTATTAAAAAATCAGGAGTTAATACAATTATTGATGGAGAAAATTTAATCTTTGCCAATCAGGCAACCGCAAATTTATATACATATACGCCACACATAAGAGGAAATTATACTTTTTGGAGGGTGTGGCAGAGATATTTTGGTGATCCATTGTCTGGTAGTAGAGAATCTGTTGCAAGCATATCAACAGAGTATATGTTGCAGATTATTGGTTCAAGTGAAAATGAAATAAACGCCAAAGAAGGAGAAGTCGTCGCATATTGGGTAGAATATTTAAATATAGGTACTCAAACCTGGACAAACGAAGATCTTAAAAAATTGTATTTAATTGATACAAAATACAAAACAAAGATTCCAATAATTTCTAAAAATTCTACTTTTATAGCAGATGATACAATAAGAAGTGATATAAAAGTTTATTCTCAAAGACAATCTGTAAAACCAGGAGAGGTTTTAAGAATCACGGTTACAGAAAAATCAGATTATGAAAAAATAAAAGCACACTCATATATGCTTGTTTATGATGGTAGGGGTTGGTTTGCTGATAGCGACATTAATTTTAATGTAAAAACGCAATTTAATTATGATGCAACGTATCAAGATGGAGTCCCAACAAGCATGGAACCTTTGAAAAAATATAACATGAAAATTAAGTATAAAAATACTGGTCTATCAACATGGAATAAAAATAATGTAAAAATGAAGTATATTTCTTCCGAAGGTAAGGAAACATATGTATCAATGACACAAAACAGCGTTGCTCCAAATAAAATAGCGGAATTCGTAATAATGGATACACCAAAAAGTGCAGGGCAAAGGACATATAGTTTTTCTTTATATAGACAAGTTGATAAAACAACAACAAATAAATTTCCATCTGGAGATTATAATGCCAAAACTAACGTTACTGTAAAGC
Source organism: bacterium (assembly GCA_035356975.1). GTDB lineage: Bacteria > Patescibacteriota > Patescibacteriia > UBA1558 > S5-K13 > STF1-138. The sequence goes on along the minus strand of DAORGW010000006.1, from coordinate 34,759 downwards.
TTGGTGCTCAGTTGGTGAGTCATAATATTCCATCTACAATGAAACCAGGAGAGATAATTCCAGTTACTGTGAAATTTAAAAATGCTGGGACAGATAAATGGGATAAAAATTTAGTGTTTCGTGCTTATGATAAAGTGAATCCATTTGTAAAAAGTATTTTTAAATCATCTGATTGGGAATCAGCTTATGCAATTAAAACAATAAAAGGCGATGTTAACTCGGGTGAAGAATATTCATTTACCTTTAATTTAAAGGCCCCTACAAAAGTCGGTAAGTACCCAATTTATTTACAATTAGAGTGGGGTAAAAAATTTCAAGAAATTATAATTGATGATGTAATGTCGAAGAAGTTTATAATTGATGTAGGAAGAGAGGCAAGTGTTGTAAAAACAGATACTAGTAAAATTAAATCAGCTCAGGGGATAAGTTTTGATTTGCCACAAACTATGAAATCGGGCGAAATAAAGACAGTAAATTTAATTTTGAAAAATAATAGTAATTCAGTTTGGGATTCTAATTATGTGCTTCGTGCGTATAAATCAACAAATCCTTTTTCTGGAAGTAATTTTTATGATTCATCCTGGTTGTCAGTAATGGCTGTTGATAAAATTAGGAACAATATAAATCCTGGTGGCTTGTATTCATTTACATTTAAAATACAAGCCCCAGTAATTCCAGGAATATATAAATTATATATGCAATTTGAATACGGATCTAAATATGAAGAAATTGCAATTGACGGAGAGAAAACAAAGGAGTACTCTATTGAGGTGAAATAATATTTACGGAGGCGTGCCAGAGTGGTTGAATGGGGCGCTCTCGAAAAGCGTTGTCCTGTAAAAAGGACCAGAGGTTCGAATCCTTTCGCCTCCGCCAGAAATTATTACACAAATAATATTTATTTAAAATAAAAATATGCAAATACAAAAATTAAAAAACATTTTGCTTTTAATGTGTTCCATTTTAGTTTTAGTAGCACCAATTTTTAGTTTACAGATAGCATTTTATATCTGTTTATTTTTTGTAATCACGGGCGGAACTTATATTATGACAAAAAAAAATTTAACACTAAAAAAAGACAGAACAATCCTTTTGGTTTTGTTGTCTTTATTGGTGGCTATATTAACCTCCTCTTATATGAGGTTTTTGTTTTAATAGATTTGTTTTATTGCTATAAGTAATTGATTTAGATATTTTTCATCGATTTTGCTTATTTTGAATTCTTCTCTTAGTTTGTTTATTACGTTTTTGAATTCTTCGTATGTTAGTTTATCGTCTACAAGATATTTTTTTATTTCAGACAAAACAATATCTCTTTGTTTAAAATCGATATATTCTATTTTTTTAATTTCTTTTTCAATGTTTTCATATTTGTAAAATTGCATGTTTTTATTATCGTATTAATTTTATTAATCATTTTTATGTATAAAGGGGTGTACCATGCGGTACACCCTAGAAATTGATCACCTCTCTTTAAGATTCTTTTAATTAGTTTTTTGTGCGTTTTTGCACATTTGGTTTTGAAATTTTTTCGTTGGGGGTTGTTTGATTTTGAAGTCATGAAGTTCCCTTTGATATTTTAATTATCTCATAAAAGTAATTTTTAGTAAAATTTGCACTTACCCATTATGTATTTATAATCAATGGGTGGGGGTAGTTTTTATTTAATATTTTAGATATAATTCTTACACGATATATGAAAAAAATAGATTTTAAAAAAGAATTAAATGATGAACAATATAAAGTTGTTTGCTCTTCTGATGGTTCAAAATTAGTGCTTGCTGGAGCGGGAAGTGGGAAAACAAGGACACTTGTTTATCGAGTTGCCTGGCTTATTTCAGTTGGTGTAAAACCAGAAGAAATTTTATTGCTTACTTTTACTAATAAAGCAGCAAATGAAATGCTTGAGAGAGTCGGGCATTTAATTTTTGATAATAAGAGAAATAAATTATCAATTTGGGGTGGAACATTTCATTCTGTAGCAAATAGACTTTTAAAAATGTACGGTGCCGAGATTGGTCTACAAAAAGATTTTACAATAATGGATTCAGATGATTCAAAATCTTTGATAAATCATATTTTAAAAGATAATTTTTTAACACTTCCCAAAAAACAGAAACCATCATCGGGGCTAGTTCATGAAGTAATTTCATTTTCAATAAATTCAGGCATTGAAATTAATGAGGCTCTAGAAATAAAATTTCCCCAATGGCAAGAATTTTTAATTGAATTTGAAAATGTAGAAATTGAATATAAAAAAAGAAAAAAAGAATCAAAATTTTTAGATTTTGATGACTTGCTTTATTATTTTAAAGAGTTGGTCGTTAATAAAAAAATAGGAAAAGAATTAAAGAATAAATGGAAATACGTTTTAATAGATGAATATCAAGACACAAATTATTTACAGGCGGAAATTATAAAGGAATTATGCTTAGAAACAAATAATGTTTTAGCTGTTGGTGATGATGCACAAAGTATTTATTCTTTTCGTGCAGCAGACATAAAAAATATAATAGAATTTCCAAAAATTTTTAAAAATTGCGAAATATATAAATTGGAAAAAAATTATAGATCAACACCAGAAATTTTAAATTTAGCCAATCGTATAATCAGTGAAAATCAAAACCAATTTAGTAAAAATTTGAAGGCAATTTTAAGTCCACACGTAAAACCATATTTAATAGCACTTAATGATAATAGAGAAGAGGCTTGGTTTATAGTAGATAAAATTAAAGATTTTTTACGCGATGGAAAAAAACCAAATGACATCGTGGTTTTATTTAGAGCTGGAAGTAACGCGCAGACACTTGAAATGGAATTAAATAAAGCCGGGATTTCATATGAAATGAGGGGCGGGCTCAGATTTTTTGAAAGATCCCATATAAAAGATGTGATTGCATTTTTAAAAATTATAAACCATATAAATGACTATGTCTCTCTTTTTAGAGTTTTAAATTTTTATGAGGGAATTGGTGATGTGACAGTGAAAAATATATACGATCAAATTAAAAAATTTAAAAATATTTCAGAGCTAATTGAGTGTGATATAAAAATTTCAAATAAAGCTTATGAGGGATGGAAGCACTTTATAATGTTTTTGAAAAAGATAGAAAAATTTAAAAATGCAAATCCAGGGAAATTAATAAGTATTATAGTTGAAGAATATTATTTTTATCTATCTTTAAAATATGAAGATTTTAAAGAAAGACATGAAGATTTGGTTCAGTTATCTTATTTTGCAAGTAGCTTCGATAATTTAAAACATTTTCTAGATGAAACTGCTTTGCAGGAAAGTTTTAATTTAAACAAAAACGTTAATAAAAGCGATTGCATAATACTTAGCACAATTCATCAAGCAAAGGGATTGGAATGGGAAATTGTATTTTTAATAAATTTAACAAGCGATTCTCTCCCGCATCCACTTTGTGTAACTCAGGATGGAATTGAAGAAGAGAGAAGACTTTTTTATGTTGCAATAACAAGAGCAAAAAAATATTTGTATATGACTTACCCGCTATATATTTTTAAATATGGTGAATTAAAAAATACAGAAATTTCAGAATTTATAAAAGGCATAGATGAGAAATTTTTAAACTTTAATCAAGAATCTTATTCAAATAATATTTTATCAAATGGCGACATAACTTATGAGTCAGATGACGAGATTTATTATAAGAACAAGTCGTATTTACCAGAAATAGATGATTTATAATTTTTATACAAAAAAAGCCGAAATAAATTCGGCTCACATTTTTATTTTTTAAATTGTTGTTTTTTTACCACCTCAATATCCGAAACAGGGACCATTATAAATGCCCCCCTCATACTCTCCCCCACATAAAGTTTGATTTGCATTTCTGGTTGAGCATTTTTTAATCTTTGTATGGGAAATTTTTCTGTATAGTATAGTTTCCCAGCATATTTTACTTTCATTGTTCCTCCTATTATGTAAAAGCAATTTATTTATTTTTGGACTATTCCTTTGTTTTTTGCGTATGTGTCATATTTTAAATTTGTGTTGATATTTTCTCCTAGTACAGAGATTTGTTTTTTACACAACTCATCATCTGCAATAATTGTTGTGTTTTCTATAATATTTACTATTTTTCCAACACTGCTTTCATCGGGCACAAAAGACACCTCAAATGCAAGTTTATTTTTTTGGTTTTTTTCTATATTTTGAATCAACCAAGTAATCTGATTATTTTGATTTATTGTAAAATTTCCAGATGCTATATTCTTATTTTTGGTAATGCTAACATTTTCCCCTAAATTAGTATATAGAATAATGTTTTGTAAGTCGTTGTCACCACTCTCTATTTCAAAAAATATCCAATAATTTGTTGGTATTCCCGAAATCGGTGGAATAGGACCAATGCCTATTTGATCCCCATAAGTATTATAATAAAGAGCATAAGAATTAAGTTTCATTTCTGAACATTTTATTCCCTCCGCTTCTTTTAGTATGGGTTCAGTCCCAAAATCTTTATTATTTGAAAATTGATTTATAACATCAATTACTAGTGGCTTTATTTGAAGTTTTTTCATATGATAATCTACAAAGTAACTTAAACAAAATGCAAAAAGTATTATAAAAATAGTATCACCCACTAAAACAAGTTTTTTAGATCTTCCTAAAATTTTAAATTGTTTTGTAAATATTCCCATATATATAGTATATTAAAAATCTGTTGTAGATATCAATATCTCTTCAATATTGTCTTTATCGATATCACTAATAGAAATATAAATTTTTTTATTGTTATTTTTTGGATAAGCAAAAAAGTTTTTAATTTGTTCTAGGTTTTCATTAAACATCTTTATTTCAGAGTCTCCGTTTTGAATTGCTCCAGTTATAATTTCATTTATTCCATCTCCATTTACATCTCCAACAGCAACAGATATACCACCTCTAAATGTTTTTTCATAAGCAAAAAATTGTGAAATTAAATTTCCCCTATAATCAAAGATTCTTACATGTGGTCCACCGCCAGACCCAGCTCCAGTTATAATTTCATTTATTCCATCTCCATTTACATCTCCAACAGCAACAGATATACCACCTCTAAATGTTTTTTCATAAGCAAAAAATTGTGAAATTAAATTTCCCCTATAATCAAAGATTCTTACATGTGGTCCACCGCCAGACCCAGCTCCAGTTATAATTTCATTTATTCCATCTCCATTTACATCGCCAATTGCTAGATTTATATCTTGTTTAAAGTGTTTATCATAAGGATAAAATTCATATTTTTTCTTCCCAAATTTATAAATTTCTAATAAACCATTTTTTGCAACAATTGTCTCTCTTTTTTTGTCATTATCAATATCTGAGTGTATTATTATTGAATTTATTTTATAATTATTTTCAATATGAAAAAATGGATTTTTCGTTTCTGTACCAGAAAAATTGAAAATTTTTGTAAAACTATTATTTTTATAAGCGCTGTCGTATATTTCTTTTATTGTTTTTAAAAGCACAATCCCATCTCTTGATTCAATATCAATATAGTTTATTCTGTTCCTACTATTCGTTATTTTATCTTGTTGGCCTTTTAATTTTTCAAAAATTTCGTATTTAAATATGTATCTTTGTTTTTTATCAGTTGAATTAACTAGTACGATCCCATTTTCAAAATCCCTTCTCCAAAGCCCAGGTTTTATAGTTGAATTATTTGGATCTAATAAATTTTTTGCAATTGATATAGATTCCCCCAAATAAGTTTTGTATTCATCATAATACCACGTTTGACCATGATTTTTATCTCCATAGTCAAATGAAAAATAACCATCGCCAAGCAATGTGCTTGTTAGACCAAATCTCATTTTTTTGTAATCAGTAAAATTTCCAGAATTATCAGTGTTTGAATTTATTATATAAATTTTTGGATCTATATTTTTTTCCGGAAATTTATTTAAATATAGCTGCATTGAATCTTCCCACCTTCCATCTCCTTCCCAGGGGGTTGGAAATGTTTCAAACATTCTACCATTTAAATAATTTGCAACATCTAAATCGGAAGCAGAGTTTCCAATCACCAAATAATTATTAGTTGATGTTTTTGTAAGTATTGTTTTAATATTTTCTTTCCACAAAGAATCTATTATGGTTGATTGATCTATTGAGCCATCATTGTTAATATCTATATTTCCATTATTGAGCCAAGATATATTTGTAGATAAATTATCAAAAAATATTCCATCCCATAAATTTGTAGAAAGAACTTTTGTTTTTATAAAATCAGGCAAAAAATTTACCCATTTATCATAATAAGTAATATTAATTATTGTTGCACCCGGCCAAAAACTTAATTTATTTCCCAAATTATCCTTTAAATACCAGTTTTCATCTATGTTGCTTTTTATATATTCCCTTAATTTTGTAAGTGAATGATTGTTTTCATCAAATGATAATTCTTGTATTTGTATATAAGCAAGTATAATAATATTTGGATTCAATTGTTTTATTTTTTGTAATTGTCCGGGATTATTAATTTGATTTTCTGGGTCTAATATTATAACGTCCCACAGGGATAACTCCTCAGCTGTTTTATCAGAAATAGAGTGATGAAGATAATAGTTCGCGATTTTTGGATATGTATTTTTTATTTCTTTTGCGTTAGCAGTATTTATATAAATTAAAATACCAAAAAATAACAATAAAAAAAATACCAAAAAATGTTTTTTTAGTGTTGGGTGTGGTGTTTTGTAATTGTCCAAAAATTCATGCATAATTTTAGTATTCAACCATTTATTGTATAGTATTTTTGTTATTTTGTCAACTGTGAGTGTTTATTGTGTTTTGACAGATTGAAGAATTCCATATATTATTAAATATAATTCTAATTAACAATTAAAAATATAAAAAATGGAGTATTTAAATGATTCAAATTTTGATAATTTTATAAAGGAAAATAATAATGTAATTGTTGATTTTTTTGCTGACTGGTGTGGCCCATGTAAGATGCTCTCACCAATTATTGAAGAATTATCAGAAATATATAAAGATAAGGACGTGAAGATTGTAAAAGTAAATGTTGATGAGGCGAGTGCGGTTTCTCAGAAATTTGACATAATGAGCATACCAACAATTATATTTTTTCAAGACGGAAAGATAAAAGACACTATAATTGGACTTGTCACAAAAGAAACGTTTGAAAATAAGATAAAAGATTTAATCCAATAAAAATCATATAAAATTAATAAGGCGGGAAAAATATGAGTAAAAAAATAGAAAAAATTTTAATGCCAAGAGATTTAGATCTTGATTCTATTGTAGCTCTTTCTTTTGTTTATAATTACGGAGATAAAATATTTTCTAATTTACCAACAGCCGAAATAGAATTCAGGGCATCTCTTCCAGACGATAAAGATTTTTATTCTTATGTTAATAACGGAGTTTTGCCAATTATACCAATAAAGAAAGATTCTGCTCTCCAAGAATTAATAGCATACGAGGATTTAAAGTTAGATAATCATTTTCTCGTAAATCATGTTTTGTCTTCCATGAGACAATTAAAAAAATGTTCAATGGGGGAAAATAGAATTTTTTCTTTGGAAAATACAATTTCTGTTTTTTTAAGAGATAATAAGCCAGAAAAAGCGATCAAAATTTTTTTGCCGATAATAAAAGCATTCATTGAATTAGGAGAAAAAAACGAAAAAAAGTTTTTCGAATATTGCAAGGAAACCGTAAAGAATGGTTTAATGACAAGCTTTGTTGTTTCCCAAGATGAAAAAAATTTAAAAGTTGTATTTATTGATTATAAAGAAGAAGACAGCGAAGACTTAGTAGAGTATTTATTTTTTAAAAAAGAAGTGATGGCTGATATTGTTGTAATTTTTGGTGACAAGGGAATTATTACAATAAGAGCAAAAACAGAAAAGAAAGTAGATTTATTAGATGTGATTGCAATTATTAGAGTTGAAACAGCAAGAAAAAATAAAGTTCCATTTGATAAAATAAATAAGCATATTTTAAATCGTTCTGGAATAATGCCCGGAATAGAATATTGGGATTTTAATTTAGAATCATCAATAATAAGGTCCCTAAAGCCGACACATTTAGATAAATCAAATATAAAAAGAGCAATAATGATAGGAGTTGATTTAAGTAAGATGGCAAAGGGAATGTGTCCCTCAAAAGAGGGTTGTATTGGTAAAAAATGTGATTTTTATTCATATAATATGTTAAGATGTAGAAAGCGTCGTGCCGGAGTGTCAGATGCTTTTGAGCAAAAAAACATAGAAAAAAGCAATATTAGGGTTTTAAAAAAATAAATACAATGATATATAAAAAAAGGAGGTATTTCCATGGAAAATTATATTCGTCAATCCGTGGATTTCAACAATTTTTTATGTTCTTGCGGTAATCAAATCACCAAATTAGGTGAATATATTTCTGGATCTTTAACCAGTGAACAAACTGGAGACAGAACTATCCTAGGAAAATGTACGAAATGTAGAATTAGAATGTATACAATTAATTTAAGGCAGGGCGATATTGGAGTAGATTCCATCATCATACACTAATATTTACTTGGGGTGGCGATTTTCGCTACCCTTTTTTGTTTGCCTGTAATTATTGACTTGAAAGTAAAATAGATGTAAAATTAGAGCTAACTTTATCTATAATAGTCAAAAGTCATGAGGTTATAAAGTTAAATTACACAGCTTCTATAATTTCATACCTTTAACTTCAAATATGGACAATCAAAAAATAGTAATAAAAGGTGCACGAGTTCACAATCTTAAAGATGTAAGTATAGATTTACCCAGAAATAAATTTATAGTAATAAGCGGGCTTTCTGGTTCTGGAAAGTCCTCTTTGGCTTTTGATACGCTTTTTGCAGAAGCACAGCGCAGATACATGGAATCTTTATCAGCCTATTCGAGACAATTTATGGGATTACTTGATAAACCAGATGTAGATAGAATTGACGGACTTCCACCGGCAATTTCAATTGATCAGGGAATTCATAATAGAAGTCCGAGGTCAACGGTGGGAACCGTTACAGAAATTTACGATTATCTACGTTTAATTTTTGCAAAAATAGGAAAAGTTCATTGTATAAATTGCGGAACCGTTATTGAGAAACAAGAATTAAAACAAATTATAAAAAGAATAAACGAAGATTTTGAGAAAAAAAAGATTTATATATTATCTCCAATTACAAAAAATAAAAAACCAAACTTAAATATTATTTCAAAAATAAAAAGAAGCGGTTATGATTTAGTTCGTGTTGACGGAGAATTGTTATCTATAACAGATAGCGTAAATAAAAGAATTGAAGATGATTCGGTGGTAGATATTGTAATAGAAAAAATTGATCTATTAAAGGATAGGGATTTAAATAATACCCTAAATTCAGCTATTTCAACAGCCCTTGATTTATCAAACGGTTTTGTAATTGTAAAATGCGTTGATTTTGATTTAGAAAAAATTTACAGCAATCAACTCTATTGTTATAAATGTAATAAAAATTTTTCAGTACTTGAGCCAAAAGACTTTTCATTTAATTCTCCAAGTGGGGCTTGTATGGGTTGCGGAGGACTTGGAATTAAAATGAAAATAGATCCAGAGCTTTTAATTCCAAATGATAAATTAAGTTTATCAGAGGGAGCGTTAAGATTACTTTATAAAATTTCTGTAAATCAAAATGTCTATTATAAAATTTTGAATAAAATTTCCGAGAAAAATCACATAGATTTAAATATTCCAGTAAAAAATTTAGCTAAAGAAAAAATTAATATTCTTTTATCTGGTAGTGGTGGGGATATTGGGATTATAAAATATTTAGAAGATAAATATTTAGAAACAGATTCTGATTATGTAAAATCAGAAATAGAAAAATGTATGAGACCACATATTTGTGAATCTTGTAATGGGAAAAGATTAAAACAAGAAGCTTTATCGGTAAAAATTTTAGAACGAGATATTAGTGAATTTTCTTCTCTCACGGTAAATAATTTTTCTTCTATTTTTGATGAAATTTTAAAATCAAAAAAATTATTACAAAGAGAATTACAAATAGCAGAGGGTCCAATAAGGGAAATTTCAAAAAGAATAAAATCAATTATTGATCTTGGTCTTGGATATTTGAGTTTGGATAGAACCTCAATTTCTCTTTCTGGTGGAGAGGCACAACGTCTTAGACTTGCAACTCAAATAAACTCATCATTATCTGGTATTTTGTATATTTTAGATGAGCCATCAATAGGATTACACCAAAAGGATAATTATAGATTGATAAATATTTTAAAAGATTTAAAGGCTCTTGGAAATACAATAGTTGTAATAGAGCATGATAAAGATACTATTTTGGCTTCTGATTTTGTTGTTGATGTTGGTCCCGGAGCTGGTGAAAATGGTGGACGTATAGTGGCTTGTGGTACTCCAGATGAAATAAAAAGAAATAAAAAATCAATCACCGGAAAATATTTATCAGGGAGTTCAAAAATTGATTTACCAAAAAAATATAGAAATGGTAGTGGCAAATTAATTGAAATTATTGGTGCAAATGAGTTTAATTTAAAAAATGTAGATGTTAAAATACCGTTAGGAAAATTAGTTTGTTTTACTGGTGTTTCTGGAAGTGGAAAATCAACTCTTGTTTTTGAAATTTTAGGAAAAGCACTTTCTTCAAAATTAACTAGATCAAAGGATATACCGGGTAGCCATAAATCTATAAAAGGGTTAGAGAATATTGATAAAGTAATAAATATTGATCAGTCTCCAATTGGTAGAACGCCAAGATCTAATCCAGCAACTTATACAGGAATATTTACCTACATAAGAGATTTATTTGCAAATTTACCAGAAGCAAAATTAATGGGTTATAAATTGGGAAAATTTAGTTTTAATGTGCGTGGTGGTAGATGTGAGGCGTGTCAGGGTAATGGACTTGTAAAAATTGAGATGAATTTCATGCCAGATATATATGTTGAGTGCGAAGAATGTAATGGAAAAAGATATGGAAGGGAAATTTTAGATATTCATTATAAAGATGTAAATATTTCAGATGTATTAGATATGTCAGTTTCTGAAGCAATGAAATTTTTTTCTGATAAGTCAATTATTTTTAATAAATTGAAAACATTAAACGATGTCGGTCTTGGTTATATTAAACTCGGCCAAAGTGCAACAACATTATCTGGTGGGGAAGCACAACGTGTGAAATTAGCAACAGAGTTATCAAGAAAGGCAACGGGAAAGACTCTTTATATATTAGATGAACCAACAACGGGATTACACTTTGAAGATGTAAAAAAATTAATAGAAGTTTTACAAAAGTTAGTTGATAAAGGAAATAGTGTTTTAATAATTGAGCACAATCTAGAAGTTATAAAATGTGCTGATTGGATTATTGATTTAGGTCCAGAGGGGGGAGATTGTGGTGGGGAAATTGTTGCTTGCGGTACTCCTCAAGATTTAGTGAAAAATAAAATTTCTCATACGGGTAAATATTTGAAAACTCTCTTATGAATGAATTAGAAAAATCAATATTAAAGACAATTATATATTTTGATATATTTAATCATCCTTTGTCATCTATGGAGATATTTCAATATTTAATTGATTATAAATCAGAATTAAAAAATATTATTTATACGCTAGAAACAAGCGAAAATCTTAAAAGATATATAGAATCCAAAAATGGATTTTATTTTTTAAAAGGAAAAAAGAATAATTTAGAAATTAGAAATCAAAATAGATTAAATAGTGAAAAAAAAATAAGGTTAGCCATAAAAAAATCTCAATTTATAAGATATATTCCTTTTGTAAAATGCGTTTGTTTATCGGGTTCAATACCACACTTTAATACAGAAAAAAAATCTGACATTGATCTTTTTATAATAATAAAAAAAGATTATTTGTGGTTTTCCAGATTTTTTGTAACTATAATATCTCATATTTTAGGAATAAGAAGACATGGAAAAAAAATAAAAGATAGATTGTGTTTAAATTTTTATTTAACGGATGAAAATCTAAATTTAGAAGAATTGTGTTATGAAGATGAATTATGGTTTTATTTTTGGTTTACACAAATTTTTTCAATTTTAGGAAAAAATGAATACTTTAATTTTATAAAACAAAATCAGTGGATTTTGAAAAGATTACCAAATTTTATTGCGTTTAATAATATATCAGAGAGTTTCATAAAAGAATCAGAGGCATCACAGTCATTTAAAAAATTTTTTGAGATCGTTTTAGATAATGATTTTGGAAGATTTTTAAATTATATATTAGAAGAAATACAACTTTTTAAAATGTCATTTAACAAAAAATCAAAAAGAAATAATGGTGGTAAGGAAGTAATCGTAAATGATAGAATGCTTAAATTTCATGAAACAGATCCAAGAAAATATTATAATAAAATATTTTTAGAAAGAACAAAATTTTTATCCAAAAATGTTTAAAACTAAAGAAAAAATTAATAAAATTATTGAATATTTAATATATATTTTTATATTTTTTATAACTCTTCAAACAAGATATATATTTTCTTATCTAACTCTAGGCTCTAAACAATTTGAATATGGAAAATTGTCAATTTATTTTACGGATATTATTTTTTTAGTAATTTTTTTATTATTTATATTTTTTAAAATAAAAGAAATAAAAAATATTAGGTCAAATAAATATTTTTATTTTATTTATTTGTTTTTCATAATATGTACAATTAGTTATTTTTTTGCTGAAAATACAGAAATTTATTTCTATTCACTTTTTAGAATTTTTGAATGCATAACAATTGTTTATATTTTACAATTTATAAAAATTGATTGGCGCAAAGTATTTTATATTTTTATTGTTTCAGTAATTTTGCATTCTATTTTTGGCTATTTTCAATTTTTTAATCAAGAAATAAAAGCAAATAAATATTTAGGAATTTCATCACAAATTGCATCATCTGGCGGAGTTTCTGTTTTAGAAAATAATTACGGAAGATTTTTAAGAGTTTATGGTGGATTTTCTCATCCTAACATTTTTGCCGGATTTTTAGCTATTTCTATTATATTTTTAATAATTTTATTTTTAAATAATTTATTTAACGATAAATATAAAAAGATTTTTTTTTGGACCAGTCTATTATTTTTGTTTCAAGTTCTTATATTAACTTTTTCTAGATCCGGATTTTTGGCGCTTTTCATGTGTTTATTATTTTTATTAGTTTATTCAATAATAAAAAAGGATTTCAAAATAATGCTTCCCATGTTTGTGATTATATGTTTATTTTCTTTAATAAATATGTTTGTTTTTAAAGATCTAATAAGTCCAAGAATAGAACAATTAAATAGACTGGAGCAAAAATCAATAAGCGACAGGTCACTTCTAAGTGATCAAGCACATCAAATTATAGAAAGCAATTGGATATCTGGTGTAGGATTGGGTAACTATATTCCATATGTTTACAAAAATATAAACTCAAATTTAAATATTTGGGATTATCAGCCGGTTCACAATGTTTATCTTCTTATTTTTAGTGAGCTGGGAATTCTGGGATTAATATCTTATATTTTAATTTTTGTATATCTAATATTTTCAAAAATAAAAGAAAAAAAATATTTGTTAATGTTGCCAATTTTAATAATTTTGATAATTAATTTTTTTGATCATTATTTTTGGACTTCTTGGAGTGGACTAATAATGAGTTTTTTAATTTTAAACTTTTAAAATATTTATTCAACCCGCGAGGTTGTCAACCTGCGAGGTTGGGGGAATATCTACCCTCACCACATTTAATAAAGACTTTAGTTTTGTAGACAACAAAGAAGATATTGATTTTTCAATGTATAAACTAGGTAAGAATGTATTATTTAAGAAAGGAACACTATTTAAAATACCATCTGTTCCTAAAGTATATCTAGTAGATGATGATAATGGTCTAATACATTGGATTAAAACAGAAAAAACAGCAAGAAGATTATTTGGAACAACTTGGAATACATTAGTATTTGATTTAGATGAATCATTGTTTGGTGATTATACGGAGGGAAGTGTGATTGAGTAATAATTTATAACAAAAGGACGGTTTTCTTGAATAGAGAAACTGTTTTTTGATTTATTTTTAATATTTGTTTTTAGATATACGGGGTTGACAAAAAAATTTAGATATGATATTATCTTATGAAATATCTAAGCTATGTGCTAGATATTTTTTAATACCTAAAAACTATATTTATATGTCTAAAAAAGCTCTAAAAATAGTTAAAAAAACTAGAAAATATGCAAAATCAGTATATAATAGTTCAAAAACACTATTACTCGCTGTAAGTGTATTTTGTTCTTTAGCGTTTCCTCATCAGAGTATAGCTGCAACAGCAACAAACAGCACATCAGATGGTCTGTTTGGACAGATTGATGAGCCAAGCTCGAGTATTTTATTTATAGAGAGTGAAAATATTGATGTTTTGATTGTTGGCTCAGATATGTTCCCAATACCGACTGATAGAATACCAAAAAAACATGTAGTTTCTGTTAGTGCATATACTTCAGAAGTGGCTCAAACTGACTCATCTCCATGTATAACAGCAAACGGTTTTAATCTGTGTGAACATAATCAAGAAGATGTTATTGCTACAAATATGTTTGCATTTGGAACCAAAGTAAGAATTCCATCAATTGATCCAGATAGAGTATTTACTGTTGTAGATAGAATGAATTCAAGATATCAAAATCATGTAGATATTTGGATGAAAGATAAAGGCGACGCAATTCAATTTGGTAGAAGAACATTAGAAATTCAGGTTTATTAAAGATTTTATACAATAAACTCCGTTTAGACGGAGTTTTTTTATTTCTATATAAATAGTATTTGGAGGTCACGACCGGAATCGAACCGGTGAATAAAGGTTTTGCAGACCTCTGCCTTACCACTTGGCTACGTGACCATTTTATTATGTGTAAATATTATCAGAAAAAAACAATATTTTCAACTAGCCTATTAAAATAGGTCAACTTAATATTATTTTATTGTTTTTTATAGGTTGACCCAATTACATGACGTGATAAAATATATACATGAAACACATAAAAGCTAATAATCCACTTTATCACATTTTTAAGCTTATAATTTCACTTACAGGTGTTTTTATAGGAACAATAATTGGCCTTACGTTTTTTTATCCAATGATTTTGGCTTTTCCAAATAATTTACTTATGGTAATAATTGAACTTTATCTTGTTATATTTTTATCAATCGGATTTTATGAAATTTTTGGAATGATATTTTCAAATTATATAAATTATAGGCCACTTTTTGAACACAGTGGATTTAAGTTATTTTTTCAGAAAAAGAATTTTGCATATTCATTTTATATTTTTGGAATAATACTTTTTATCTTCTTTATATTAGGCTTTTAATAAAACATGAAAAAATTTATTATCATAGATGGAAATGCTCTGCTCCATAGAGCATGGCATGCAATTCCTCAACTAAGCACTAAAGACGGCATAATAGTAAATGCCGCTTTTGGATTTACTTCAATGTTTTTAAAAATTATTTCTGAACTAAAACCAGAATATATATGTTCTACTTTTGATATGAGAGCAAAAACATTTAGACATGAAAAATTTGCAAATTATAAAGCAAAAAGAGTAAAGCAACCAGATGAATTATATGATCAGATTCCAATTATAAAAGAAATTTTAAACTCATTTGATGTGCCAATTTTTGAAAAATCAGGATTTGAAGCAGATGATTTAATTGGAACAATTGCAGAAAAATTGCGCGGCAAAAAAGATATAGAAGTTTATATTGTAACAGGAGACATGGATTGCTTACAGCTTGTAGGAGAAAACATAAAAGTTTACACATTTAAAAGAGGAATTACAGAAAGTACGATTTATAATGAGGCAGCTGTCTATGAAAGATATTCACTAAAATCATCACAGATGATTGATTACAAGGCTCTTCGAGGTGATGTTTCTGATAACATTCCAGGAATTTTGGGAATTGGTGAAAAAACAGCAATTGAATTACTTAAAAAATTTAAAACTCTAGACGGGATTTATAAACAAATTAAAAATTCAAGTTTTTCAGATAAAATAAAAGAAAAAATTATAAACGGAAAAAAAGATGCATACTTTAGTCAAGAACTTGCAACAATAGATAGGAGTGTCTCAATTGATTTTAGTTTAGAAAAAGCTAGATGGGATTTTAGAAATGAAAAATTAGTTTATGATGTTTTTCAGAAATACGAATTTAAAAGTTTGCTTAGTAAAATTCCCAAATTTTCAAAAGCAAGAGAGTCATTGTTTGAATATCGTGGGGTAGAAAATTCTTCAAAATATCATCTTGTAAAAACTGACTCCGATTTCAATTTATTTTATAAGAAAATATATTCTCAAGAAGAATTTGTTCTCGACACAGAAACCACATCTTTAAATGTTTTTGATGCAAAATTATTAGGAATAAGTTTTTGTTTTCAAGCGGGAGAGGCTTATTTTGTTGTATATAAAAAAGAATATTTAGATAAATTATCTAAAATATTAGAAAGCAAAAGGGTTATAGGACACAATATAAAATATGATTATGAAATTTTAAAAAATTACGGGATAGAACTTAAAAATATTTATTTTGATACATTAATTTCCGGATATTTACTTTCAAAAACAGATAGAAGTTTAAAATTAGATGATTTAGTATACTCAGAATTAGGTTACAGAATGCAGGCAATAGAAGAATTGATTGGAAAGCGTGGTAAAAGT
The DNA here is from genome assembly GCA_035356975.1 of bacterium. Taxonomy (GTDB): domain Bacteria; phylum Patescibacteriota; class Patescibacteriia; order UBA1558; family S5-K13; genus STF1-138. The sequence goes on along the minus strand of DAORGW010000006.1, from coordinate 18,045 downwards.
CAGCTAAATATGGCTGACGTTGAAATAAAAAAAGTTTCTGATTATTCATGTGAGGATGCTGATTATACATTTAGATTATATAAAAAATATAAAAAACAATTAGAATTAGAAAAATTAGATAATTTGTTTTTTAAATTAGAAATGCCACTCCTCAAGGTTTTATCAGATATGGAGCTGGATGGAATAATGGTTGATATGAATTATTTGAAAAAATTACAAAAAGATTTTCAAAATAAATTAGACGATTTGACAAAGAAAATTCATAAATTAGCAGGAGAAAAATTTAATGTAAACTCGACTCAACAATTAAAAGAAATTTTATTTGAAAAATTAAAAATTTCTACGAAAGGAATTAAATCAACAAAAACTGGTTTTTCAACCGCAGCATCAGAGTTAGATAAAATGAAAGAATTACATCCAATAATTGATTTGATTTCAGAGTATAGAGAAATAAATAAATTACAGTCAACCTATGTAAATTCTTTGATTGAAAATGCAGATAAAAATAAAAGAATTCATACGAGCTTTAATCAAGCAGTAACTTCAACCGGAAGACTGTCATCATCTGATCCAAATTTACAAAATATTCCAATTAGATCTGAGCTTGGTAAAAAAATTAGAAAAGTTTTTATTGCAAAACCGGGATTTTCTTTAATTTCTCTGGATTATTCTCAGATAGAGCTTCGTATCGTGGCTTCTCTTTCAAAAGATGATAAAATGATAAATTCTTTTAAAAAAGGAGAAGATATTCATTTAAGAACTGCAGCAGAAATTAATAACATTTCTCTTGACGAAGTAAGTAAATCACAAAGACGCATGGCAAAAGAAATTAATTTTGGAGTTATCTATGGACTAGGTCCTCGTGGACTTATGCAAAGAACTGATTTGAACATGGAAGAATCCAAAAATTTTATAGAAAAATATTTTACATTATATAAAAAAGTAAAAAATTATTTGGAAAAAATTAAATCATTTGCAGAAAAAAATGGTTATGTTTGTACTCTTTTTGGAAGAAAAAGGTATATTCCAGAAATTCACTCACATGCAATTATGATAAAAGCAGCAGCAGAGAGAATGGCCATAAATATGCCTATTCAGGGCACAGCCGCAGATCTTATAAAAATGGCTATGATTAAGATTTCGGGTGAATTAGGGGCAATTTCAGCCGATTCTCGCATGCTTTTACAGGTGCACGATGAATTAGTGCTTGAAGTACCCAATAAAGATATTGAAAAAGTCTCTAAAAAAGTGCAAGATATAATGGAAAATATATATGACTTTGGATTGCCGATAAGAGTCGAAGCAAGTTACGGTAGTAATTGGGGTGAATGTAAGTAGTTATAGTCTAAAATTTATCAAGTTTAATCTTTAAAGTATTAAATCTTTTAAAAATATGCTCTTCTTTCTATATGGAGATGATAGTTACAGATCATCTATAAAACTAAAACAGATAAAAGATAAATTTATAAAAGAGGTTGATCCATCTGGATATAATGTTGTTAATATTGAAAATCCGGATATTGAAAGTTTATCAAAAGAATTTACACAAACCGGATTTTTAGCGCATAAAAAACTTGTAATAATAAAAAATATTTTATCCCAAAAAGTTAGTAAAGAATTTGCAGATTTTTTGTTAGAAAACATTTCAAAGCTTCAGGATGATAAAGAAGATAATATTTTAGTTTTTTATGAAAATATTTCACCCAACTCAAAATTGAATCCACTGAGTGGAGAAAAATTAAGAATTTGGAAGTCATTATCGCAGGTAAAATATAAATGGGAATTTGAAAAGCTTCCAGATTTTCAATTGTTAAATTGGATAATTGAAGAATTTAAAAATCAAGGAAAAATTATTGATAAAAAAGATGCAGAATATTTTTTAGGATTGATTGGGAATGATTCATTCTCTCTTTCAAATGAAATACAAAAAGTTTCCAATCATTCAGGCGGAGAAAAAATTTCAAGAGAAGAAATGAGACAAATTATATCTCCGGTTATAAATGAAAATATGTTTTTATTTTCAGAAAAATTAGCAGAAAAGAAAAAAGCCGAGGCAATCAAATTATTAAATGAACAAATGTCTCTTGGAATAACTGTTCAGCAATTACTTTCAATGATCATAAGACAATATAGAATTTTATTACAGATTAAATCAGCTATTGAGAGCGGGGTATCACAAAATAATCTAGCAAAACATTTGTCACTTCATCCATTTGTTGTAAAAAAAAGTATAGATCAGGTGAACCTATACTCTTTATGTGAACTTGAAGAAATTTATAGAAAACTTTTAGAACTAGATATCAAAATGAAATCATCAAAACTTAAACCAAAAACTATTTTAAATTTATTTTTTCTCAACGTTTAGTTTGTTGATTTTTTTAGCTATACGAGATTTGATTCTATTGGCTTTATTTTTTTTAATTGGATTTCCTGTTTTCGCTGCTTTGTCTACCATTTTTTGTAATTTATCGTAGAATTTTTTTGATTCTTCTTTTGATACAGCTACAATAGAATCGGAGTTTTTTACCATGTCTTTAATTCTTCTTTTGATTTGTTTGTTTCTCGCTGTTCTTTTTTTGGATTTTCTTAGTTCTTTTTTAGCTGATTTTTTTTGGGGCATAAAATATAATTGTTTAATTTATTAATAGTTTAATAGACTAATAGTCTATTTATACGAGCGTTTATTTAGAGTGATGTTAATTTAGCATAAAAACAGATATATTTCAAGTAGTCAAATTTTTGACAAATGGCATATTGAGTGGTAATTTTATTTAGGTAAAAAATTATTATCATGGAGGATAAAATGAATACTGCAGTTTTGGGAATGCTTTGGGGAGATGAAGCCAAGGCAAAAATTATTCAATTGCTTATACCAGACTATGATATGGTTGTCCGCTTTCAGGGTGCTGCTAATGCTGGACACACTGTTTATCGCAGTGGTTCTAAAATAGTTTTGCATGCGATTCCAGTTGGAATTATTTATGAAAAAATCAGCGTCATAGCCGCCGGATGTTTAGTTGACCCAGTGTCTCTTATTAGGGAGATTGAAGAGATAGAATCAGCAGGTTTTAATGTTTTTTCAAATCTTAAGATTTATTCTAATGCGACCATTACAACTGATTTTGAAGTTGAGCTTGATAAAGCAAGAGAGGGGTTTATTTCCGGAAAATCTTCAAAAGTTGGAACTACTGGTCGGGGTATTGGTCCTAGTTATTCAAATAGGGCCTATAGAACAGCCATACTTTTCGAAGATCTTTTCAACGACCATGTGTTATTGAAAAAACTTGAAGATTTGTCTATGGACATGAATCCAAGATTGAAAACATACGGTGCAGACGAAATTGATCCTAAAAATGTTTACGCTAGATTAAAAGAATGCGCTACAAAACTTGAATCTTTAATGGTTTCCCCGCGCTATATTGGTAAAATTATTGAAGGTAAGGGAAATATTCTTTTTGAGGGTGCTCAAGGCGCGCTTTTGTGTCCAATCAATGGATCGTATCCATTTGTGACTAGTTTTCCAGTCAATCCAGCATTAATTCCTATAAGTTGTAATATACCAATGAAATATATTCATAAAATCATTGGTGTATTAAAAGCTTATCCTACTCGTGTTGGAGAGGGACCTTTTCCAACTCAGATTGGAGGAGAAAAAGAGGAGTTTCTTCGTAATCTAGGCAATGAGTTTGGTGCTACAACAGGAAGACCACGTAAATGCGGTTATCCAGATTTGGCAATTGCTAAATATGTAGTTCAATCATTTGGAATTGATGAAATTGCCCTTACATGTCTAGATACTCTTTGTGCTTTTTCTCAGAAAATTGGCAATATACAAATATGTGAAAATTATAAATTGCCAAACGGTGGATTCGGTATACCTCGGGAAGCAACAGCGAGTTATTTGACAAAAGTGGTGCCTCAATATAGTGAAATTAGTCTTATTTGTAATTGTTCTGGGGTAGACAGTGGGAGCGAGCTTCCACTTCAAGCCACAAATTATGTTAATTTAGTAGAAAATATTCTCGGTGTTCCGGTACAATTTGTTAGCACCGGTAAAAACATAGAGGATATTATAAAACTATAAGCAACAAAAAACGGGAAGATAAATTTTTCCCGTTTTATTTTTCTTAACTATACTATTTTATATTTTTTAAAACATCTGAAATTGTTAATTTATTTTTTTCTATAATTTGTTTGTTTAATTTTTGTTGTTTAATTGCATTTTTTAAATTGAAGTTGCCAACTTGGGTTCTTCTTAACTCCACAAGAATTCCGCCAGTTTTTAATTTTTTTCCTAAATCATTTGCAATTGATCTAATATATGTTCCTTTTGAACAATTTATTTCAAGTTCTAAAAATGGATATTTGTATTTTTTAATTTTAAGATTATTTATTTTTATTTTTATAGGTTTTATTTTGACATCCTCACCTTTTCTGGCTAGTTCATAAGCATTTTTTCCATTTATTTTTTTCGCGCTAAATATGGGAGGGATTTGTAATATTTCGCCCGTAAAATTTTTATCAACTATGTTTTTAATTTCAATAAGAGTTGGTTTTTTATCAACTTTAATATTTTTTATATTTCCCTCGGAGTCATAAGTGTCTGATGTTTTTCCCAGTTCTATTTTGGCAATATAAATTTTATCTAAAAAATGAAAAGCATCTAAAAATTTAGTAGCATTTGAAATAGCAAATATCAAAAGTCCACTAGCTATTGGATCGAGAGTTCCAGAAAATCCAATTTTTTTAATATTTGTAATTTTTCGTAGTTGTTTTATAACAAAAAAAGAAGACTTTCTAGGTTCTTTATCAACAAGTAAAAAAAATGAATTCCTGTTTTCTGCAATTTTTTTAATTAATTTTTCGTTATGAATGGGGTTTTGCATATTAATAAGTATTTTTTGGGTTTATAAATTTATTATAAATTGTGTCAAAAGAATTTTTAATATCTTTTGTTTCTAAATAGAGGATTATCTCCGTTTCTGTTGAGCTAAGTTCAATTATGTTTATATTTTGTAGCGCTATTTGTTGTAAAATTAAATATAAAAGCCCCGGAGTACTTAAATATTTAGAATTAAATTTTATACAAAGTGAGCTTATTTTTTCTTTTATAAATTTTGGTTTTTCATTTGTTGATTTTTTTATATCGGTTAAAAATTTATTTTCAAAAATAATTGTTGTTTCATTCGTGCCCTCTGATATTGTCATGAAATTTCCATTTATTAGCATTTTTGAATAAATTTTATTTATTTTTTCATGGATTGGTTTTGTTTTGTAAAAAGTCATGGTGCATAAATTTGAATGTATAGTAAGGTTTTCAATTTTAAAATCAGAATCTTTTATTTTTCTTTTAGTTTCATTTTGAATTCTAGACAAACACATTAGAATAGCATTTTCTGTGACATTTTTTTTGGTTTTTGATTGAATGTGTGGTTTTATAAATTTTGCAACACGAGTCAGGTTTAATAGTTTATAATAAATTCCAAATTGAAAAAAGGAGTTATTCTCAATTAAATTTTTTACCGAATCTTTTATCTTTAGCATAATGTTATATTTATAACAAAATTTAATATATTTATTATAAGTCTATATAAAATTAAAAAATTTGTAAATAGAGTCTATAATTTTTATATTAATATTTTTAGGGAGGATACCGTGGTTAGATCTCAAATACAGATAGAAAATGAGTTAAGTCTTCTCATGGGAGATGAGCTTTTTGATGAAATTGTAAACTATGTAAATAATCTTGAAACAGAGCAGGAAAAGTCTCTAGCACTTGAATTGATTTCAGAGAGAGACGAGGCCCTTTTCTCAAGATTTTATGAGGGAAATGCTTCACATACCGCATTTCCAAAATAAAAACAAAACCCAGTCTTTCTTTTGAGAAACTGGGTTTTTTCTATTGTTTTTGTTTTTATTTGATTTTGTAACTTATATTTACTTCAACTATTATTTCACCAATACCAGCTGTTATTGTTGGAGAAATACTTCCGCCACCCATACCACCCTTATCGCTTCCACCATAGGACATTTCTGGGTTATACGTTTCCCACCAACCAACAACTTTTCCAAGTTTTACACCAAGTGCTTTTGCAAGTATTTTAGATCTTCCCCTTGCATCTTCAATTGCTTTTATTCTTGCTTCTTGTTTTATGTCATTAATTTTTGAATTTTCAAAATTAACTCCATTTATTTGGTTTGCACCATTTATAGTTGCGGTTTGAATTATTTTTGAAATTAATCCTTCATTTTTTTCAACATTTTTGAGCGTTACAATAATTGTTTGATTTGCATTATATCCGGTTACTTTTGAGGCATTATTAATTACATCATAATTAGGATTTAGATAATAATTTTGCGTTTTAATATCATCTTTGTTTATTCCCAATTTTTCTATTTCAGAATAAATTTTATTTATTTTTGTATTCAGTTGATTTAAGGCGTCTTCTGCTTTTGCAATATTATCAATTTGTACGCCTAGGTTTATTTTTGCGGTATCATTTTTGTACTGAACCTTTCCTTGTCCAATGACAGAAATTTGATATTGATTTTGATAAACAAATCTGTCTTGTAATATTGCAACTATCATTATAATACCAAAAACAAGAATCCCGATTATTAATGCAATATATTTTTTTGGATTTATATTTTTTATGTCTAACATATTGTTATTTTTAATTATTGTTTAATAAATTAATTATACTACATAGTTATAAGTGTGCCAATTTGAGATTTGATTATAAGTAAATTTTGTTCTATTATAGATATATATGATAGCCTATTTAAAGGGGAAAATCCTTATAAAAACAGATAAATCAATAATTTTATTAGTTGATAATATTGGCTATGAAATTTTTATTTCCTATAAATTATTGGATAAAATAAGAATAGATCAAGAGTTCGAATTGTTTGTTTATCATAAGCAACGCGAAGATTCTCAGGAGCTTTACGGATTTTCAAATTGTGAAGAGAGAAATTTTTTTATTATGCTTTTGTCTGTGTCTGGTGTCGGTCCCAAATCAGCAATTAATGTTCTGGGCGTTTCTGAGGTTAAAGATTTGAAATCAGCAATTTCAACTGGAAATGCTGATATATTTAAAAAAGTTTCAGGAATTGGAACAAAAACAGCAGAGAGAATTGTAATTGAATTAAAAGATAAATTAGGTTTCTCTGGATTTTCAGGTGATCTAACATCAGAAGATAACTCTAATTTAGAGGTTTTTGAAGCATTGAATTCTCTCGGTTTTTCAGATAATGAAATAAGAAGTATATATAATCAAATTCCAAAAGAATTAGATACAAAAGAAAAAATTAAAACTGCACTTAAATTTTTGAAAAAATAAAATGCTACGGGTTATTTCAAAACAAGAATTAGATAATTTTTCTTCTTCAATAGAACACTCTCAATTTTTAGAGAGTTCTTTTTGGGAAAATTTTCAAAACTTACTCGGAAAAAAAGTATGGAGATATGGATTTTTTGATGATAATAGGCAAAATGAAATTTTGGGCGCCTTTCTTATAATAGAAAAAAAATTACCATTTAATTTTGGATATTTATATACTCCTCGTGGACCAATTATAAAGGATGATTTAGAAAATTCTAGAAAAATAGAAATAAGTAAAATTCTTTTTAAATTATTTAGAGATGTTTGCGTGAAAGAATTTAAGATAAAAAATATTTTTTTCAAATTTGAACCAAATTTTATTCCAGAAAATATAAAGCAAATAAAAAAAGTCAAAGATTTTCAACCATCAAAAACTTTAATTTTAGATTTATCAAAAAGCGAAGAAGAATTATTAAAAGATATGCATGAGAAAACAAGATATAATATAAGATTAGCAGAAAAAAGGGGAATTCAAATTATAAAAACAAATAAAGAAAAAGAATATATAACAGATTTTTTAAATTTAATTGAAAAAACTTCAAAAAGAGATAATTTTAAATCACATTCTGGTGATTACTATTTAAAAATGTTAACATCTTCTGATACAAACATAGATCTTTGGGTTGCAAAAAAAGACGACAAAGTTATTTGCACAAATATTGTTGTAAATTTTGGAGATACTGTTACATATTTACACGGCGCATCATCTGATGAATATAAAAATTTAATGGCGCCTCACCTATTACAGTGGAGTCAAATTAGGTGGGCAAAAGAAAATAATTATAAATATTATGATTTTTGGGGCATAGCTAAAACAGACGATAAAAATGATACTTGGTATGGTTTTACGAGATTTAAGAAGGGCTTTGGTGGATTTGAATTAGAATATCCAGGTACTTTTGATGTTGTATATGATAAAAATTTTTACTCACTTTATAATTATTTAAGAAAAATTTTTTAACATGGTAAAAAAAATAATAAAAAAAGTAATACCAAAATCAATTATTAGCCATTACCATAAATTTTTGGCTCTTTTTGCTTCTTTTATTTATGGAAATCCATCAAATAAATTAATTGTAGTGGGAGTTACGGGAACAAATGGAAAGTCAACCACAATAAGTCTAATTTCTCACATATTAGAAGAAGCTGGATATAAAGTTGGTTCAACTTCAACAGCTGAATTTAAAATAGGAAGTAAAAATTGGTTAAATGATAAGAAAATGACAATGCTGGGAAGATTTAAATTACAAAAGTTATTATATAAAATGTGCAAAGAAAAGTGTGAGTACGCCATAATAGAAACTTCTTCTGAGGGAATAAAACAATTTAGGCACCTGGGAATAAATTATGATTTTGTTGTTTTTACAAATTTGACACCAGAACACATTGAATCACACGGATCTTTTGAAAATTATAAGAATTGTAAATTAGAATTATTTAAACATCTAACAAAATATAAAAATAAAATTATAAACGGAAAAGAAATTAAAAAAAATATTTCTGTGAATAGAGATGATAAGAATTCCGGATATTTTTTAAGTTTTGACGCAGATAAAAAGGTCGGTTTTTCAATAAATAAAGAAAGTGAATATCAGGCAAAAAATGTAGAGCTAAAACCACAGACAAAATTTAGAATTCAAAATCAAGAATTTAAAACAAATTTAATAGGGCAATTTAATATTTATAATTGTTTGTGTGCGATAAGTGTTTGCAATACACTTGGGGTTTCAATTAATATTTGTGCAAAAGCAATAGAAAATTATAAGGGTGTTCCTGGTAGAATGGAATTTATAAATTGTGGTCAAGATTTTAAAGTTATAGTTGATTATGCGCCAGAGATAGAGAGCATGAGAAATTTATATTCAATATTGGACTATTTTTATTATGAAAAATTAATTCATGTTTTGGGTTCTTGTGGTGGGGGGCGAGACAGAGATAGGCAACCTATTTTAGGTAAAATGTCCGGGGGAAAGGCAGATTTTGTTATAATTACAAATGAAGATCCATACGAAGATGATCCAATGAAAATTATAAATAATGTTGCTGGTGGAGCAATTGAAAGTGGAAAAGAATTAGATAAAAATTTATTTAAAATATTAGATAGGCGACTTGCCATAAGAAAAGCAATTGAGCTTGCGGGAAAAGATGATCTAGTTTTGATAACTGGTAAGGGCTCAGAACAATTTATTTGTGTAAAAAATGGAAAGAAAATTCCGTGGGATGACAGACGCGTAGCCCAAGAAGAATTAAAAGCAAAATTTAATAATTAAAATATATGGATAAAATTATTTTATCTGGCTGTGCGATTATAGAAGATGAAAAATTACTTCTTCTATATAAAGATAAAGATGATTTTTATGAATTTCCTGGTGGAAAAGTAGAGGAAGATGAGACAATAGATGAAGCTGCGCTTCGTGAAACAATGGAAGAAATTGGATGTAAAGTAAAAATTCACAAACATTTAATTGCAATTGAATTTGAAAAAGACGGAAAAACATATTTGAGCCATAAATTTTTTGCAGAAATAGAAACAGGAATGCCATACGCAGATGGAATAGAGCACAGTGATATATTGTGGCTACCAATAAAAGATTATAAAAAATATAATCTAGCCCCAAATGCAATAATTTTTTGTGAAAAATATTTAAATAAGGAATTAGATGTCTAAAAAAATAAAAATTTATATTATTTTTTCGACTTTAATTATTTTGGGATTTATTTTTTACCCTCAAAGAATAAAAATAAAAGATTTTTTAATAACCCCAAAAAATGTTAATTTACCAGTTGAGCAAAGTTTAAATGACTTATCATCTTTAAGCGCGGATTTGGAGATTAATGACAATAATAATGATTCTGCAGAGATGATCCATGAGTCATCTATACAAAACAATGATAATGTAACAATGTCTCCAAATCCGCGCACTGATAATATTATTAAACAAGAAATCAATTTAAAAGTCCCATTTACAATACAATCACCGGATCAAAAATGGGATGAAAAATATAAAGAAGGTTGTGAAGAGGCGAGTATTTTAATGGTTTATTCATATTTAAAAAATAAATCAATTACAGTTAACTCTGCTATGTCAGATATTGGAAAGATGATTGATTTGCAAATTACTAAATATGGTGGTCAGTATAATTTATCAGCATCAACTACTGCACAACTTGCAAATCAGTTTTTTGGTGTAAACCATGAATTAGTTGAAATAAAATCAGCCCAAGATATAAAAAGAATTTTATCTGATGGAAATCCATTAATTTTGCCAACGCTTGGACGAGAATTATATAATCCAAATTTTAAAAGTCCCGGACCAATTTATCACATGCTTGTTGTAAAAGGATATACAAAAGACGGAATTATAATTACAAATGATCCCGGCACAAGAAAAGGAAAGGATTATACTTATAATCCAGATATTTTATTTAATGCAATAGGGGATTGGGATTATAATATTGAATCACCAAATGCAAATTTAAAAATTGGAATTATTTTAAAATAGTTGCTCTCAGAAAAATTATTTAATTAAAAAACATAGTAATGTAAATATTCTATGTTTTTTAAATTTTACTATGAATTATATAATTTAAATTTTTGTATGGTGTTATTTTCTAATTTCATCTTTAAATCTTTTTCCTGCTCTAAATTTTGGTGTTAGCATTTCCGGAATGTTTATTATTTTTGATAAATTTCTTGGGTCAACACCAGATCTGGATTTTGTTTTTATAACTTCAAATTGTCCAAAACCCGTTAGACTTACTTTTTCACCATTTTTAAGATTCTCAATTATTGTGTCAATGAAAATATCTAAAATATTTTCAGCTTGTTTTTTGCTAATGCTAGATTTATTTGCAATTGTATGAATTAATTTTTGTTTGTTCATGTTATTTTATTAACTCCTCTTCTCTTATTATTTTGATTTTGTTGCCCCTCATGGATTTATTAATATTTAAAATTACTGCATTTATTATTACTTCACCATTCTTAGGTATTTCAAAAATCATTTTTGAATCAGTCAAAAATTTATCAATAACAGTTTCTTTATTAACACCTATAACAGAATCTTTTGCTCCAACCCAACCAACATCCGTTATGTAAATTGTTCCATTTTTTAAAATTTGTGCATCATTTGTTTGAACATGGGTGTGCGTTCCTAAAACCGCATGGGCGCGTCCGTCAACATAAAAACCAAATGCAACTTTTTCACTTGTTGTTTCAGCATGAAAATCAACTATTGTAATATCTACAACATCTTTAATTTTTTTGTAAATCTTATCAAATGTTTTAAATGGACAATCAGCGTCACCGGCCTCTTTTACAAAAGTTTTTCCAAGTAAATTAATTATTGCTATTTTTTGTTTATTAATCTCAATGATTTTATAACCATTCCCAGATTTAGTATCCGCCATATTTTCAGGAATTACAAAATCTAATTTACTATTTGCAATAATTTTATTTGGGTCTTCTTTTTTAAAGGCGTGGTTTCCACATGTGAAAAAATGAATTCCAATATTTTTCATTTCTAATAAGCTTTTTTCTGTAACTCCTTTTCCATGAGCTAAATTATCCGCATTTGCTATAACAAGATCTGGTTTAAATTTAATTTTCAGTTTTGGTAATATTTTTGTAAGAGCATTTCTTGCGATTGCTCCAGAAACATCACCAAAGAATAATATCTTTATCATAATTTTATCTAGCGTATTCAGTTATTCTTGTTTCTCTAATAACATTAACCTTTATTTCTCCAGGATATTTTAATTCCTGTTCTACTTTTTCAGCAATGTTTTTTGCTAATTTTATAGAACCTAAATCATCAATTTCTTCTGGTTTTACAAAAATTCTTATTTCACGACCAGCTTGAATTGCATAAGTTTTATCAACTCCTTCAAATGAATTTGCAATTTTTTCAAGTTCATCTAATCTTTGTAGGAAATTTTCATAATTATCTTTTCTTGCTCCTGGTCTTGCACCACTTATTGCATCAGCAACTTTTACAATTAAAGACTCTAACGTTGCGGGATTATCATCGTGATGGGTTTTTGCACAGAGAGCAACCTCTTCACCAATTCCGAATTTTTTTAAAACATCATAACCAATTTCAGGGTGAGTTCCTTTTATTTCGTGGTCAAGTGCTTTTCCTATGTCATGGAATAGTCCGCCTTTTTTAGCAATGGCTACATCAGCGCCAAGCTCCTCAGCAATTAAAGCTGATAAGTGCGCTACTTCAACAGAGTGTTTTAATTGATTTTGTCCATAAGAAGTTCTGTATTTTAATCTTCCAAGTAGTTGAATTAATTTTGGATCAACTGTTGGAATACTAACGTCATAAATTGCTTCTTCTCCGGCTTTTTTAATATCAAGAGCTAATTCTTTTTTAGCCTCCTCAATTGTTTGTTCAATTCTTCCAGGATGAATTCTTCCGTCTAATATTAATTTATCAATTGCTCTTTTAGCCAAATGACGTCTTATTGGATTAAATCCAGAAATAACAATAACATCTGGAGTGTCATCAATTATTATTTCAACACCAGTTAATTTTTCAATTGTTCTTATATTTCTTCCTTCACGACCAATAATTCTTCCCTTCATTTCATCTGATGTAATATTAACAGCGGTTGTTGTTGTTTCAGTTGCGTGATCAATTGCACAACGTTGAATTGCAGTAGACAGCAAATCTCTTGCCCTCTTTTCTAATTCTTCATTTGATTCTTGTTCTAGTTTTTTAATTCTTCCAACTAGCTCTTCTTTCATTGTACTTTCTGTTTTTTCAAGTAAAACATCTTTTGCCTCATCTTTTGTCATTTTAGATATTTTTTCCAGTCTTTCCATTTGCATTTCCTGAATTTTTTTAATTTCGGTTTTTAGGTGCTCTATTTTTTCTGCTTTATCTGCGAGACTTTGGTTTTTGTTTTCTAAATCAAGAAGTTTTCTATCAAATAAAGACTCTCTTTCCTCTAGTCTTTTTTGAATGTGAGTTATTTCTTTTCTTCTTTCATTTTCTTCTCTTTTTGCCTCATCAATAAGTGATATTGCTTTTTCTTTTGCTTGAAGTAAAACATCTTGAGATTTTTCTTTCGCTTTTTCTAAAATTTCCTCCGCTTTTCTTTCAGCACTGTTTACGGAATTTTTTGCTATTGTTTGTCTTAGTTTATAACCAATAAAAACGGATAACAAAAAAACAATTAGTGCCGAACCAGCATAATAAATAACTTCCATATTTTTATCTTTCTATATTTTGAACAAAGAATACAAAATCCCACCTCTTAGGTAGTTTTTTTTGATTATATTTGAAGTTTTAAAATCTATTTTAAATGTCATTTTGGCTTAAATTACAAGTTTTTTGCTTCAAATTTGAGATTTACTGATATTTCTTTGCTCAAACTTAATTTTTTATTATAAATTCATTTTAGCACACTAATGATAATTTTTCAAGACCATGTTTTTGGATATAATTATGGCAATTTTTTGATTCTCGACCTTAAATTGTAATTTTTTTGATGTTTTTATATCAATTATATTTTTTGGAGAAAAAATGAAAGATGGATTTGGTGTACTTTTTGCTTTTTCGTCTGATCGTTTTCTTAGTTTTTGGGATAATATTTTGAGTGATGTACTACAAAATTATTTAAATTAATACAATAAAATTTAAAAAACCACCCCATTGAGATGTTGTGATTTTTTATTAAAAAATTTTTATTTTATAACTTTATCAACTAATCCGTATTTAACTGCATCAGTAGCATTTAGATAGTAATCTCTGTCAGAATCAGTTTCAATTCTTTTAATGTCTTGACCGGTATGAAGTGACAAAATTTTATTTAGTTTATCTTTTATTTTTAAAATTTGTTCTGCCTTTATTTTTATGTCTACTGCTTGTCCTTCTGCACCACCCATTACCTGATGAATTAGAATTTCTGCATTTGGAAGTGCGAATCTTTTTCCTTTTGCTCCGGCCGAAAGTAAAACCGCAGCCATTGAAGCGGAAAGTCCAACCGCAATAGTTGAAACATCAGATTTGATAAATTGCATTGTGTCGTAAATTGCAAGCCCGTCCGTTACGCTTCCACCAGGACAGTTAATATATAATTTTATATCTTTATTGCTCTCAGAGTCTAAAAATAATAATTGTGCAATTATTGTGTTTGCAACTCCATCATCAATTGGCTGACCTAAAAAAATTATTCTTTCTTTTAATAGTCTTGAATATATATCATAGGCGCGTTCACCCATGTTTGTTTTTTCAATTACCGTTGGTATTAGATACATATATTTATTTTTTAATTTATTATTTATAATTTTAAATTGATTTACTATTTGGTCATTTTTAATTATTGAATAATAAATAGACAATCAATTGGAAATTGAAAATAGTAAATTATTGTGATATTTGCCATATATTATTATTAAATACTAATTTACCATTTATTTCAAATCCAGCCGCCTTTTTGTGTCCACCACCACCAAATATTAGTGCAATTTGCGAAACATCAATATCATCTCTTGTTGTTCTTAGGCTTCCTTTTACCTTTCCTAATCCATTGTCTTTTAAAACAAGAGAACATCTTATGTCGCTCGATAAATTATTTAAATAATTGGAAATTCCTTCTGTTGCCTCTTCATCTAGATTGAATTTTTTTATATCTTCTGAAAAGACAGCCGTTATAACCATATTTAATTCTTTGCTATACACTATTCTTTTTAAAACCCCCCCCCAAAGTTTTAATACATTAACTGTTTTATTAAAAATATGAGCATTTAAAACTTGATTTATGTTTGCACCAATTTTTAAAAGTTCTGACGCTGCTTCAATGGACTGTTGTGTTGTGCCACCGTTTGTAAAATTATTTGTATCAGTTAGTATTCCAGTTAATAAACAGGTAGCGGTGCTTACGCCCACTTCATATTTTAATGATTTAAAAATTAAATAGATAACTTCTGAGGTAGAAGAAGCCTCACTAATAACAATATTTATATTTCCATAATTGTTATTTGTTATATGATGATCTATGTTTATTTTTCCAAGTGGAAATTTTTTGTTTTCTAAAACTTCTTTTATTTTAGTCATTCCAATATCAGCGCAATCAAGCATTATACAAGAATCAAACTCAGTATTTATAATTTTATTCAAATCATTTTCTATAAATTGAATTTCTTTTATGTAGTTATAGTTTTCAGGAATACCATCAACGCAAAAACAAGTAATTTGTTTTTTTAAATCAGATAGATAATTTCTCATAGCCAAAATGCTTCCTATGGCATCTCCATCTGGTTTTCTGTGCATTATTAACAATACTTTATTGGAGGCCAAAAGAGATTGCTCCAGTTTTTTTATTTCTTCGCTTAACATACTATTTTAATTCATCTTGTATTTTATCTAGAACTTCATAAACGTCTCTTCTTTTTTTGTCTCCGTCATCAATAAAGAATCTTAACTTGGGAATTGTATAAAATCTTATTTTTGATTTTAAACTTCCTTGAATTGATTGTGAGTTCGATTTTAAAATTTTTAGAGCTCTGTCTTCATGTATATCTGGGATTGTTGTAAAATTTATATTTGCAATTTTTAGATCGGGAGTCACAGAAACACCGGTTATGGTTACAAAACACCCGGGCATTTCAATCTCCCTTTCTATTATTTGAGAAATTAAACTTAGTAATTCTGAACTAACTTGTTCTGTTCTTTTTGACATTTTTATGAATTTTTTTCTGTATAAAATTCTAATATATCTTCTGCTTTTATAATTGGTTCACCAGTGAATTCTATTCCACATTCTACCCCATTAGAAACTTCACTTACTTCTTCTCTTCCGCTTTGCAATCCAGTAACTTTCCCAAGTGTTATTATCTCAGCATTCCTTAATACTTTAACAATTGTATTTACAGAGGTTTTTCCTTTTGTAATTCTTACACCAACAACCATTTTCTTGGGAAGTGTTTTGAATATTTTTAAAACCAATCCTTCACCTATTTGTTCTCTTATCATTTGTGGGATTATCATTTTATCGATTTTTACCTCTAGGTCCTCTAGTAATTTATAAATAATTGTGTAATTTTTTATTTCAATATTTTTTTCTTTTGCTATTAATTCTGCATTCGGATTTGTCTTAACATGAAATCCTAAAATTATTGCATCTGATGATTCGGCGTCTAAAATATCCTTATCTGTAATATTCCCCAGACCACTTTTTATAATTTTTACATTTACTTCTGGTTTGTTAATTTTTTTAATGGATTCTATTATTGCTTCTTTTGAACCAATAACATCTGATTTTAATATTACATTTAATTTTAATTGTGATTCATCTTCTTTTGTATCTTGTGCATTTGTGCTTTTGTTTATCTGTGATTTGATGTTTTGTTTTTTTAGATTTTTATATTCATTTTTATCAATATCAGCATTAAATATGTCCCCAACATGAGGGGCGTTTTTAAATCCTAACACTGCGACTGGAGTTGATGGTGTGGCTGAGTTTAGTTTTTCTCCTTTATAATCAATCATTGAACGAACCTTCCCGCTAATATTTCCTGTTATAAATTCATCTCCTAGTTTTAGAGTTCCTGTTTGAATTAAAACTGTTGCAATTGGACCTAAATTTTTATCAACATGAGATTCTATAATTGTTCCAATTGCTTTTCTGTTTTCATCAGCATGCAAATCTTCCATATCAGATAATAAATTTATCATTTCTAATAATTCTTTTATGTTTTTACCTTCTTTTGCTGAGATTGGAACGCAAATTGTTTTTCCACCCCAGTCTTCTGGAATTAAATTAATTTCAGAAAGCATGGTTTTTGTTCTTTCAATATCTGCTTCCGGTTTATCAATTTTATTTATTGCAATTATAAATGGAATGTTTTCTTTTTGAACGAGTTCAATTGATTCTATTGTTTGTGGCTTAAGTCCTTCGTCAGCAGCAATAACAATTATTCCAACGTCAGCAATTTTTGCACCACGAGATCTCATTCCCTTAAATGCTTCATGGCCCGGAGTGTCTAAAAAGGTTATTTTTCTACCACCGAGTTCAACCTGATATGCCCCTATGTGCTGAGTAATATTTCCGCTTTCATTATCAATTACATTTGCTGTTCTTATTGTGTCTAATAATTTTGTTTTTCCATGATCAACATGACCCATTACTACAACAACGGGTGGCCTTTTTGTTTTTTTGGAATCTTTTTCTAAAAGTTGTTCTAATTTTTTTCCTTTTTCGATGTCTTTTTCAATTTCTTTTTTTTCATTTGAAATTTTTTCTGTTTTAAACCCCAGATCTTCAGCAATAATTGAAGCAGTATCATAATCCATCGTTGAGTTAAGAGAAATCATTATTCCATTTCTCATGAGTTCTGTCATGACTTTATTTATTGGTATGTTCATTTTTTCTGCTAATTCCTTAACTATTATATTGTCTTCTATATATATAATTTTTTCATTGTCTATTCCTGTGTCTTTTTTGTCACTAATCTTTATTTCTTTTATTTTTGCTTCTTCTTCTTGAAATTTTACTTTTTTCTTGTGTTGAATATAGGCCAATTTTATTTTGTCAATCAAAGAATCATTAATTTTTATAGCTTTTGCGCCAATATGAAAACCAAGCTCAGGAAGAATTTCCAAAAGTTCATTTGTTGTTATTTTTAGTTGTCTTGCTAGTTCTGTTACAT
>DAORGW010000005.1:0-50565 GCA_035356975.1 bacterium | reverse complement strand
TTACAAGAACTAAAAATTGAATATGATACAAAAGGATTTAATATCACAAGAGCAATTGATAATTTATTAAAGTATTGTAGAAGACAAATTGCTGGTCCAGGATTTTTGATAAATGTTCCTGAAATTGTATCCCCACTTGCAAAAAAATTAAATACAAATCCTGAATTAACTCAAAGATTTCAACCAATTATTGCTGGGTCAGAGCTTGGAAATGGTTATAGTGAGTTAAATGATCCAATTGATCAAGCTCAAAGATTTCAAAGACAAGAAAAGCTTCGAAACGAAGGAGATGATGAGGCACAAATGTATGATCATGATTTCGTAGAAGCACTCGAGCATGGAATGCCACCAACTTGTGGATTTGGATTAAGTGAAAGAGTGTTTGCATTTTTAATGAATAAATCAGCAAGAGAATGTCAGATATTTCCACTTATGAAACCAAGGGATTAATTTTGAATTATGAATTTTTAATTTTGAATAAATTTTTAATTATTTAATTTTAAATTAAATATTATGTTAAGTCTAAAATTATTGTTTAAACCTCGCGAGTTTCTAAAAATTATTCCAGAAAATAAAGTTTCAGGTAAATTAATTTTATTCTTTTTTTGTTTAGCAATCTTTTCTTTAATTTTGGGTTTATTTTTAGCAGGTTTTTCTCAAACAATAAAAGAATATAGTGAAGCATCGCTAGGTTTATCACCAATAGAGCAAATAATAATATTTATTATTGCTACCTTGACGGCTACATTTCTTTTATTTTTATGGTGTTTAATTATTCTTTTTTTAACTAAATTATTTTTAAAATTAAAAGGAATTAGTATTAATTGGAAAAAGATAATTAATATATTTTTTTATTCAAATATTTTACACTATGTTCTATTAATTATTTTTGTAGTTTTATTTAGTATTGTAACATCATTAATAAAATTTACAGGTGAGAAAATAGATGAAAATTTTGCTAATAATCTAGTATATTTTTTAGAAAATTACGGAAGATTATTTATACTATTATTCTTTATTATTATTTATGTATATCTAATGGGTTTAGAAATTAAAAATAAGAAAATTAATAATATATTATGAAAAAAATAATTGTTCTATCTTTGTTTTTGATGATAATTTTAACAGGATGTCAAAATTCTAGTAATTTAAACACCGAAGCAAATAATCAAACAAATGAAACAAAAAGTATTGAAACTAATAATTTACAAAAAGAAAATATGAAAGTTGTAATGCAAACTAATAAAGGAAATATTGAATTAGAATTGTACAAAGACAAAGCACCTGTCACGGTAGATAATTTTTTGAAACTTATAAATGATGGATTTTATAAAAATATTAAATTTCATAGAGTTATAGAAAATTTTATGATTCAAACAGGAGATCCAAACACTCGTGGAGTCGAAGGAAAAGATTTTGTTTATGATCCATATAATAATCCAAATAATTTACCAATTGCAGGAACTGGTGGACCAGGATATTCTTTTAAAGATGAATTTGATTCAAATTTAAAATTTGATAAACCAGGAGTTCTTGCCATGGCAAACTCAGGACCAAATACAAATGGTTCTCAAATTTTTATAACACATTTAGAAACCCCATGGCTTAATGGTAAACATACAATATTTGGTCAGGTTATATCAGGTCAAAATGTTGTAAATTCTATTGAGCAGGGTGATGAAATAAAAGATATTATAATTGAAAATTAAATATATGCTCGATATAAATAAAATAAGAGAACAAAAAGAAGAGGTGAAAAAAGCGCTTCTTAAAAGAATGAAGAATGTTGATTTAGATACAGTTTTAGATTTAGATGATAAAAGAAAAAAAATAATTCAGGAGGTTGATGAATTAAAATCAGAAAGAAATAAATATTCAAAAACAAAGCCATCAGAAGAAATCATTAAGAAAATGAGAGAGTTGGGTGAGAAAATTAAAAAATTAGATGAAGCATTAGAAAAAACCGAAAAAGAATTTAACGATAAATTATCAGAGCTTCCAAATATTCCAGCCGATGATGTAATGCCAGGCGGAAAAGAAAATAATAAAGTAATAAGCACATATAAAGAAAAACCAAAATTTGATTTTGCAATAAAAGATCATGTTGAGATTGCAAAATCATGTGGACTTATTGATTATGAGCGAGCCGTAAAAATGTCAGGATCTGGTTTTTGGGCTTACACCGGAGATGGGGCACTACTCGAGTGGGCACTTTTAAATTATTTTATTGATTTTCATAGGGAAAATAAATATACATTTATAATTCCACCATTTATGCTAAATGAAGCATCTGCTTATGCTTCAGGACATTTACCAAAATTTAGAGAAGATTTATTTTGGGTAGAGGACGGGCTGTGTCTAAATGCAACAAGTGAAATGATGATCGATAATTATCACAGAGATGAAATATTAGAAGAAAAAAAATTACCAATAAAGTATTTCGCATACTCAGCATGTTTTAGACGAGAAGCTGGAGCATATAGAACAGAGGAGAGAGGAATGATAAGAGGACATCAATTTAATAAAATAGAAATGTTTCAGTTTACTAGTCCAGAAAAATCATGGGAAGCTTTTGAGGAATTAAAAGACAATGCAGAAAAATTAATGGAAGGATTAGATTTACATTTTAGAACAGTTCAGCTTGCAGCAAGTGATGCAAGCGCCTCTATGAGTAAAACCGTAGATATAGAAGTTTGGATTCCAAGTATGAACAATTACAAAGAAGTAAGTAGCGTTTCAAATGCACTTGATTATCAAGCAAGAAGAGGAAATATAAGATTTAAAAATAATAAAACCGGGAAGAATGAATTTGTCCACACACTAAATGCATCAGGACTCGCAACAAGTAGATTATTTCCAGCAATAATAGAACAATTTCAGCAAAAAGATGGTTCAATAAAAATTCCAAAAGTATTACAACAGTATTTGCCATTTAAAAAAATTAGTTTAATAAAGTAATTAATTTTATATTTTAATTTATTTTTTTAAATATATTTTTTGATATGTATAATTATGCACTAAGACCAAGAAGACCCAATAGCTTCAACAACAAAAGAGGTTTTTTTAGAAAACAAAAAAGACAATGCGTAAAACATCTAGTTAACGAATATTTTAGTTCTAATGTTTCTTGGCAAAAAAGAGTGCTCCAATTATTTTTATTATTTGTATGTATTTATGCTGTTTATTTTTTTATTTTTTCATCATATTTTAAAATTAGTAATGTAAAAGCAGAGGGAAATGAAGAAATACCACAAGATGAAATAATAAATTTAGCAAATAACTATTTGAATAAAAATAGTTTTTTAATTTTTAGTAATAATAATTATTTTTTATTTAATTCTTCAAAACTTGAAAGCCTTATTTCAGAAAAATATTTTCTTGATTATCTAAAAATAAAAAGACAAGGAATCCACGGTATTTTAATTATTTTAAAAGAAAAACCAGGGATAATGTTATATAAACAAAAAGATAATGAGTTTTTAATTGATAGAGATGGAATTGTCTTATCGGATGCAAAGGGAAAATTAATAAATTCTGACATTATAAAATTAAATGAAATTCCAGAAAAAATTATAATAAACCAAAATGAAATTGATGAGCAAAATAAATTAATAGTAAATGATTCAGAGTACAAACAAACATCTTCATCTGTCTATATATTACAAGAAGAAAATGGAGAAAAAACAGTAAAACAAGTCCCCAAAGTTCAAGAAGTTTATGAGGATAAATTTGAAAAAATTCCTGAAATAGGAAAGGAATTTTTTAATAAAGATACAATTGGAAAATTAATTTATTTAAATGAAAGTTATAATAAGAAATTTTCCCAATTAAAAATTATTGACTATGAATATGATAATTCTAAATCAAATTTTTTGACACTTATAACTCAGAATAATTTCAAAATATTTTTTGATCTTAATTCTGATATAGATACTCAGCTCAATAATTTATATAAGTATGTTGTTGAAGAAAAAAATTATGATGTAAAAAATATTCAATACATTGATTTGCGATATGAAAATCAAATAATTATAAAATAATATATTAAAACATTTTTATATAATTTTGTCAAATTGAAAGGGTGGAGCAGAGAATAGGAGGGTTTTTAAACAGAGTATTTACATAAATATAATAAAAGTGAATTTTATAGAATTTTAAATAAACAATTAAAAAAAATTAAAAATAGGGCATAGAGTAGATTGAAAAAATTATATATATTTTATAAATTTTAAAAATTTGTAATATAGATATTAGCTCAAATTAAAATTTTACGATGGATAAAGCTTAAAAGTAGTGTTTCATAAGTAAAAATAATTAATTTATGAGTATTTAATAGATAACTTAACGGTAATAGCCAATTTAGCAGAAGAAACGCACATTAAATGATTTGATAATTATAATGCGTGTGCTATAATAAAACTGAGTGTAAGGGATATTATACTCAGTTAAATCTATGCCAATAAATAAGCCACAATCACAGAAATTAAAGAAAAAGAGACCCGCTCTTCCCTTGTTTGATGACTTCCTGCTTTCTTTACAGGTAAATAACTATTCCCCCGAAACAATTTATAATTATGAACGAGATATAAATTGTTTTATAAATTTTTTAGAATCAGAAGATTTAGAATTTAATAAATTAAATAAATTACACATTGATAGATATAAGGCATACCTCTACTCCATTGATAGATCAACAAGCAATGATCACGAATCACAAATTAAATTATCATCATATTCTGTTAATAGAATGTTATCAGCACTCAGATCTTATTTAAAATATTTAATAGAACATGATATAAAAACTCCAATTTTACCAGAACATATTAGGTTGGTAAAAAATATAAAAAAACACCCGAAGATTCCGGAATTTGAAGCACTTGTAAAATTAATCGAATCACCCTCTAAAATAGAAACAAATAAAATTGTGGCATCTCGTAATCGTGCAATGCTTGAGGTTTTATTTTCAACTGGAATGAGAATTTCAGAACTCGTTTCTTTAAATAAAGATAGTATTGATAAACAAGGAAGAGTTTTTGTTTTAGGAAAAGGAAAAAAAGAAAGATTTGTTTATATGACAGAACGTGCAAAAAAATATTTAAATGAATATTTGATACTTAGAAAAGATAATCAAAAAAGATTATTTGCGCCACTTCGTGGTAGAAATTCTTCAAATAAGGATGTCAGAGTTTCAACAAATTATTTGCAATCAAAAATCAAACAATACAGAGAAATTTTAAATATAAATGTTCCCATATCAGCACATTCTCTTCGTCATGGATTTGCAACTTATTTAGCTGAAAATGGTGCAAGTCCAGCCGCAATTCAAATACTTTTAGGTCATGAATCACTGGACACAACAACAAGATATGTTCATGCGTCTGATAAATTTGCAGAAAGTGTTCATCATAAATTTCACCCACTAAAATAATCCCTCACTATAGAAAATATTTTTATAATAAAAAAATGATTTATATGATAATCATTTTTTTTTATTCTTTAATTGTGGTTGTGTACTATAAAATTTTCTTATGGTGGGGTTATTTTAAATAATTCAATGGATTTACAGCAACACCATTAACTCTTACTTCAAAATGTAAATGTGGTGCTGTTGTAAGTCTTCCTGCGCCAGGAGTTCCTGGCATACCACCAGATAATCCTATTGTGTCGCCTTGAATTACAAAGTCACCAGTTTTTACATATATTTTTGATATATGACCATAAACCGTAGAAACTCCATTATTATGAACCAATAATATATAGTTATAGCCCATTCCATTATCTTTTGCTATTGCAACATAACCAGAAGCAGATGCTTTTACTGGGGTTCCCTGTGAAGCTCTTATGTCAACAGCTGGATGTTCAAAAATTGCTCTAAACGGATAGTCTGGATCGTGAAAATAAGCAGTTACGTATTTTGAGGGTACTGGCCATATAAAATCACCACTGTCCTGGATTTGTCCTTGTTTTTGTGATAGTAATTTTCTTGCTTTTGCTTCATATTGAGAAATCATTGAATTTGCTTGTTGTTGTTCCTTTTTCAATTCAGTAAGTAATTTTTGAAATTTCTTCTCATCATTTTGTGCACGAGACAAATACATAAATTTTACATCTTGATCTTCTTTAAGTCCCAGTTGCTCTCCCTCTAATTGTTCTTGTAATTTTACAAGTTCTGATTTTGAATTTTCAAGACTTTTATTTTTATCCTCTAGCCATGTTTTTAAACTTTGAAGTTCATCAACTTTTTTTTGTAATCCAGATTCTAATGATTTGAGCTGGGTTAACTCATCAAAGAAATCACCCACGCTATCATTTAAAAGTAAAATTTTTAAAATACTATTTGATTGTTCTTTTTTGTTTAATTCCCGTAGTGAATTTTTTAAATTTTCTTTATTCAGGTTAATTTCTTTTTCTTTTTTTTCTATTTCCATTTGTATGGCTTTTATTTCCATATCCATATTATCTATTTGGAGTTTTGTTGTTTGGACACCCAGAGTTTTTGATGCAATTTGATTATCAAGTATAGAAATTTGATTATTTAAACTTTTTGCTTCTTGTTGTTTTTGTTTTATTGTTGATTGATATTTTTGTTGCTGAGCACTTAATTCTTCTATGACTCTTTTCTGGTCACTAATTTTTTGATTTAGCTCATCAACTGTTTCTGATTTTATTTTTACAATAGGAAAAAAAATAAAAGCAATGAATAAAATTGCTAATAGTTTTTTATTCTGTTGTATTTTTATATTCATAATATAATTATAGTATTTTTATGATTTATAGTCGAGAAAGTTATTTTAGTTTTTCTATTGCTATGTTTATTCTATTTAAACTCTCTGTTTTTCCAAGTAAGTAAAGTATTTCAGTTGGTGATGGACTTTTTTCAAGTCCTGATAATGCAACTCTAATTGGCCAGAAAACGTCCCCAGGAGCCAAATTTTCCTCTTTTAAAGCATTATTTAAAGTGTTATTGAGGTTTTCCTGATTCCAATTTGTATCCTCTATTCGGCTTAAAATTTTAATTGCGACATTTAATCCATTTTTTGTCAAGTCAATATTACTTTTCTTAAAAATCAATAAATTTTTATTATAATCTGAGAGTTCAAAAATAAATCTAGATAATTCTTTCAATTCTTGTATATTATTTAATCTAGGAGAAAATATTTGCAATATGTCTTCCGCTCTATTTGTATTTGGTAAAATATTTTTTATGAAATTTAAAATATATTTATAATCTTTTTTATTTTTATCTTTATTTTCAACAATATTTCTTATGTAATTTGCATTTATCCAATTTAACTTATTTATATCAAAAACAGCACCAGCTTTATTTATTTTTGGAATTTCAAAATCATTTATTAATTCATTCATTGAGTAAATTTCTTTTTCTGTTTTTGGATTCCAGCCCAAGAAAGCTACGTAGTTTATAAGTGCTTGTGGTAGGTATCCTTTTTTTATAAAATCTTCTGCGGCAACATCACCCTGTCTTTTTGAAAGCTTGCTTCTATCGGGATTTAATAGTAGTGGTAAATGTGCAAAATTTGGAATTGGCCAATTAAACATTTTATAAAGTAAAATATGTTTTGGTGTTGATGGGAGCCATTCTTCACCACGAATAACATGGGTTATGCCCATATCATGATCATCAATTACTACAGCTAGATGATATGTTGGAAATCCATCTGATTTTATTAAAACTTGATCATCTAAGTCATTTGTGTTTATTTTTACTTCACCATAAACTAAATCATTAAAAGTTATAATTTCATTATCTGGCAATTTCATTCTTATTACGTATGGCTCTTTGTTCTTTAATTTCTCTTGTATTTCTTCACTACTCAAATTTAAACAATGTCTGTCATATTTTGGAACTTGTTTATTTTTTTCTTGATTTTCTCTTAAGTCATCTAATCTTTCTTTTGTGCAAAAACAATAATATGCTTTTTTTTCTTTAACTAATAAATCAGCATATTTTTTATATATTTTTAATCTTCTTGATTGGTAAATTGGACCCTTGTTAAATTTTAAATTAAAAGATTTTATGATATTAACTAATTGTTTATCAGCGTCTTTTACATAACGAGTTCTGTCGGTATCCTCTATTCTTAAAATAAATTTACCTTTATTTTTTTTGGCAAATAAATAATTATAAAGTGCTGTTCTCAGACCCCCAATATGTAAATATCCAGTTGGTGATGGAGCGAAGCGAGTTTTAATAGTCATAAAGTTATAAAATTAAGAGTTATAAATTTTATTTTCCCGACTTTCTTCGATTACAATCCCTACATAACATTTGGCAATTTTCTGAAATTGTTTTTCCACCTTCGTGCCAAGGTTTTATGTGGTCAGCTTCCATTTCTTCAATTTCAAAATGTTTTTTACATTTTTTACATATACCTTTTTGTCTTTCATATGCCTCTCTTTTTTGTTTATCTGTAAATGCACGAATATTTAAATATTTTTCGTTTCTAGTTAAAACATATGGATAAATTCCAGATTTTTTTGTAACATCTTCATCTTGCATTAACTTTTTAATTTCATCTTCTAATTTTTTTGTATTGAATTTATCATTTTTGAATTTATTGTATAATTCACCCCAACAAACACTGCTCATTTCTCTACGATAATTTATAAAAATATTTCGTACCCACTCAATTACATCTTGAAAATATTGCCATAATTTTTCAGCGTCTTTGTCGTGTTGATGTTTGGCCATATAATTTTCTATTTTTCCATCATTAATCCACGAAAGAGCTGTTTCTAAATAT
The DNA here is from genome assembly GCA_035356975.1 of bacterium. Taxonomy (GTDB): domain Bacteria; phylum Patescibacteriota; class Patescibacteriia; order UBA1558; family S5-K13; genus STF1-138. The sequence continues at coordinate 41,803 of DAORGW010000005.1, read as the reverse complement.
TCTTGACGAATAGGTGAACCGCTAACTAATTGTCCCCCATCATTTGCTAATAAATATGCTGCGCAATTTGATTTACTAAATTTTAGTTTTGCGTCACTTAACCATGGCCCAGTGTAAACTGCATTACGAATTTCTTGATCAGTTAATTTCTCACCAGCAATATTTATAATTCTAAACCAATCTAGTCTTTCTTTATCTGTTCCCTCGCAAAAATAGATCATTAATTCGTAATTCAAAATTTGTTCTTGTTCCTCTTTATGTAAATTATGAAAATATCTTTCGTTTAATGAAAAATCTCCATTTACATATTGACCAATACTAATAGTACGTTGTTGACCATCTAATACTTCATAACCGCCATCTTCTCTAATCATCCAATACATTACATTTAATGGAAAATTGCTTTTTATAGTTTCTATTACAGCATCGCGTTGTTTTTCTTTATAAACAAATTCGCGCTGATATTTTGGTCTAATATCAAGCTTACCATTATATGCTACGACACCTTCTTCTGCACTATCTTTATATCCAGCAATTATTTTTTTTACGGGAATTTTATGTAGTTCAATTTTCATATTATTTTTTTAATTTTTTATTTTTAATAATGATTCTTGCATATATACTTGAATATAAATCATTAGTTTCAGTATCTCTAAATGCTGGAAAATTATCCTTTTGGGGGTTGTATTTTCTGTATAAGGTACCTTTTGCATTTATAGTAAATTTTCCAGTCGGTTGACCCTCCTTTAAAATTTCCATTTTTCTATTTTTTGTAAAATTGATACTGCCAACGATTCCCAATGCCACTATTTTAAACTGATCTGAATTGTATTTATCAACAAATGTGATTGGAACACCAATTTCTTTTTTATAATCCATTGGTATTTCTTGAACTTTTGAAACATCTATTGCTTCATAATTTTCATAATTAGGATAATCAATTTCGTTATATTTTTTATAAAGAACAATATCTTGTTTATGTTTTTCTACCTCAAGATTTGTGAACCAGCACGAAGTAGAAACTCTAGCAATTTTTTTTCCATTATTATCTATGTGATGATATTGATCCCAAGTTTTTGGAACTTCAAAAAACATTCCTACATTAAAGTTTGTATAACCAGTAACCAGTTTATTATCTTTAATTAATTTAAAAATTTCTTTATAAGTTATGGCATTTGTATTTCCTATAATTAAAAACTTTTTATCATACTCAACTAACTGTGCGACATACTCTCTAAAAAGAGAAAAAGGCGGATTAGTTACTACAATATCTGATTGTTTTAAAAGTTCAATACTTTCTTCACTTCTAAAATCGCCATCACCTTGAAGTGGTGACCATTCGTTATTTTTATTCGATTTAAGTTGCTGCGCAATATCTCTCAAGTCAAAGGCGCCATTACCATCAAAATCTTTAACTTCGTTAATAATAAATTTATTAGCTGTTGTTTTTGGGCGACCTTTTGATATAGAGAGTGTTTTGTCGTCACCAAATAATCCTAGCTGAGTATTAGCAATTGGTGATGGTTTATAACTCGTAGTTATGAGTTTTTTCAAGCCTAAAGAATTAAAATTAGTAGCAAAATATTTGAAAAAATTACTTTCAAATGGATCGTCACAATTACAATAAATTACCTTACCGTGAAATTGATCTTTATAGTGTTTTAATTCTTTTTCAATATCAATAAGCTGAGTATAAAACTCATCTTTTTTGGCTTGATGCGCCTTATGTAAATTTTTATTTAAAGATTTTGTCGCCATAATTTGATTTTAACCTCAAAAGTTGTTTTATTTTAAATATTTATCAATTTCTTTTAAAACAATGTCTAATATATTTTTTTTAATAGGAACTATGTATTTTGCTAACTCATCTTTTTTTACCCATTTGTGATCTATAACTTCATCTTTTTCTTGAGAGTTAAATTCTTCATTTTCAGTGGTTCTTAGAAAATATATTGTTTGTTTTTGACCACAAAATTTTTCATTATACTTTTTTCTTTCTTCTGTTATTTTGGAATGACTCCAATCCATTGGCCAGTAATATGAACTTAGATGACTTGATAATCCAATAATTTTTAATTTTGTAAGTCCGGTTTCTTCATAAATTTCTCTCAATAGAGAATCTTTTTCATCTTCATTTTTTTCTACTCCACCCTGGGGAAATTTGTAATAAGATTTATCATATATATTTTTTATTATTAGAATTTCATTTTTGTCATTTATAATTATAGCAACTACATTTTTTCTAAAAGGTTTTAATAAATGTATTTTCCATTTTAAAACATTCCAGGAAAATATTACTACAGCATTGAAAATTCTATCAATTCTACGTGGTTCTGTTATTAATCTCCAAAACCATTCCATGCCAATTTTTCTAATTAATTTTGGCGCTCTTACAGCGTATCCAGAGACAAAATCTATTACTCCACCAATTCCAAGTGCTACTTTAACTCGAGGCATTTTTGATAAGTTATCAAATATCCATTTTTCTTGAAATGGTGCACCATATCCCACGAAAAGTATTTGGGCGCCACTATTATTTATAATGTTTATAATATTTTCATTTTCCTGGGCACTTATATCTTTGATATTTTCAAATCCACTGGTGGCGCCCACAATTTCTATGTTTTTATATTTTAATTCTAATTTAGTTTTTGCAATTTCTGCACTATCTCCCATTCCACCGAGTAAAAATATTTTATATTGTTTTTTATCTGCTAATTCAAACAATTTATTGCTTAAGTCTGATCCCGTAACTCTTTTATAAATAGGATTTCCTAAAAATATTGAAGCAAGTATTACACCAAATCCGTCTGGAAGTGATAAGTCAGCATTATTTAAAATTGCTCTAAACTCAGAATCACATGATGCTTTTAGAATTATTTCGGGATTTGGAGTTACAATATAGTGTTGTTTATCATCAGTAATAAACTTCTCTATTTGTGAAATAGTTTTTTCGTAATCAATATTATCGATATTTACTGTTAATATATTTGTTTTCATTTTAATTTAAATTCTTTTATTGTTTTATAAATCGGTCTAGGTGTCGTTAGTTCACTTTTTATTAAATCAAGTGATTTTATCTCAAATTCTATATCAGGTCTAATATTATATTTATCTTTGTCAATTATTCCACCCACTCTAAAAATTGTTATATGAGGAATAAATCCTCTATCACTTTTTGAAAACCTATGTTGAACAAATAATTTGTTCAATTTTATGATATTTTGAAATTCTCTATCTGGAATAAAACATTTTATTCCTATGACTTTTGCGTCACCAAAAAGCGGAAAAAATATAACATCTCCTGTTTTTACATTAAAGCTCGAAATATCTAAATTATCATTTATAAGGCTTGTTAACTCATCAGTTCTACTATCCCCTACTTCTCCAAAAAATTGTAATGTTATGTGCAGATCTTCTAATTTCACAGGCTTTAAATTTGAATTATATGGGAGATTTTTTATTTGTTTATACAATTTTTCTTGTATATTTAATTCTGGTTTTATTGCTAAAAATAATCTCATTATTTGGATTTTATGAAATTATAAGCTGAATTTGCTGATATCGCCCCTTGAGAGCAGGCTGTTATAATTTGTTTGAAATTGCCAGTTGCGTTTGTAATATCCCCAGCTGCAAAAACACCTTCAATATTTGTTTTTTGATCTTTTTCTACATTTATAAATCCCAATTCATCTGTTTTTAAATTTAATTTTTCTATAAGTCCATATTCTGGCTCTGATCCGATTTCTATAAATAATCCACTAGTTTCTAATTCTTTGTTTCCATTATATTCTTTGTCTAATATTATTTTTTCTAATTTTTTTTCTCCTCGTAGTTCTATAATATTTGTTTCATAAATTACATCAATTTTTTTGTTTTCAAGAATGCGTTCAATTTGTTTTTTATCTCCGCGGAGCTCTTTTCCTCTATAAATTTGATAAACATGATTGGCGATATCTGCTAAATATAGAGATGCTTTGTTTGCACTATCAGATCCTCCCAAAACTACAACTGTTTTATTTTTGAAAAACATTGCATCGCAGGTTGCACAATATGAGACCCCCTTTCCAATAAAATCATTTTCATTTTTTAATCCCAATTTTCTGTGTTTTGTGCCAATTGCTATTATCACGGATTTTGCAGTAAAAGTTTTGTTATTGTCAGTTGTGATTTCAAAGTCATTGTCATTTTTTTGAATGTCAATTACTTTTCCTTGGATAACTTCTGCCCCCAAGCTTTCTGCATGTTTGTGCATTTTTTGAGCTAGTTTTGATCCTTCAATGCCCTCTTCACTGGGAAAATTAGCTACAATATGAGCTTGTGTTGCGTATCCACCAAAAATTTCACCAATTATAATGTTTTTTAGCTTGTATCTTGATGCATAAATTGAGGCCGTGTATCCTGCTGGTCCAGCGCCAATTATTATAATGTCATAAATATTTCCCATAATAAAAAATTACTGATTAATATCAGTATTTTAGCATAAATAAGCCTAAAATTAAAGTTTTATGATTTTGTAGCTAATTGTCCACAGGCAGCATTAATTTCTTCTCCAAATCTATATCTTTCTGTAACATTTATATGATTTTTCATCAAAATATCTTTGAATTTTTTTATTGTCTCTCTTTCTGGTGATTTATAAATCCCAGTATTATTATATTTTATTAAATTTATCATGTATAATTTTTTATTCATGATTTTTGATAATTCTTGAGCGTTTTTTTCGCTATCATTTATTCCTTTTATTAGCGCATACTCAAACATGACTTTTCTGTTTGTTTTTTTTATATAATTATCAACAGCTTCTAAAATACTTTTTATATTGTCTTTTTTGTTTATTGGCATGATTTTTGTTCTTATTTCATCATTGGGTGCGTGAAGTGAAATTGCTAAATTTGATTGAATATTTTCATCTGCTAATTTATTTATCCCACTAACTATTCCACAAGTTGAAATAGATATTTTTCTTGCCCCAATGTTAAAAGCATTTTTATCATTTAGTATTTTTATAGCACTAATTACATTATCATAATTTAACATTGGTTCACCCATCCCCATAAATACTATATTTTTTACGCTTTGATTTTCTTTTTTGAGTAGTCTCTGGAAAAATAAAACCTGTTCTATTATTTCAAATGTGTTCAAATTTCTTTTAAATCCCATTTGTCCAGTTAGACAAAATGAGCAATTCATAGGACATCCGACTTGACACGAAACACAAACTGTATTTCTATCATTTTCATATCTCATTAAAACTGATTCAATTTGTGCTCCGTCAGATAGATTTATTAAAGCTTTTTGAGTATCTGTTTTTTCTGATTTTGATATATATCCTTTTATTTTTAAGTCTAATTCATTATTTAATTTTTCGCGAAGTTCTTTTGGTAAAGATGAAATCAAAGAAAAATCATCTATTAGATCAATAAATATAGCTTTTTTAATTTGAGAAAGACGATAACTTTTTTCGCCCTTTAATATTTTTTCCAGCTTATCTAGGTTCATATTTAAAAATTAAAAATACTTTGTTGTAGTAGAGATTTTTTTTCTTGTTTGGTTTCCGGAGATTTTATTACACCAAGTTTTTGAAGCTCAAAAAAACATCTTGCACAGGCTCTTACATCAACTAGTGCATTGTGAGCATTGGAGAAATGAGCATTAAATAATTTGAAATATAATTCATCAAGTTTTGGAAATTTATATTTATCTTTTCCCGGAATTTTACAAAAATCAACCGAAGATTCCATTGTGCAGATTTTTTTTATAAATTGTATATTATTTTTCATATTTTTTCTTAAAAATTCTGCACCTACTACTTTTTCATCAAAACTAATATTGTGAGCTATTAAATATTGAGAGTCTTTTAGTGCTCTTGTAAATTCATTTAAAGCTGCTTTTAATTCAATTCCAGATTCATTGGCCATTTCAGTGGTAATTCCATGAACACGAGCAGACTCTATTGGAATAAAAAAATTTTCTGGTTTTATTATGTATGTTTTTGATTTAACTTCTTTGCCTTTTTCATTGTAATGGGCCCATGCAATTTGCACTACCCTTGGCCAATTAGAAAAATCTGAAATTGGCGCATTCCAGTTTATTGGTAATCCCGTTGTTTCTGTGTCGAAGAAAAGGTACATTAGTTTATTTAGTATTTAGTATGTATATTTTACCACAATGTGTAGTATTTCAGAAATTTAAAAACATTCGTCTAGAACGAATGTTTTTATTTTGTCAACTTTTAAGATAATTTAGAATTATTTATTATTAATGTAAATTTGTATCCTAAAAATTCAGCAGCTGTTTTACAAAAAGTCATGCGTTCTATAAATATTTCAAAATAATCCATTGGACTTGTAATTTTTGTATCAATTTGGATTTTTAATTTAATTTCTTTTTTTAATTTATTTACAGAAAAATCATTTTTCATTGCAGCGTAATTCACTCTGTCATGAATATCACTTGTTATGTCAATTATTTTTTTGGTTTTTACTCTTGTGCGATGTACATCTGATTTATCTGCCAATATTAAAACAGCAGCAACGGCATTTACAATTTTTAATTCATCTTTATCATGAGATGTAATTGCTTGCATTATTGTTGCAAGTTCTTCGGGATTATCAATTTCTTTTAAAAATGTTTGCATAAATAACATGGCACCCCAGTAGTGATGATCTGTCCTTCCCAAGAAATTTCCCATGTCATGACAATAACCAACAATTGCACACATTTCTTGATCTTTTTCTGATAGTCCAATTGCTTTTGCAAGCGATCTGGCACGATCTGATACAATACTAAGGTGTCTTCTGCCATGATCGGTAAATCCAATTGCGTCTAAATATTTTTCTGACTGATTTATAAATTCCTGAACGAATTTGTTTTCTTTGACTTGTTGTAAAGTAATCATAAAATTAGTTTATTTAATGTATTTTTTATTTTTTAATTTTTCTGGGAGGTAAGTCTGCTCTTCTTGATAATTATAGTCTGGACTATATTTATAATTTTTTCCATATCCTAAATTTTTCATTAATTTAGTTGGGGCATTTCTGATATGAAGCGGAACCGGCAAGTTTCCAAATTTAATTATATCATCTTTTGCTTTATTGTAACCAACATATAATTCATTAGATTTTTTGCACTTTGCCATATAAACCACTGCTTGAGCTAAAATTACATTACATTCTGGATATCCGATAAAATGACACGCTTGATAACATGAAACAGCTTGTTCAAGCGCACGAGAGTTTGCAAGTCCTATATCTTCTGATGCAAATCTTACAATTCTTCTTGCAATATAAAGCGGATCTTCTCCGGCCTCAATCATTCTCGCAAGCCAATACAAAGATGCATTTGCGTCTCCTCCGCGCATTGATTTATGAAGGGCAGAGATAATGTTATAATGTTCTTCCCCATTTTTATCATACATTAAATATGATTTTTGAAATGCTTCTTTTAATTCTTCTTTTGTAATTTTATTATCTTTTGATAATGTTGAGGAATATTCAATTACATTTAGTGCTGTTCGTGCATCACCATTTGACATTTGAGCTAGTAATTTTATTGTAGATTTATCAATTTTTAAATTCAAATTACCTAATCCTCTTCCCTTGTCTTTTAGAGATGTTTTTATAATTTTTTCCAAATGCTCTATTTGTAATTGTTTTAAAACAAAAACACGACAGCGTGAAAGTAATGCGCTTATTACCTCAAAACTTGGGTTTTCAGTTGTTGCTCCAATTAAAACTATATTTCCTTTTTCTACATGTGGTAGTAGTGCATCTTGTTGTTTTTTGTTCCATCTGTGAATTTCATCTATAAATAAAATTGTTTTTATCCCCAATCTTTTTCCTTCAATTGCTTTATCAATTATAACTTTTAATTCTTTTACGCCAGATTGAGTTGCGCTTAATTCCCTGAATTCTGATTTTGTTATTTTTGCAATAATTGATGCAAGTGTTGTTTTTCCGCTTCCTGGGGGTCCCCAAAAAATCATCGATGGAATAATATCTTGTTCAATTGCTCGTCTCAGTAATTTGCCTTCTCCTAATATTTCTTCTTGACCCAAAAAATCCTCAAATTTTTGAGGTCTCATGCGATCTGCAAGTGGCGTTATAAGGTTTTCCATGTAGGAATTATAGCAAAATATAGAAACTTATAAAGTTCTAGATTTCATAATTAACTCCCTCTTGGGCTATTGTAATATTAGTAGAAATTTGATCTTCTAGTGAATTTTTTAATTCAATGCATTTTTCTTCTTCCCCGTGGTTTATGAATATATTTTTTGGTTTTGGGTTTTGTAATTTTAGAGTCCAGTTTATCAATTTTTTATTATCAGCGTGAGATGAAAAACATCCAAAACTCGAAATTTTTGCATTTACTTCAATTGGCAGATCTTCTATGATTACTTCTTTTTCTCCATCAAAAAGTTTTCTTCCAAGAGTTCCTTTTGCTTGATAAGACAATAACATTACTTTTGTTTTTTTATTTGATAAATTGAATTTAAGATGATATATTACTCTTCCCCCATTACACATTCCGCTACCAGCGAGAATTATTTTTGGAGCACGTGTAAAATTAATTTTTTTAGAAGATTCTTTGTCTAGTGTATATTCCATATTTTTGAATAGGAAAATATCGTCTCCACCTAAAATTAATTTTTTTGCTTTTTTATCATATAGATTTGTATATTTTTTATAAATATCTATTGCTCTTATTCCCATTGGGGAATCAAAAAACATATTAACGCGAGGTATTAAATTATTCTCAACCATTTCATTTAAAATATATAAAATTTCCTGAGATCTCTCTACTGCAAAAACAGGAATAATTAACACGCCTTTTGTTTTTACTGTTTCAATAATTGTATCTTTTATTGCCTGAATACCAGATTCTTTTTTTTCATGAATTAATCCACCATAAGTTGATTCAATTACTACTACATCAGCTCCATCAATAAATTCAGTGTCTCTTATAATTGGCGTTGGTGGGTTTCCTAAATCCCCAGAAAAAACTAATGTTTTCATGACTCCATTATCATTAATTTTTACTATTATTGATGCTGAGCCTAGTATGTGACCTGCGTCTTTAAATATTATTTTTATATCTTCATTTATAATAAACTCATTATTATATTCATAACATTCAAATTGTTGCATCAAAATATCTAATTCTTCTTCCGTTAGAATTAAATCTTTATAAATACCAATATTTTCACTCATTATTCTCGACGCATCTTCAAGTATTAATCTTGTTATATCTTTTGTTGCTTTTGTGCAATATATTTTTCCTCTAAACCCAGCCTTAAAAAGTTTTGGTATTCTTCCACAATGATCTAGATGTGAGTGAGTTAAAATTACAAAACTAATTTCTTTTGCATTAAAATTAAATTTCTCAATATTTTTATTTGAAGAAAATTCTTCTCCTTGAAAAGATCCACAATCTACAAGAAATTTGTTATTGTCTGTTTCAACTAATGTGCAGGAACCAGTTACTTCTTTCGATGCTCCATGAAATGATATTTTCATATTGTTATTTCATTGATTTTTTATTTTTTTTCAATAATTATAGTGCATTTTGTAACAAGCGCTGTTATTGTTCCAACTGCAGCTAAAATAGGAGCAATAATAATACCAATCGCTCCGAAAGTAAGCGGAATATCTAATAAAATATCTTCTTTTTGATTTTTTATTATAATTTTTCTTGCATTACCATTTTTTATAATTTCTTTGATTTTTTCTAAAATTTTTTCTCCACTAACAGTAAATTTTTCGTAGTTTTTTTTAGATGTCATTTTTTTAATTTAAAATATAAATTGCAAAATTCAATACCATTGCAAATGATACCCACAATAAATATGGAATAAATAAGTAACCAGCAATTTTTTTGATTTTATAAAAATATAACATATTATAAGCTATTAAAATCCACAATGCTATTATAAGAATAAAAGCACCGAGTGGATTTCTTGCACCAAAAAATATTATAGACCACATTGTATTTAATATAAGTTGTGATGTATATATTTTTAATGCCTCAATTCTGAGTTTATTTTTTTCTTTGTAAATTATATAAGATGCTACCCCCATTAATATGAAAAGAATTGTCCAAACTGGTCCGAATATCCAATTAGGTGGATTAAACGATGGTTTGTTTACAAAAGCATACCACGTTTTTATGTTTGGTGTTGTATAAAGTGATCCCAAAAATCCAGCCATTTGAGGTATTATTATTGCTATTATAAACACCAATAAATCAGAAATTTTTCTTTTTTTATGAAACAAAGACATATTTTTATTTTAATATTTATGATCTTATTATAACAAATTTTAGTTGTTTGTTATATAGTAAAAACAAAAAAAGCTATTTATTGTAGCGTTTTTTGTTTTGATTTAAATGTGAAATAATACTAATTATGCTAATAGTTGTTTAATAAATTCATCACTAAATTTCATAAAAATACTTTGTTCTGTTAAACCATCGTATGATCTTCTTGAATCGTATTTGATGTCTAATGAAATACCATCAATATTGGTTGGTAATTGAGCTTCATAATTTAATGGGTTAATCCTGGATTTAGATAAATTTTCGTAAATAGTTGGAATATCTACAAATTCTTCATTGTCTTTTAATATACCCATGTATTTACAAAATTCTGTTGCACCTTTTTTCGAAAAACTAAAATTAATAATTTCATTACCATTTTTTTCATACAAATCTTTGTTTTCTTCGGAGATCGTATCAATACTTGAAAACCAAGTATTTTTTCTTCCAGATGATAGATACATCCAACCACCACTATTACCAATTTTGTGTGTGACTGGTATACCTCTTGCAATTTGGATAAAATTTCTTAAAAGTGGATCATTTTTTAAAAGATCATCTACTGTAATTCTTCTATTAAGTTTATTTTCAGCTTCTTCTTGGGATTTTTTAAGAGTCTCAATATAGGGATTTATTCTATTTTGTATTTTTGCAACTATCTCAGAATCTTCTTCTAATCCCATTTCTTTCATTTTTTTAACAATTTCATTTAAACGATTGATTAATTTTTCAACAGGATTTTTTTCTTTTTCAGCGTCATATTCTTGCATGGCTTTTTCTGCTTGTTTTTCGGCAATTTTTATTAAAGATTCTTTTTCTGTGTCAGTAATATCTATACCATTAGATAAATTTCTTATATCATTTTCTTTATTAGCTCCAACTCTAGCTTTTTCTTCTGAATCAATGTAGGAGTCCGGTTGAAATGATTGATTTTCCATATATTTTTATTATTAATTAAGTTATTGATTGTAATTTTATGATATCATTTTTGAATTTTTTATTCAATAAATACAAAAAACATTGATTTTATCAATACTTTTTTCGTGGCAGAGCATCGTGAAGGATGTTAGAACCATAATACAGAATTATGATGGATATATTCATATTCCTGATTTAAAATAAATGGAATAATTCATATTAATTTTTCCTATTGACAAATAATAATCATTACTATATAGTAATAGATATGAATAATCACAACAGAAAAACAGAAATAATAACGCAGAAATTAAAAAAAGCTGGATTGAAAATAACTCCCCAAAGAATTACTATTTTGGATACTATAAAAGATAGCCAAAATCATCCTACTGCGGATTTGATTTATAAAAAAATTAAGCTGAAGCTACCTAATATTTCTTTTGATACGGTTAATCGAACATTAATTGCTTTTGCTAAGAGTGGGGTTATTAAAATCGCTGAAGGACGCGGTGGAGCAAAGAGATATGACCCAATAATAGAACCACATCATCATTTTCATTGTATAAAATGCAACAGAATTATTGATTTTGTAAATAAAAAATACGACAGAATTAAATTACCAGAAAATATTACAAAAAAACACAAAGTACTGGGACAGAAAATAGTTTTGGATGGCATTTGTCAAAATTGTAAAAATAAAAAAAATAATAAAGATCGCAATAATAATTAATTAATTGAAAGGAATTTATTATGTCAAACAACAAATACAGGTCAATTGTGAAACTTGATTTTCAGTACGCACATAGATTCATGAATTGGCCCAGAGAAGCAAAACATCTTCATGGTCATTCGGGTCTTTTAGAAATTGAACTTGAGGATGTGGTAGATCCAGTAACTGGATTTGCGCATGCTTGTAAAGATGGGTTTAAAAAGGCGTGGGAGGTTTGTGATCATTTTCACCACGCATCTCTGTTTCAAGAGGGTGATCCTCTTCTTGATGCAGTCATTGATGTATATAAAAAGGCTGGTGTCAATAACGATCCAGAACATTGCGTCCCTCTAAAAAAGATAGATCATCCCCTTGCTTGGTCATACCCTGAATACAGAATAGTGGTGACCAAAAAGGTTTCTACCTGTGAGAATCTTTGTGAACTTTTTTATGAACTTCTTAAAGACAAAATGCCGATTAAAAAAATTACTTTTCGTTCATCTTCTATTAACGCGGCTTCAAAAGAATTTGATTAAGAAGATCAGCCATATTAAACCGTTTTTTTGCTCCATTTTCCTAGTGGTGCAGACAAAACGGTTTTTTATTATTGATATATGTGAATATAATTAAATAAAGAATATGATATAAAACATTTTGGTTCTAACCCCCTTCCCCCTAAACAAAAAAAGCCCATAAATATTGGCTTTGATTGTTGGCAGAGTACCTCAGTTGCTACACTATCTATAAGCAACTTCCAAAGGTCTTTATGGGAATAAATAAAATTATCAAATTAGGCACCTCGGTAGAGAGTAAAAACGAACAATATTGAAAAGATATTTATATGTTAATTTTTAAAAGAATCAATTTTTGATTTGACGTTTTTAAAATCATCAAAAATTTCTCCTCTTGATATTGTCCTGACAGAATCAATGGTTGTACCAGTTAATGCATCAATAAAATTATAATATTCATAAACTGGCTTCCAGTATTCAATATGTCCCCCCAATTCTGAATCACCACTAGTTTTTAACGATGTTCGCATTATTTCTACGTACACGCATGTATTAAGTTTGGAGCTATAAAAAAAGTCGTATAGTTCTTTAGCGTTTATATATAATCCAAATGTTTGTTGTGGATCATCAACAGCTAATTCGTTATTTTGACTTTCTTGTTTTGGTTTTTGTTGAGAATTGTAATCTTTAATTGAACTTTCGATTGACGCCCTTAATTCATTGCATTTTAATTTTTGTTCAAATATAGTGCTCTTATTTATCTCTTCATTTTTATGAAAACTTGGCAAAAAATATAAAAAATAAAGACTTATTATCAAAACAATTAATAGAATAAAAATTATGCATATTTTAATTAAGTTTTTTCTAATAAATATTGTCATATTGTTTTTTTAATTATTTAAATAAAACTTATTACTTATAAAGCATGTATAATTTTTTCACATTCTTGTTCATCAATAATACGATAAGAAAATGAAAATTCGATTCCATCTTTTTTTATATTTGATTTATTAATAATAATACACTTTTTTAGATCTTTTATTATTAGTGGAGTCTTAGAATAGACATCAATTAATAAATTTAAAAATAAAATATAGTTTTTTTGAAAAAAAATATCTGAGTTTATATTAAAAAAATCAAAAAAATCTTTTAAATCCTTATAAAAAGTATTAAATTTATAAAATTTCTTACCCGTACCATTTATAAATTCTTTTAATATATCATCGACACGCCATAAGCTTTCTAAATAAGGATGAAATGCCCAATTACAATAAAAATTGAGATATTTATATTTTTCTTTTTTTTGTTCCAATTCTATCAATTTTCTAACTTTTGATAAGATAAAAACAACTTGTTTTTCTTCTTTGATTTCCTCATTTAACGCTTTTTGTAGTTTTTCTATAATTTCATTTTTCATGTAATTATATTAACACTTTTTTAAACAAAAAAACACCATTTCACAGGTATTTTCTTGGCATACTGAGACGAGCCCTCTTGGTCTCTTTGAACTCTCAGCTGATGGCAGGGGCGGTAAGAATCGAACTCACGTCCTCGGTTTTGGAGACCGATGTCCTACCACTGAACGACGCCCCCATAAAAATAAATTCTTTGAACGAAAATAGTTCAAAGAATTTTTTTATGTAAAAATTAAAGAACTATTTTGTTTCTTTGTGCAGAGTGTGTTTTTTGCACCATTTACAGTGTTTTTTTGCTTCAATTTTATTTTTTAAAACTTTCTTATTTTTGTATGTATGATAGTTTATTCTGTGACAAACAGTACACTCCATTTTTATCAAATTATCTTGAGACATGATGTTAATTATTTAATTATGAATTTTTTATTTCGAATAAATATTGAATTATTTTATTTTTGAATTAAATTCATCATTAATTATCCAAAATTTTTAGTGGAGCCATCTGTCGGACTCGAACCGACGACCTACGGTTTACAAAACCGTTGCTCTACCAACTGAGCTAAGATGGCATATATAAATATTAAAATACAATGAAAATATTGTATATGAAAATAACTTTTAAATCAAGATTAATGGTGGGTAGAGTAGGATTCGAACCTACGAAGACATATGTCAACAGATTTACAGTCTGTCGCGTTTGACCACTTCGCTATCTACCCATATTAATTTATTTTTTTAAAATATTTATGTTCCTCGATAAGCTTCGGAACATTCGCCCCGCTCTATATTATTTTGTGGCTTGCCATGAGCGAGCATAGCGAGTCGAATGGAGCCGTTGCGCGGGATCGAACCGCGGACTTACTCCTTACCATGGAGTTACTCTACCAACTGAGTTACAACGGCTTATAACTCCAGGTTAAATTTTATTTATCCTGTCCCTGTACTCAGGAATACTATTGTTCTCGGGATTAACCTCTATTAGTTTGGTTATGGTTTTTTCTGCTAAATTTTTATCTTTCATAATTATACTTAAATCTAGTAAGAAGTCAAGGAATTTAGGGTTTTCTGGCTCTAAATTAAGAGATCTATTGATATTGTGTAGAGAATCTTCGTATTGCTCTAATTTAAGGTTAATTTTGGCTAAATTTAGATAATAAATTGGGTTGTTTGCTGTCATAGATATTGATTTTGAATAATTTATAGCAGCTGTATTTAAATCCCCCATTTCCGATGAAATTTCTCCTAATTTATTATATATATAATCATTTTCTTGTAATTTTATTGCATACTCATATGTTTGTTTTGCTTTTTCATAATCCCTTTTTGTAAAATATAAATCAGCTAATTTTATGTAAGTATTTGCGTTATGAATATCAATTTTTAATGCTTCTATGTATTCATTTTCTGCATTAACCCAGTCTTTTTCTTTGATAAAATTTTCAGCATTTTCAATGTGTTCATTTATTTTTACTTCTTTTGAAATTTTGTCATCAAAATGAACTCTCGCTAGCTTTTCTCTATATTTTTTTTCAATTCTTAAAATTTTCGTCTTTAATTTTTTACTCGAGTCTTTTAATTTTTCAACAAAAGGTTTTAATTTTGAACTGAAATTATTTTTTAATAGATTTACATCTCGTCTAAATTTTTTTTCTAAAATTTGATTCTTTATCCTATTTTCTTTTTTGGAGTCAATTTTATCAACATCAAGCCTTTTTAATTGTGGCAGTTTTTTTATAATTATAGATCCTACAACTCCTATACTTATTATAAAAATAATTATCAGAATTATATTTACTATCATAAATTTATTATTTTACTTTATTGATTTTATTAAACTATTTAAAGTTTCAAATTTTATCCCAGCTCCTCCAACAAGTACTCCGTCTATATTTGGCTCTTTTAAAAAATCTGAAATATTACCCGAGTCAACGCTTCCACCGTATAAAATTTGTATTTTATTTTTAAATTCTTCTTCGTTGAACTCTATTCCATTGTCATATAATATATCATACATTGTTTGTTTTATTATCGTATTTGTTTCTTGCGCTTCATTTGATTCTATTGCTTGACCAGATCCTATTACCCAAATTGGTTCATATGCAATTATTAATCT
This sequence comes from bacterium, assembly GCA_035356975.1. Taxonomy (GTDB): domain Bacteria; phylum Patescibacteriota; class Patescibacteriia; order UBA1558; family S5-K13; genus STF1-138. Next base: position 25,822 of record DAORGW010000005.1, on the reverse strand, counting down.
TTTCATATTTTTTAAATCAATATCTTTTAGAGCACTCCTTACTTGATTTATTATTACAAGATCTTTTTTGTTATCTTGTCTTTCTTCAAAATTTTCACCCACACAAAGAATTGGAGTTAGATTATTTTCTAAAACAGTTTTCATCTTTTTATTAATAATTTCGTCTGTTTCCTTTAGATTAGTTCTTCTTTCGCTGTGGCCTAGTATTATAAATTCAACACCCAATTCTTTTAAAAAAGTCGGAGAGACTTCTCCAGTATATGCACCTTTTGTTGACCAGAAAGTATTTTGTGAACCAAGTTTTGCATGACTGTTTTTTATAATCTCAGAAATTTTATAAATTGATAAAAAATCAGGACAAATTCCCAGTTCTACTTTTTCTAAATTTATATCATTTATTATTTTTTTAGCTAAATCAAAAGAGTCATTAACAGATAATTGCATCTTCCAGTTTAACATCACAATTTTTTTCATAATTTTATTTAATTATTTATTATCTTATCTCCAATTGTAATTTTTAAAAACCCAATTTGATACATCTTTTAAGTCAGAAAATCTTTCAAAGTGAGAATTGCTTCCTAAAACAACAACTAAAATTGGTCCTTTATTATCATACTCCACTTCTGAAACTAAACAATACCCAGCCTCTTCCGTATATCCAGTTTTTCCAGCTTTTATATTTAAATAACTACCTATTAATTCATTTGTATTTGAAACTTCAATTACTTTTCCAGAATCTAGTTGGAATGAATATTTTTTTTGGGATGTTTCTAATTTTATATCTTCATAAGAAAAAGCTAATTTTGTTATTTTTAATATTTCCTCAGCTGTTGATATGTTTTTATTGCTTAATCCAGTTGCATCTTCAAATGAGGTATTTTTTAGACCCATTTCTTTTGCTTTTTGATTCATCTTTTTGACAAATTCTTCTTCTGAGATATTCGCATTTTTAATTGCGCATAATACGCCTGAATTTGATGATACTATTAAAGAGTTTGATAATAAATCTTTGAATTTTAATTTGTCACCGGGCAGTAATTTAGTTTTCGAAAAGTCCCCCACACTATCCTCTTTTGTTATTTCAATAATTTTTTCATAATCAACATTTAAATCTTTAATCACAATAGCTGACATTAGTTTTGTTATGCTTGCTATCTGTCTTACTTCGTCTTTATTTTTTGAAAATAATATTTTATCCGTGTTTAAGTCGCGTACTAAAATTGATTTTGCGCTTACATTTACACCAAGAGAATCATTTATTATTTTTTTTGGAAATTCATTTTTGTCTGATGAATTATCCATAAATTTAATAAATGTTTTATTATTTATATTATTTATTTCCGGATATGTAAAATTATTACTAGTATTTGTAATATTTAAAAATGATAATATTATTGGGATTATAATTAAAAATTGCATTTATTTACTAAATATGTTTAATAATTTATCTTTTAATTCAGAGTTTTCCATTATATCAATATATCCTTGTTCTATATTTTTTTCTAGCTTATCTTTTGAATTTTCAAATTTGGATACATGATATTTTGTTGGAGATATTGTTATGATTTTATTATTTTTGTCATTAGATATATTTAAATTTTCTTTTATGTTTTCAATCAATATTTTTTTAAACATTTTTCTTATATTTGGATTTGATATTAAAAAAAGTTTTTCTATTAAGACCTCTTTCCAGTTTTTTATATCATGAAGTCCAGAGTGATTTATAAGCACGAGTATTTTTGAATATCCGTCTTCTAATAATTTTTTAATTACCAAATTTTCTGCTATTCCAGCGTCTACGAATTTTGCGTTTTCTATTTCATAAGTTTTTCTTGATATCCACGGTATACACATGGCTGCTTTTAGTATTTCTTTAAAATTTTCATGATCAGATTTAAAATATTCAATATTTCCCTTATTATAATTAATAAGGGGTACTAAAAAATTCTTATTTTTTAATTTTTCAGTATTTAGGGGTTTTTTTTGCCAAAAAACATCATCAATTAAATAATCAAGATCTACAATTGGTCTTCTTTTGAATATATTTTTGGGATTATATACTAATTTTGTTGGTACAAATTCCTTCCAAATAAAAGGCATTTCATCTAATTGTTCGGCTAAAAAATATGACATAACCGGGGCTCCTGCAGATAAACCCACGTAAAGATCAAATTGATTTCCTATTCCCAATTCATTTAATGCCCTTAAACTACCAGAATAATATGTGGATCTAAATGCTCCACCAACAATTACAATAGCAGATTTTTCATTATTGTTCTCCATCTATATTTTGATTTAATATGTTATTTATTGTCTCATTTGAGTTTAATTTTTCATAATTTGGAAGCTCATTTACATGATTTATTCCCAGATATTTTAGAAAATCAACTGTGATTCTGTAATCTTCTACCATTTTTTCTTTATTAAATTCAGACTCAACTAATCCTCTTATTAATAAATTTTTTAAAATAACGCTACAGTTTACTCCTCTGATTTGTTCAATTTCTGATTTTGTAATTGGTCCTCTATATGCAATTATGGTAAGCGTCTCAAGCGACGCATCTGACAAATTACTGTTTATTTCTTCTTTTACAAATTCTTTTACTATATTTTCGCATTTTGGATTTGTTGTGAATTGAATTTTTCCCCATGATTCTAAAATATGAATTCCACTTTCTTCATTATTAAATTTATTTTTTAATTCTTCTATTAGGATGTTTGTTTCTTTTTTACTTAAATCAATTTTTTTAGAAATTGTTTCAATGGGTAGTGGTCTATCTGAAAGCAGAAGTAAACTTTCTATTATTGTTTTTTTGTCCATTTTTTTAACAAATTGTTTAGTTAATTTTATTAATAGTTATCTCGTCGAATAAATTATTCTGATCAACTATTATTGTTCTTTGTTTTATAAGTTCTAGCATCGCAAGAAAAGAAACTATAATTTCTATCTTATTTTGTTTGTCCATAAGACATTCTGAAAATTTCATAAAACTTAATTTATTAATTTTTTCATATATGCTGTCAATTTTTTCTTTTATATTTATTGTTCTATTGATTGTCTTTGAGGGGATTTTAATAATTGGTTTTATAAAAGAAATTAATTTCTCAAATCTTTTTTCCAATTCTTCAATCTCTAATTTTTCCGGCGGAATAAATTCCTTTTTTATTTTTAATAATTTTGTGGCCCTAGAATATGAAAAATTTTTTCTACCTATTATTTTAGCAATTAATTTTCTTGCTTCATAGTATTCTTTATAAATTTTAAGTTGTCTTTCTAATTCTTTTGTATCTTCCTCGTCTTCTTTATTTATAAGATCAGGGAGTAATAATTTTGATTTTATATAAATTAGTTTTGAGGCAATAAGTAAAAAATCAGCAATTTCCCCAATTCCAAGAGATTCATTGTTTTTTATGTAATCCAAATATTGATCTGTAATTTTTGCAAGAGAAATTTCACTTATATTTAATTTACTGTCATCAATTAAAGAAAGCAACAAATCAAGTGGCCCTTCAAAATTTTCAAGTTTTATATTGTAATTTTTCATTGTTTTGCTATTTTTAACACCCAGAGAAATTATTTTTTGACTTTTGTTTTGCTTGTGCTTGTTTTTTTAGTTTTCTTTGGTTTTTGGCTTGTTTTAGCCATTTTTTTGATATTTTTTAGATTCAATTTTTTTCCTTTTATTTTTTTGATATCCTTAACTCCTTTTTTAATAACGTTTTTTACTCTCTTTCCAGTTTTTACAGCTTTTTTAAATTTCTTTGTAATTCCAAATTGTGCAATTTCAGCACTTTGATGTTTTATAAAATCATTTACTTTTAATTTTAAACTTTTAGTTAAGTCACCTGAGGAAAAAATAGCTTCTTTTAATTTAGATAAGTCTCGCTCTACAATAACTGGAATTTTATAAATATCACCAAAAACATGAGCTGTGCCCGGTTTGATTTTTAATTTTTCCATTAAAATTTTTTCATTTGGAATTTTAATATCAATTTCTTTTGCTCCAAATTGTTTTGCCAGTTTTTTGAAATCAATGTTTTTATCAGCTGACAATAGAATCAAAGCAAAATTATTTTTTACTTTTACAATTAGTGATTTTACAATTTGTTTTGGGTGTACTTTTAAAGTTTGAGAAGCGTCATAAGCAGTGTAAACTTTTTTGTGAGGAATTACCTCGTGTTTTAGGTTGTTTTGTTGTAAATAATTTTGAATTTTTTTATCCATTGTTTTAGCTATTAGCCCTCAGTTATTAGCTGTTAGCCAATATTATTATTTTTTTAATTTTTTATATTTAAATGGTAGGTGTTCTTGAATGCCAAGTAGTTGCTTTGCTAATTTTTTTCCGCTACTTGTTAAATTAATACACTCAATAAATAATTTTTCTTTTGTTTTTTTACAATGTGCAATTACTAGATCTCTTTTTATTAATTTATTTATACTAGATGAAATAATTTTTTCTGTGTCCCGAGGTTTTACTTTTTTATCTTTATAAAAATCAGCAAAAACAGATTTATTTGTAATGTCATTTGAAAGAGATTTTGTTAGAATAAAAGTTTGTAATCTAGATAATTTTTGCATAAATTATTTTTTCTTCTTTGTCTTTATCTCTAATCCCAATTCTTCTAATTGTTCTTTTGTAATCTTAGCAGGACTCTCCATCATTGGATCACGGCCATCTGAAGTAAGTGGAAATGCAGTTACTTCTCTTAGATTTTTTTCGTTTAGTAAAACCATAAGCAATCTATCAATTCCAGGAGCTATTCCACCGTGAGGTGGTACACCATATTTAAATGCTTCAAAATAGTGTTTAAACTGTTCTTTTTGTTCATTTGTAAAACCAATTAAATCCCAAATTTTTTCTTGTAGTTTTACATCGTGAATTCTTACTGCTCCACCACCAACTTCATAACCATTTAAAACCATATCGTGTTGATATGATTTTACCTTCCCAGGATCTTTATCTAATAATTCAATGTCAGATTCTTGAGGAGCTGTAAACATATTGTGTGATGGTGCCCATTTTCCCTTTCCTGATCCATGAAAAAATTCTTCCTCGCTTTGCTCTGTAAATAAAGGAAAATTTATTACCCAAGCAAGAGCTAATTCATTTTTATCATTTTTATCTTTGCGCAAATCTGGTTTATCGGTTTTGTATTTTTCCATTACGTCTTTGTAGTTTAATCTTGGCCATGGAGAAAATGTGAAATGTTTTTCAGGAAATAATTCTTTGACCATTTTTGTCATCATATTTTCAACCAAATCCAAGATTTCGGATTGATTCATAAATGACATTTCCATATCAAGCTGATAAAATTCTCCTGGTGATCTGTCTGCTCTAGCATCTTCATCACGAAAACATGGAGCTACTTGAAAATAACGTTCTAGTCCTGCAACCATAAGTAATTGTTTGTATTGTTGTGGTGCTTGTGGGAGTGCAAAAAATTTTCCTTTGTGAAGTCTAGAAGGTACAACATAATCTCTTGCTCCTTCCGGAGTTGATTTTGTAAGAATTGGAGTTTGAATTTCTGTAAAACCATTATCAGTTAAAAAATTTCTAAAAAAATGAATTACTTTGTGTCTATATTTTAAATTTTTTGTCATTCTTTCGTGGCGAATGTCTAAATAACGATATTTTAATCTTAACTCTTCTCCAGCTTGTCTCTCTTCATTATCAATTTCAAATGGCGGAACCTCGGACGTTGAAATTATCTTTACATCTTTTGCAAGAAGTTCAATTTTTCCTGTTAAAATCTCATTATTTATCTGTTTTTCTCCTCTTTCTTGAATAATTCCTGTAATTTCTACAACATATTCATGTCCTAAATCCTTTAAAATTTCTCCATTTGTCATCTCACTTGGAACGCAAATTATCTGCAATAATCCAGTTGAGTCCCGAAGATCAAAGAAAACAAGTTTTCCCATTTTTCTAAGTTTGTTAATCCAACCAGCAACTACAATTTCTTCACCAATTGGTTTTTTTATCGTTTCGTTAATGTAGGTTTTCATGTTATTTAGTTATAAAGTTAAAAGTTAAAAGCTTTAAAGTTATCCAATTAAATTATTTTATTTTTGATTAATTCCCCAATAATGACTGAAGTAAAAACGAATAGAAAAATAAACAATAAAATTAAAAAATCTACTATGTATAAACCGAATATAGCTAATGGTTTTTTGAAATTATTTTTTGATATATAATCATTTTTTATATACTCATCAATTATTCTTTTTATTTTATTTGTAGATAATAAAAGTATGTCCTCTGTTTTATTATAAATTATTTTTTCATTAACTTTTATAACAGTTTTTTTAGCTTTTTGAAAAGATAATTGAAATGCTGGTCCACTCGAAGTTAAAAAATAGTGATATTTTTTTTCTTTTTCATTAATTTTTTTTAAAACGTCATTTAATAAAAAACATTTTTCTTCTTCAATTAATATATTTTTTCCTAAATATTGTCCTTCGATTTTATAGTGTATGCTATTTTCTTTTTCTTCTGTAAAATTTAAATGCATTTTATCAGCTAATTTATGCATTTTTATTATTCTTATATTCCATGAAAAAATAATTTTAGCAATTAACCAAGTAATTAATATAGTGATAATAATATAAGTTATTTCCATATTTTTAATTTAAAATAAATGTTAAAAAAAGAATTGTAAAAATAATACAAAATCCAAAAAGTACTATTACTGCTAATATTGGAGATGTTTCGTTTTTTGTAATTTTTCCTTCTTTTATATATTTATCTAATATCTTTTTAATTTTATTCGGAAAAGGTAAAAGTCTGTCTCCATTTTTTTCATAAATTATTTTATCATCAACGGTAACAATTAATTTTTTTGTTGGTTGAAATCCAAAAGTATTGTAAGTTTCTATTTTTTTTATAGATGTATCCGTATAGAAGGGATTCATTTGAGTATTAAATTCTTCTATATTTATATTTTGTCCCAAATATTGCCCGCTCAGAGCATAATTCTTGTTTGAATTAATTAAGGCGCGCATCAATGGAGCTAGTGCCGTGGGATATGTCGTTAGTTTATCTGTATCTTTTTTTTGAAATTCAATATTAAGCTGTTTTGATAATTGTTCAAGTACTTTTCCTCTATTTAGAATTTGATAAATTGTTATTATAAAAACAAATACAAGCCAAAATATTAATATAGTAGGTATTATAACAATAGTTGCTATTATTATCGCTTCCAACATATTTTTATAGTTTCGTTAATGTAGGTTTTCATATATGTTAATTATAAAGTTAAATGTTTTAAAGTTATAAAGAATTAATTTAAAATAAAATTTATGAATATGTATATAAGCGGAATTAGGGATGTACATATTAATATTATTAAACCAATTTTATTTAGAGTGTCTGTTTTTGATATTTTTCCACTCTCAATATATTTATCAATTATTTTTTGAATTTTATTAGTTCTGGGGAGCAAATAATCTTTATCTTTGTTGTATATTATTTTGTTATCAACCGTAATAATAACTCTTTTATAGGTTACGCCCATGGTCCGATATACTGGAAAACAAAGTATTTCAGCGTGCTCTGATTTATAGTTTACAGAAGTTAATGAGGGTTCTTTTGGATAAAGGTACAATAATTCTTCTATTGAAATATTTTTATTCTTATATAATCCTCCTATTTTGAAACATTTTTTAGTTTTATATTTATAATTTTCATCAAAATTTAGGTTCATTTTTTGCGCAAATTTTTTCATCAAATTTTTTCTAATTTTCCATGCACCAAAATTATATCCTATAAATAGAGTAAGCCATAAAATAATAATTATTGTGATTATGTATATTAACATTTATTTTTTGTTATTTTTATATTCATGAATTATTAAAAGCTAATGGTTGATTGCTAAAAGCTATTTAAGGTTTAAATCTATTTAATGTTCTTGGAAATGGAATTGTCTCTCTGATATGATGAACTCCTGTTAACCATCTTACGGTTCGCTCTAATCCAACTCCAAAACCAGAATGTGGAACAGAACCATATTTTCTAATATTTAAATACCACTCGTAGTCACTTACTTTGTAGTTTCTCTTTTTCAATTCCTCTAATAATTTTTCGTAATCTTCTTCTCTTTGACTTCCTCCAATTATCTCCCGCGCTTCTTCAGGCGCTATTAAATCAGCATTTACTGCACGTTCCATTCCACGTTCATCTGTATATTTTTTCATATAAAATGCTTTTACTTTGAATGGATAATCTTCTACAAAAACAGGAACTTTGTAAATATTTCCAATTTCAGTTTCTTCTTCTGTTGTTAGGTCATCCTCAAAATCAACTTTCATTCCCTTCTCTTCTAATAATTTTTTTACATCATAATGTTTCATTCTCAAAAATGGTTTATCAATAATATCTTTCATTATAGTTGTATCGCGCTCTAAGATTTCAAGCTCTAATTTACAGTTATTTAAACAATCTTTTAAAATTCTTTTTATAAGTGCTTCTTGTATGTCCTCACTTGCTTGTGAGTCACAAAATGCCATTTCAGCATCCATCATCCAGAATTCAGACAAATGATTTCTGGTTTTACTTTTCTCTGCGCGAAAGACAGGACCAAAGTCATAAGCGCGGCCGAAACTCATAATTCCAGCTTCAAGATATAATTGTCCTGACTGAGTTAAATACATCATTGTATCTTCATAGTATTTGAGACCAAAAAGCTCTGTTGTGTCTTCGCAACTTGTTGGTTGAAGTATTGGAGTATCAAATCTTATAAAATTATTTTCTGCAAAATAATTTGTAATTGATCTAAAAACCTGGTCTCTTATTCTAAGCACTGCCCATGGAGTTTTGCTTCTTAAATATAAATCACGATTATCAAAAAGAAAATCAGGTCCGTGTTCTTTTTTGGCAATTGGATATTCTGGTGAGATTTGTAAAATTTTTAAATCTTTTACCTGGATTTCGTATTCTTCCTTTTTTGGATGTTTTGTAACGATTCCAGATAGTTCAATTGAGGATTCAAGAGTTAAATTATTGCAATTATTCCACGTCTCTTCATTTGTATCGTTTTTTGAAACAATGCATTGGATAAATCCACTTCCATCTCTAAGTTGTATGAAGTAAATTTGTCCAGATGATCTAAAATTAGAAACCCATCCATTTAAAATCACTTCTTTTTCTAAGAAATCTTTGATTTTTGAGACGAGAATTTTTTGCATAAATTTTAATTGTTAGTTGATAAACATAAACCATCCACATGAATATTTTCTGTGGATTTTTGTAAAATTTTTATTAATTTTTCATAAATTAATTATAACATTTATAGGTCTTTTTTCAATTGTTGACAATATAAAATATATATGATAAAAGATATTTAGATATTTAAAAAAGGAATAGTATTTGGTTTGTTGCTTTATATTCCAAAATAAATTTAGATAAAAATGAAAATATAAAATCATAGGCGTTATTTGATAACGCCTTTTTTTATTCTAGGGTTTATAAATATTCTGCTTTATGAATTACAATGCTTTCTAAAATTCCCACAGCAATAAGAGACATAAGAAGCGAGCTCCCACCATAACTTACAAAAGGAAGTGGAACTCCAATGACGGGAGCTAGACCTATGTTCATCATTATATTCATAATTGATTGCACAAAAAACATTACCATAAATCCAAGAGCCATATATATTGCCAAATTATCAGAAGTGTTTTTTATAATTTTTATAATGCGTGACAAAAATAAAATTATCAGAAGTATCGTAATAGAAGAACCTAAAAATCCAAATTCTTCAGAAATTACTGCAAAAATAAAATCAGTTCTTTGTTCTGGTAAGAAATTTAATTGACTTTGACTTCCTAATCCAAATCCTCTTCCCAAAAATTTTCCAGAGCCAATAGCTGTCATTGATTGGGTTACATTATAACCATAACCAAGAGGATCACTTGCTGGATTTAGAAATGTCATTATTCTTTTTTTCTGGTAATCTTTAAAAAATCCAAACCAAGCCCCTCCGAGTAATATTAATATAATAAAAGCCATTATAATTATCTTTTTTTTATCAATATTTGTAAATAAAATCATGATAAGCCAAATTGCAAAAAGAATTAATGCTGAGCCCATATCAGGTTGAGCTAAAACTAAAGTTATTAAAATAAATGCTACGATTCCAGATGTTAAAATAGGTTTCCATGAGAAATAAAACTCTTTAGCGTTTTTTGATAAATATGTCGCTAAAAAAATAATAAGACATATTTTTGCAAGTTCTACTGGCTGAAATTGTAAACCAAAAAATTCTAGCCAGGCGTTTGTTCCTCTTATAACTCTTCCCATTATAAGAACAACTATCAAAAGAAGAGCTGACATTATTATAAAAATTTTATAATAAGTTTTTAGAAATCTGTATTCTAGTGATGTAAAAATAAACATTAATATAATCCCAACTATTGCATATAACAATTGTTTGTTAAAAAAAATCATTCTTGTTTCGGGATTACTTAGACCTATACTATATATGTTTATAAGACCTATTAGTATTAATAAAAAAACTGAAACAATAATCAGCACATCTATTCTCCAGAAATTTTTTATTGAAAAACGCATTAATTTTCTAAAAAGTAATTATCTTTATCTAATAAATTAACTTCTGATTGTATTTCTGCGGTTGCATAAGATGGTAATAGATAATACCAGCTTGTTTGAAGTTTTCTGATTTCTTCTGATTTAAAATAATTTTGATCTATTTCATTTATTGCAACAATTTGTGATCCCACATATAAAAATACAATGAATTTTGTATTTTTAAAATTAAAAGGAGAGGTGTTTCTAGCTTTAAACTCAACCCAATTTCTTATGGATCTATCTTCGGGATTAATGTTTAAATTTACGTCCTTTATCTCAAATATTTGTTTTGTAAAATTTTGAATCTCGTTTTGTTTTATTTTGCTCCATGAAATATCTTTAAATACAATGTCAATATTTTGTATTCTTGTTTCTGCTTTTATTCCAATTTTTACTATTTTTTTCTTCTCCTGGGGCATTATAAATGTTTTTTCTTCTGATTGTTCTTTACCATCTATAATTAATGAATATATTAAATTTTTAGCACCAAAAAGCTCATTTGGATTATAAATTGTTATAGCGATATCATATTGTCCATTTTCTTTGTCGACGATTTGCTTATCTTCCAATATAAGATTTAATGGTGTTTTTTTATTCTGTGAAAAATTTACAGTAGAAAAACCATCTAAACTTACATCTTTTGTTGTAAAAAATTTTATAAATCCAAATGTCGAAATAGTATAAAGTACAATACAAACGAAAATAAGAATTAGAATTATAATTTTTATTATTTTCTTTTTATTATTTATAAGCCACAAATTTCTTTCTATGTCTTTATCTGATATTTGATCTTTTAAAATCATAATGTTAAGTAAATAAATATTAAGTTCGAAGTATAGGGGGGTTATAAATTAATTGGGTTTTAAGTTTTATCTGAGTTTAGAAATTTTGCTATTTGTTTCATGTTTTTTAATTTTAAACCATATACTTCATATATATTTTACACTTTTTTGTAAATAATGAAAATGTGCTATAATAAATTTACTAAAAAATAAAAATTAAAAAACAAAAATATGATAAATTCATCTCTCGATATTCTTTATTTAACTTTAACAATTTGTGTTATTTGTTTTACGGTATTTCTCTGTTGGTTTTTATTTTATTTGATAGTTACGCTTAAAAAAATGCATGATGTTGTGAATTTTTTCTCAAAGATTTTAACATCTGTAAATGAATTTGTTAGTGATGTAAAACAAAAAGCAAAAGGTTCAATGGCATATTTCAAGTTATTTGGAGTGTTAACAGAAAAATTAGTCAATTATGTTGAAAAGAAGGCATTTAAAGATATAGACTCAAAGCAAACAAAAACAAAAACTAAAAAAACCCGCTAAAAGGGATAAAACAAAAATATTTTTTCTTTTTTAAATTTTTAATTTAAAATATTTTTATTATATTTTTTGTTTTTTATTATTATAAAATTTCATGAAATTTGTTCATATACATAATCACACACACTATAGTCTACTTGATGGTCTTCCAAAGATTAAAGAATTTGTCGCACAGGCGAAACAATATGAAATGCCCGCGCTTGCTATTACTGATCACGGGGTAATGTATGGAGTTATTGAATTTTATCAAGAATGTTTAAAACAAAAAATAAAACCAATAATAGGATGTGAATTTTATTTAGCTAGAAGAGGTATGCGTGATAAAAATTCAAATATGGATGCAAAACCATATCATCTTATTCTTCTCGCAAAAAATAATATTGGATATAAAAATTTACTTAAATTAACATCATTTGCTCATCTAGAAGGTTTTTATTATAAGCCTAGAATAGATTTTGAAATACTTCAAAAATATCATGAAGGATTAATATGCTCCACCGCATGTTTAAATGGACAAATTCCAAAAACAATTTTATCCGGAGATATCAAGGGAGCAGAAGAATTAATTGAAAAATATAATTCGCTTTTCGGCGAGGGTAATTTTTATTTGGAAATGCAATATCATCCAAACGAAAAAGAACAAACAAAGGTTAATGAAGTTTTAGCAATGTTTTCTAAAAAACTAAATGTTCCTCTACTTGCAACAAATGATATTCATTATTTGCGTCCTGAAGATAAAGAAGCTCAGGATATTTTAATGTGTTTACACAGTAAGAAAAAAATTGATGATAAGGATAGAATGAATATGACTGATTTTGATTTATCTTTCAGGTCCCCAGAACAGATGGTAGAGGGATTTAGAGACTATCCGGATGCAATTTCAAATACAGTAAAAATTGCAGAAATGTGCGATGTATCAATAGAGCTCAATAAAATTTTACTCCCACATTTTGAATTACCAGAAGGTAAAACAGACAATTCTTATTTAAGAGAATTATGTGAAGAGGGTTTAGAACAAAGATATGATGGTGGCATAACAGAGGAAATTAAAAAACAATTAGATTATGAATTTAATATTATAGAAAAAACAGGATTTGCTTCTTATTTTTTAATTGTAGCTGATTTTGTAAATTGGGCTAAGAAAAATGGAATAGTTGTTGGTCCTGGTCGTGGAAGTGCCGCAGGAAGCATAGTTTCTTACTTGTTAAATATTACAGATATTGATCCCTTAAAATATGGATTAATTTTTGAGAGATTTCTAAATCCAGATAGAATTTCAATGCCAGATATTGATATGGATTTTGCTGATATTAGGCGAGGTGAAATTATTAGATATGTCGAAAATAAATATGGTAAAGATCACGTTTCTCAAATTATTACATTTGGAACAATGGCTGCACGTGCTGCAGTAAGAGACGTGGGACGAGTTTTGGGCTACAGTTATTCTTATTGTGATAAAATTGCAAAAATGATTCCACAGATGTCTAATTTTCAAGAAGCTTTAGTCGCTTCTCCTGAGCTTAGGGATGCATACAACACAGATCCGCAGGCAAAAACTTTAATTGATTATGCAAAAAAATTAGAAGGTGTGGCTAGACATCATTCTATGCACGCATGTGGTGTCATTATCAGTAAAGATCCACTCACAGATACTGTTCCGATTCAATATGCTTCTTCATCTGATCAAACAATTATTTCACAATACTCACTTCATCCAATAGAAGATTTGGGACTTCTAAAAATGGATTTTTTGGGATTATCTAACCTAACTATTATAGAAAATGTTATAGAAATTATAGAAAAAATTCATGGTATAAAATTTGATTTAAAAAGTATTGATTTAATGGATAAAAAAACTTTTGAATTGTTGCAAAAGGGGCATACGACCGGTGTATTTCAACTTGAATCTTCGGGTATGAAGAGATATTTGAAACAATTAAAACCAACTGAATTTGAAGATATTATTGCAATGGTTTCACTTTATCGTCCAGGTCCTATGCAATTTATTCCCGATTTTATAAACGGAAAACATGGAAAAAGAAAAATCATCTATGACGATCCTAGGCTTGAGCCTGTTTTAAAAAATACTTATGGAATTGCAGTTTATCAGGAGCAAGTCATGGAAATCGCAAAACAACTAGCTGGATTTACCTATGCCGAAGCAGATGTTTTAAGAAAAGCCGTTGGTAAAAAAATTAAAGAGCTTCTTGATGAACAAAAAGAAAAACTTATCAATGGAATGATAAAAAATGGTACTAAAAAATCTGTAGCTGAAAGAATTTGGAAAACAATAGAGCCATTTGCGAGTTATGGGTTTAACAAATCACATGCAACTTGTTATGCGATGATTGCTTTTCAGACAGCATATTTTAAGGCAAATTATCCTACTGAATTTATGGCCGCTCTTTTAACAGCAGATCAAAATGATATAGAAAAAATTGCATTTAAAATAAAAGAGTGTGAGGACATGGGTATAGAAGTTTTAGCACCAGATATTAATAAAAGTTTTTCTACTTTTACGGTTTTGGGAGATGAACTCAAACAGGGACATAAAAAAATAAGATTTGGTTTAAATGCAATTAAAAACGTAGGTTCAAATATTGTAAAAGCCATTATAAGAGAAAGAAGACAAAATGGAGAGTTTTTAAATATTGAAGATTTTTTGATGAGAATTCAAGATAAAGATTTAAATAAAAAATCATTAGAAAGTTTAATTAAATCAGGCGCTATGAATGACCTGGGAGAACAAAATTTATTATTAAAAAATTTGGATAAATTATTGGAGTTCAATAGAAATCAAAAAAAAGAATCAGAAAACGGTCAATTTAATATATTTGCAGGAATGACTAATTATGAAAAACCAAAAATAAGATTTGAAAATTATCCTCCAGTTGATACAAGAGAAAAATTATTGTGGGAAAAACAAATGTTGGGATTATATATTACTGGTCACCCTTTTAAAGCATTTGAAAGTGCTTTAGCTAAAAATATAAAACCAATAAGCGAAATAAAAGAATTAAAAAAAGAGCAGATTGTTGAAATAGGTGGAATAATAAATTCAATTCAAAAAGTTTATACAAAAAATAATGATAGAATGTTATTTTTAATGATTGAAGATTCTTCTTCTCAAATAGAAGTTATTGTTTTTCCAAAATTATGCGAAGAATATTCAGACATTTTAGTAGAAGATAATATTGTTTTAGTGAAGGGAAAATTGAATTTTAAAGATGACCAGCCAAAAATTTTAGCAGAAAGTTTTTCAAGCCTTGATATTGAAAATAATTCAATTGAAGAAGTAAATCCTATTGAAATTGATATAAATATTAAATTAAGTAAGGGGCAGGTTGATAATTTTAAAAAATTATTTTCAAAGTATCCAGGTAAATCCCCAGTTTATTTTAATATTAAAAAGGGCAATGAAATTAATAAAGTGAGAGTAAATGGTTTAGTTCATGATTCATATGATTTGCGTGAGTCAATTGATAAGATTTTAAATCAGTGATTTTTTTTGTTTTTTGATATATAATTAATAATATAAAAATTAAAACAAAAATATGGTAATAAATACAAATTTTGAAGATAATATTCAAAGAACAAAAGCTAATTCAATAAGCTCAACGTATAAAAAAATTGCTGGAATATTTATTTTTTCAACAATATTTTTAGTTGCCATAATCCTCTATTTTTCTTTATCAAAAGCAGAAATAATTTTAAAAGTAAAAAGTCAAACAGCAAAAATTAGTGCTTCAACCCAAGTAAAGGAAGGAACTACTAATAATAATTACCTAGAGACGAGTGTTTTAAATGGAAGAATGATAGAGTTAGTATTAGAGAAAACTAAACAATTTGATGTGCAAGAGAAAAAAACTTCAGCTGATAAATATGGTGGAATGATGAAAATTGTAAATAATCGCGCTACCCCCCAAACTCTTGTTGCAAAAACCAGATTTCAGTCGCAGAATGGAAAAATTTTTAGAATTCAGGAAAAAATTGTAGTCCCGGGAAATTCTTCTATAAATGCCTATGTAATTGCAGAAGAGATTGGTGATGATTACGCCGAGACCCAAGGAAAGTTTATAATTCCAGGACTTAATACTGATTCACAAAAATATATTTATGGAGAGTTAGATACTGCCATGACAAAAGAAAGCATCACAATAAATCAGATAACCCAAGAGGATTTTGATAAAGCACAACAAATACTAACAGATGAATTAAAACTAGAAGCAATTTCAAAAATGAAAGATGTTTTAAATCAAGGAGAAGAAATTAATGAAAATGATATATATACTGAAATTATTACAAAGTCATCAAACAAACAAATAGATGAAAAAGTTCCAAATTTTGAATACACACTAAAATTAAAAATAGTTGGAGTTGTTTTTAATAAAGAAGAATTATTAAAATTGGCTCAATCTTTATTAGATAGACAATTATCTCAAGGACAAAAACTTTTGAATTATGATGAAAATTCATTTAGATATAATGTTGGCAGTTATGTTGCAGATGAAAAAAGCGCAACAATAGAATCAGAATTATCTGCAAATATTGTTTCTGATTCAAATTCGGAAGCATTTAATACAGAAAAATTTAAGGGCTTAACACAAGAAGAAATAATTGATTATTTTAGAGTGATTCCAGGAGTTGAAAATGTGAAAGTAAAATTTACTCCATTTTGGGTTAAAAAAGCACCAAAAATGGCGGACCATATTAAAGTTATAATAGAATAAAATTTAGAGTTTGGAAATTTTAAAGCTGAGACAATGTCTCAGTTTTTTTGTTGACAGGAATTTTTTATTAAGATAGTATATTTTAATATGGCGGGTGCTTTGGGTTAATACTCGAAGAATGAGCAATCGCTCGTTTGAAGTAAAATCTTCACATTCGCCTCTAATTTTAAGAGGATAGATTAGCTCTAATAATGAGCTAGATTATATCAGACACTGCTTGTCAGAGGAATATGTCTGTGTAATTGTAGGTGAAACTCCTTCATTTATCTTAGAGGGTCATGGAAATATACTCCACGACCCTTTTCATTTAATTAATAAGGGTGTTTTTTAGTAAAATACTTGACTTTTTTATTAAAATATACTATTATTGCATAATAATATTTAATATTCGCCTTTGGCGATTTTCATTTTTATGGACATTAGAAACGTTGCCATTATAGCTCATGTTGATCATGGTAAAACCGCTTTAACTGATGCACTTATGCAACAAACAGGAATGAGTGGAAAAGATGTTAGTATGGACAATAATGCACTTGAACAAGAAAGAGGCATTACAATTTATTCAAAAAATACTTCTATTTACTATAAGGATACAAAAATTAATATAGTGGACACTCCAGGTCATGCTGATTTTGGTTCTGAAGTTGAGAGGGTTTTGCGATCAATCGATAGTGTTATTTTAGTTGTTGATGCACAAGAAGGACCAATGCCACAAACAAAATTTGTTTTAAAAAAATCTCTTGAATTAGGACTTAAACCAATTGTTGTGTTAAATAAAATTGATAAGAGTGCTGCAAGACCAAACGAGGTTCAGGAAATGGTTTATGAATTATTTTTAGATTTGGGGGCAGATGACGAACAATTAGATTTTACAACAATTTATTCTATTGCAAGAGAGGGAATTGCAAAATCACAATTACATCACGAATCAGATAATCTCATTCCTCTACTTGATATGATTTTAGAAAAAGTTCCTATTGCATCGGGAGATGAAAAAAATAAAAAACCACTATTAGTTCAACCCTTTAATTTAGCCTATGATAATTTTTTAGGAAGATTAGCCATTGGAAGAATTTATGATGGAGAGATAAGTTGTACACAAGAAGTTGTTATAAAAAATAGTAAAAACGAAATAAGAAAAGGAAAAATTACGAAATTATTTACATTTGAAGGATTGAACAGAAAAGAAGTTGATAAAGCCTGTGCTGGAGATATTGTGATGATTGCGGGACTTCCCGATATTTATATTGGAGAGACAATTTGTGAAAATGAAAATCAGGAAAAACTCCCCGATATTAGTATTGATGAACCGACAATAGTTTTAAATTTTTTAGTAAATAATTCTCCGTTTGCAGGTAGAGATGGAAAATTTGTAACAAGTAGACAAATAAAAGAAAGATTACACAAAGAATTAGAAGTAAATGTTGGATTAAAAATTGATTTTTCATCATCTGATCATTCAAAAGTTTATGGAAGAGGCGAAATGCACATTGCAATTTTATTAGAAAATATGAGAAGAGAAGGATATGAGCTTCAGATTTCTCAACCACATGTAATTATAAAAGAAGTTGATGGTGTAAAGATGGAGCCATTTGAGGAGGTTACAATAAATGTACCAAATGATATGACGGGAGTCGTAATAGAGAAACTTTCAAAACGTTTTGGAAATATGATTACAATGTGTCCAGAACATGGAGGCACAAAAATAATTTTTGAAATTCCTACTCGTGGATTACTCGGTTATAAAAATGAGTTTGTAACAGATACTCATGGTGAGGGAATAATTTATTCTAGAATTATTGGTTTTAGACCACACGTTGGAAAAATGAGAAAAAAAGAATTGGGTTCAATGATTTCAATGGCAACTGGAAAAGCGCTTGGTTTTTCACTGTTTAATTTACAAAACAGAGGTGAATTATATATTGGTGCTAATACAGATGTTTATGAAGGAATGGTTGTTGGAAATTCTTCAAAAGGAGAAGACATGGTAGTAAATCCAATAAAAGGTAAAAATTTAACAAACATGAGATCCTCAAATGCTGATGAGGCTATAAGATTAGTTCAGCCCAAAGAAATAACCCTTGAATCAGGTATGAGTATAATGGGTCACGATGAGTATTTGGAAATTACTCCAAAAAATATTCGTCTTAGAAAAAAACATCTTACTGAAAATGAAAGATTAAGAGTGCATAGGGCTAGTAATAAATAAAATTATTTGACTATTCTATAATATTTTGATATACTTTCATTCAGAAGTGATTGATTGGTTTACCAAGCCAGTACTCGCAAGAGTGACGAAAGTCCTAAACTTTAAGACAATCTACAAAGTGCTTTATTAAGTTTCATGAACTTAGTAGAGAATTTGGGTGGAACCACCCCAGCTCCTTGGAAGAGCAAATAGGGTCCCAAACTGGTAAGTTTTTTGGGATTTTTTTATTGATAAATAATTTATAAATATATGAAAAAAGACATTGAATTATTAAGACATTCACTTGCTCATGTTATGGCAAGTGCGGTTTTAAATCTTTATCCAAAAGCAAAATTTGGAGTAGGTCCAAGTATTGAAAATGGATTCTATTATGATTTTGAATTAAACTCCTCTATCTCAGAAGAAGTTTTAGGAAAAATTGAAAGTGAAATGAAAAAAATTATTTCATCAGATTTGAAATTTGAGCGAGAAGAAATGAAATTAAAAGAAGCAGTGAAGTTATTTACAAAATTAAAACAAGATTATAAAGTTGAACTTTTAAAAGATTTAGATAAACATGGGACAACCGCAGTTACTGAAGAAAACTTCGGAACTGTTGATAAAGTTTCAATTTATAAAAGTGGAGAATTTGTTGATTTGTGTCGTGGTCCACATGTTGAAAAAACTTCTGAATTAAAAGATTGTGCATTTAAATTAACAAAACTTGCTGGTGCTTATTGGCGTGGAAGCGAAAAAAATAAAATGTTAACAAGAATTTATGCAGTTGCATTTAGTTGTCAAAAGGAATTAGATGAGTATTTAAAATTATTAGAAGAAGCTGAGAAACGTGATCATAGAAAAATTGGAAAAGAATTAGATTTATTTAGTTTTCATGAGGAAGCACCTGGAATGCCATTTTTCCACTCAAAAGGATCAATTATTTGGAATAAGTTGGTTGAATTTTTGACAGAAAAAATGTATGAGAGAAATTATGAAATAAATAAAACTCCAATAATTTTGAATAAATCCTTGTGGCTTCAATCAGGACACTGGGATCATTACAAAGATAATATGTATTTTACAAAAATTGATGAAGCTGATTATGCGGTTAAACCAATGAATTGTCCTGGAAATATGCTTATATATAAAGCACATCAATATTCTTATAGGGATTTACCACTTCGTGCAGGAGAATTTGGAATTTGTCACAGACATGAATTATCAGGAGTTTTATCAGGATTGTTTAGAGTAAGATTTTTTACCCAAGATGATGCTCACGTATTCTGCACAAAAGAACAAATGAAAGATGAAATTAAAGACTTAATAAATTTAGCCGATGAAGTGTACTCTACTTTTGGATTTTCATATCATATGGAATTATCCACTAAACCAGAAAAAGCAATGGGAGATCCAGAACTTTGGAAATTAGCTGAGGATACTTTAAAAGAAGTTCTTGACTCAATGAATAAAGAATATAAATTAAATGAAGGTGATGGTGCTTTTTATGGTCCTAAAATTGATTTTCATTTAAAAGACGCAATTGGGAGAAGTTGGCAGTGTGGAACAATTCAGCTTGATTTCCAAATGCCAGAGAAATTTGATTTAACTTATGAAGCACCAAATAATCAGAAAATGAGACCAGTTATGATTCATCGTGCAATTTTAGGAAGCGTTGAAAGATTTTTAGGAGTTTTGGTTGAACATTTTGCTGGTGCTTTTCCTCTATGGCTCTGTCCTGTTCAGGTAAAGATAATTTCTGTTGGTGAATCACATATTAAACATTGCAAAGAATTGGCAAACGAATTTAAAAAGTTCGGAATAAGAGTTGAAATTGATGATACAAGTGAAACAGTTGGGAACAAAATTAGAAAGTCATCACATGAAAAAGTTCCTTATGTATTAGTCATTGGTGATAAAGAAATTTCCTCTCCAAAATTATCAGTCAGATTTCGTGGTGAAAAAGATTTAGTAGAAATTGATAAAGAGAAATTTGTGAAAGATATGTTAGAGAAAATACAGAATAGAGATTTGAATTTGTAATTTTAGATAAAAGAAAAAGCACGGTTTGAGGACTGTGCTTTTTTAATTGTAAAATTTTGATTATTCGGATTCGTCTATGTGATATTTTTCCATTAATGCAAAGGCGTTCTCCCGAAACTCATCACTTAAACGACTAATATTTTTCAAAATTTTTTCTCCATCGATAATAATTTTTCTTGCATCCTTTCTGATAATTTTAATGTCGTTATATTTTTCAAACATTTTGTGAGTTAATTCATTTCTATTTTTGTTATATTTATCAAGTTTTTTTATGATATTTGAATCAGAATTAATGAACTGTTTTAATAATTGAATAATTTTGCCTAGAGTATAATTATTAAATAATATTTTTTCACCCGGTAGTTTAATAAGTGCATAACCGACACTATTTAGTTTTTTATTATTATCAAATTCATTTTTAATAGAATAATTAATTGTAAGCTTAATATTGTGCAAAAGATTTATTATATTAAAGAAAATATAATTTTCTTGTAATAATAATTTTCCCAATGGAGATCTTTCATTTTTAATGATGTTGGAAAAATTATTTATAAATTCAGCTTTTTTTACTAGTTTATTGTATATAATTTGGTCGTTCTTTTTATTATTTTTCATTTTTTTGTTTTTTTTAGAGAAATGCAACACAAAGCGCTATTATTATAAATAAAAATAAAACTAACAAAAAATTTTTAACAGATCCGTCATCTTTTCCAGATGCTATTGTAAAAAGACACACTACAACAAGAAGAATTAAAGGTATACCAATAACAAATTCTAACATATGTTTTTATTAATTACTTTCCCAACACAATGGTTCAGATACTTTACCATCAGCACAAGATATATTTATACAAAATGATTTTGTCCCAGCGAGTCTAGAATTGATTTCTTTTGATACTTTATGCCAAGTATCACAACCATTTTGAGTTGGCATTTGACTTGAAAAAAGTATTTCTCCATGTCCACTATCGTTATCAGTAAAAAGCATCTCACATCCTCTATAACAATCCCAGGCGTTTTTATATCTACCATTTTCAAATGCCCAATTTATAGTCCAATCTCCGTCATATTTTGTACCACCCCATGCTTTATTATATTCCATCCACGTTATTTTTGGATAATTATAAAGATTGGTTTTAGAATCTTTCCTAAGATTCAAAAAATTCGGTCCAATAGCACTAAAAACCATAAAAAAATTAATGCAATAAAGAACAGCAAATATAAAACCAATTATAGTAAAAATTTTACTACTCTTTTTCATTTGTTTCATTTTGATCAATGCAAAAATACTAACTATTAATGCTATTAATGGAATTATACCTATTGATGCTAAGAGCATTGATAATATTCCTAAAATAAAAGAAGTAATTGCTAAATCACCCCATTGAGTTTTATTTATATTGCCGTCTTTTTTTATGAGATCTTTTTCTTTCTCAATTGGAATATTTTTTAAATTATCCTCTTTTTCTTTTATTTTTGTGCCACAGTTATCACAAAATTTTGCATTTTCTAATAATTCTTTTCCACATTTATGACAAAACATATATTTTTATAATTAATTATAACTATTTCCATTTTACCATTACGAAAATAAAAGGTAAAATGGTCGACCTCGCAGGTGCTCAACCTCGCAGGTCGGCAACCTCGCAGGTTGATAATAAATTGACTTTTCTCAATATAATGTTAATATTCTATATTACCAAAAAATATGAATTGGGAGGATAAAATGAAAATAATCACTGAAACATCAGAGTTTGATATTAGATCATCTAATGGAGAGGATTCACTTTATTTAAATGATGCTCTGGTGGACCAAGGACAAATACTTTTCTTTGATGAACTTGTAGAAAATATTAATTTTATGAGTTTGGGTTCTCGGACCCCTAGGATTAATAAGTATTTGGTACTAATGTCCGTAGATCGTGGAATCATTTTTCAGTCATCAAAAATAATCAAAATTAATTATTGATTATTTTTGTTCTAATTTGTCTGACCCTAAAAAAGTCAGACTTTTTATATTTGAAAGTATTTTGTTAATGTTTTATCTATTTTAAGTGCAATGCAGGAATTTTCTATTTCTTCGTTTATTATTTTTTTGATAACATCTAATTGCCCCCCACCTCTTTTTAAGATTGTTTCTACGCTAAATGTTCCATTTTCAGAAAACATATCTTGTATTTTTTCAAAAACTCCTCTAGATTTAAAATCTTCAAAAATCATATATAATTTATTAGCAGTATTTTCTGCAATTTTTTTACCCTCATTTGAGGTTATTACATTTACAACATCTCCAACTCCATTTTTGTCATATAAAACATTTCTAAAGCTTTGTTCTAGTGTTGTTATATTTTTTTCTGTGGCATCTTTTTCATCTCTTGCCAGAAAGTCGCTAGTTGCTAATCTAAATCCAACATTTTTAAAACTTATGTTGGCTAACATATCTGCATCAAAAACTATTTTATCAATTATATTTTCTGGTTCAGGATATTTCTCTCCCCCATTTATTATGTTGACCATAAATGGATGATTCATGTGTCTTTCTATGGCATTTAATATTGTTTGTATTGATTCCTCATTAATTTCTAAATTATTTATTTTTCTTCCTCTCATTGGTTCCAGTATTTCTTTGGCTCTTTGCACGCTACCTAAATGATGATCCTTTAGAGTTGAATTTAATTTTCCGCTATCATGTAAAATAGTTGCTATAATTGCACATGCGGTTTCTTCTTCTGATAAATTTGGCATTGTTTCAATAATTGTATTTGCGTAATCTAATACGGTTTGATTGTGATTTTTTAAAACAGATAAGTTCATTTCTTTCATATTTCTTAATTTATCATCAGTTTCGCCCTCTATATCTTTGCGATAAAAATCTTCTCTTGTATCTATTATTTCAAAATATTCATGGTTTTTTTCCTTTTCTTTTTTATGAGAAATGTCTTCATTGGTAAAATTTTCTTCTTGTTGATAAATAGGATAATTTAAATCATTTTCTGCGTTGTTTAGATTTAGGGCTTCTTTTTCCATATTAATATTATTAATTATTTATTGTTTATATAATACTAATATCTATTAAATTTTGTCAAATTTAATATTTCCATTTTTTCTTAAAATATTGTAAACTAAACAAGGCTTAAAATTAAACCTATATTATATGCAAATACGAGAAGCTTTAACATATGATGATGTTTTGCTTGTTCCAAAAATGTCACAAATCAGATCACGTGGTGATGTTTCTACTGTTACAAAATTATCAAAAAATATAACTCTAAATATTCCTATTATTTCATCAAACATGGATACTGTTACCGAGAGTAAAATGGCAATTGCAATGGCCAGAATGGGAGGAATTGGAATAATTCATAGATTTTGTTCTATTGAAGCACAAGCAAAAGAAGTTTTGAAAGTTAAAAGACATCAAAGTATGATTGTGCGTAAGCCATTTACAATAACTCCCAACTCCTCTATTAGAGAATTGCGAGCAAAAGTAAAAGAGTATGGATATTCTGGATTTTTAGTTTGTGAAGAAGGAGATACAAAACTTTTGGGAATTATTACAAAAAGAGACTATATTTTAGAAAATGGTGAAGAAAAATTTGTACGCGATTTAATGACTCCAGCTCACAGCTTAATAACGGCAGTAAATGAAATTTCTATTGAGAGGGCTAAGGAACTTTTTGCAAAACATAAAATTGAGAAACTTCCAATAGTTGATGAAAATTTTAGCATTTTGGGTTTAATTACAAAAAAAGATTTAGTAGAAAATTTTGATGATAAGTTGGCGGCAAAAGATAAGAATGGTAGATTGCTTGTTGGAGCTGCGGTTGGAGTTGGTTCAGATTTTATGGAGCGAGTTGATGCACTTGTGGAAGCAGAAGTCGATATTATTGATTTAGATATTGCTCACGGACATTCAATTATTGAAATTGAGGTATTAAAACAAATAAAAGAAAAATATCCTAATTTAGAGATAATTGCGGGAAATATTGCGACATCAGATGCTGCAAAAGATTTAATTTCTGCAGGAGCAGATTGTGTAAAAGTTGGTATTGGACCGGGGTCAATTTGTACAACAAGAATTACAACTGGATTTGGTGTGCCACAACTTACTGCGATTATGGATATTTATCCTGTTTGTCGTGAGTATGATATTCCAATGATTGCTGATGGTGGAATAAAAATTCCAGGAGACTTAGTAAAGGCTCTTGCCGCTGGTGCTGATAGTGTAATGCTTGGTGGGCAATTATCTGGAACTGAAGAAACTCCAGGACCAGTTATAAATTACAATGGAAGACAATATAAAATTTCTCGTGGAATGGCATCGCTTACTGCTGCAATATCTCGTCCAGGAGCCAAAGAAGATTTATCAAAAATTACTCCAGAGGGAGTTGAAGCAAAAGTTCCATATCGTGGACCGGTGAAAGATGTAATTTCTAAATATATAGGTGGGTTACGTTCCGGAATGAGTTATGGAAATGCAAAAGTAATTACAGAACTAAGAAATTGTGAATTTGTAAGAATTACTAATTCAGGAATAAGAGAATCAAATTCTCACGACAACGAAGTGTTATAAAATATGAACTATTACATAAAATATTTTGGTTGTGATATGAACAAATCAGACGCGCAGCGTGTGTCCTCTGTTTTTGAATCTCTAAAATATAAAAAAACAGAAAATATTTGTGATGCGGATTTAATTGTAATTTTAGCATGTAGCGTAAGACAAAGTGCCGTTAATAAAGTTTATGAAATTTTTAGAAAAAAGAAGATTAAAAAATCTGCAATAAAAATTTTGACAGGTTGTGTTTTAAAAAAAGATACACAGCAACTGCAAAAAATATTTGATATTATAATTGATATTACAAAAATAAAAAAATTTCCAGAGCTAATTAAAGAAAATAAATTTTATAATTATAATCCAGAAAATGTTGAATACTTTGATATAATTCC
>DAORGW010000004.1:0-51476 GCA_035356975.1 bacterium | reverse complement strand
CTTTAAATAAAGCAAAAACAGAGGCTTTAACCTCTGTTCATACAGGATGGCTCCGCGGGTCGGGTTCGAACCGACGACCTACTGGTTAACAGCCAGCCGCTCTAACCAACTGAGCTACCGCGGATCAATTTAGCTGAGGGCTGAATGCTGACAGCTAAAAGCTATTCTATCAATAATCACGAAGTTTTTCAATACCCTTCTTTTGTTGAATCTTTTCAAGTGCTTTTGCTTCAATTTGTCTAATACGCTCACGAGTAACGCCAAATTCCTGACCAACCTCCTCAAGAGTATGAGCTATACCATCGGTTAATCCAAATCTCATTTCTAAAATTTTCTGCTCACGAGGAGTTAAATCTCCAATGATTTCTCTCACATGATCACGTAAAAGTCCAAGTGCTGCAATTTTATCTGGCGATAATGTTTTCTTATCTTCTATAAAATCAGATAATGTTGAATCCTCATCATCATCTCCAATACTAGTTTCAAGTGAAACAGTTTCTTGAGAAATTTTCATAACATGATGAATTTTATCTAAATCTTCTCCCATTTCAGATGCAATTTCCTCTGGCAAGGGTTCTCTTCCCAGGTCCTGAATTAATCTTCTTTGAACCTGTTGAAATCTATTTATTGTCTCAACCATATGAACTGGAATTCTAATTGTTCTTGACTGATCTGCGAGAGCACGAGTTATTGCCTGTCTTATCCACCAAGTTGCATAGGTTGAAAACTTATATCCTTTTCTATATTCAAATTTTTCAACAGCACGAAACAATCCAATATTTCCTTCTTGTATTAAATCAAGCAAAGACAAAGAATGTCCGGTGTATTTTTTTGCAATACTTACAACAAGTCTAAGATTTGCTTTTATAAGTTGAATTTTTGCTGAAATTTCTCCTTTTTCTTTTCTTTTAGCAAGCATTACCTCCTCCGCTGATGTAAGAAGTGGAACCTTTCCAATCTCCCTTAAATACATTTGAATTGAATCAGAAGAAATTTTTCCCAAATCAAAACTCAATCCAGCTAAATCAATTTTTATAGAATCTTTTGAATATTCAATATTTCCAATACTTGTAAAAGTATCCAAAATACCACCCTCGACATTTATAACCTCAACGCTATTTCTTTCTAGATCTGTCAAAAAATCCTCATATACATAAATATATTCTTCTAAATCAGGAAAAGCATATAAAATTTCATTTTCTGTTATAAACCCCCTATTTCTTCCTTCGTTGATAAGGTTTTTAATTTTTTCACTTGGAGGAAAAATCAAAGAAATTAGTTTTTCCTCAACTTCTTTCTCTCCCTTTTTAGATTTAATTTTTCTCGAAGATATTTTCTGTTTTTTTACTTTTGAAGATGGTTTTTTTAAAATTTTTTTTATCTTTTTTTTAGGTTTAATTTTACGGACCGTTTTTTTAACCCTTGACTTTACTGACTTTTTGTGGGCAGGTTTTATTTGTTTTGTAATTTTTTTGACACTTGTCTTTTTTGACTTTTGTGTCTTTTTAATATTTTTTTTAGAGTTCTTTTTGGAGCTCTTTGTTGTCGCTTTTCTAATTGTCTTTTTTAACTTTGTCATTAAGCTAACTTAAATTATTTAATTTTTGCGTATAATAAATAAATTCATTTGCAAGTTCGTCTACCTTCTCAGCTTGACCCGCAAGTTCTGCTTTTTTAAGATCAAGTTCTATTAATTTCAGTTTTTGAATTAAAAACTGTTTTTTATAATCAACAATAATCTTCTGAATTTCTACAAAAGAATTATTTTTTCCTAAATCTGAATATTGATTTTCAAATATAAAAAGAATTGAACCTAATACATTCTTTTTTTCTACTCCTAAATTATTTGAAAAATTTTCTAAATCAAAAGAATTATTCTTAGTATAATAGATAACTGCATCTTTGTAAAGCTCATCGAGTGGAGAAATCCCTAAATATTCCATTTCTAAATTCATAGCTAAATGTTCTAAATTTTCAGGATAGCCAATCCCTAAAGCTAAAATTTGTTTTAACAGCTCCTCTCTTTTGTTTTTTTCACTTAACATAAAATCTTCTTTGTAATTTTTCTTTTCTGTAATAACTTTTTTACTCAATATTTCATTTATTTTTGATTTTAAAATTTTAAAATCAACATCTATTAATTCTGATAATTTTTTAAGATATGTTTCTCTCTCAATTTCATCTCTATATTTTGAAATAAATAATAATAACTTTTTTGCCGCTTGCTTTTTTTGAAATATATTTGATAAATCAACCGACTCTATAATTTTTGAAAAAACAAAATCCATAAGTGGTTTTGCATTTTTTATTACATCTATCCATTTTTCTTTTCCTTGACGGATTAGGTCATCCGGATCGACTCCAATTGGAAGTGCCGCCACTTTTATATTCATATTTTCATTTAATGCATTGTCCACTATTCTAAAAGTTGCATTAATTCCAGCACTATCGCCATCATAGGCAATAATTAAATTTTCAGAGTATCTTTTTAAAATCTTGACTTGTTGTGGAGTTAGAGCTGTACCAGAACTTGCAACTACATTTTTTGTACCAGCCATATAGGTTGATATTACATCAATATTTCCCTCTACTAGAATTGTATAATTTTTATTTTTTATATCTAACTTTGCGAGATCCATATTATATAAAACAGCACTTTTATCAAAAACATCGGATTGAGGTGAATTCACATATTTTCCCTGATTATCGTCTTTCACTAAAATTCTTGCAGTAAATCCAATTGTTTCTCCAAAAATATTATTTATTGGAAACATTAATCTATTTCTAAATCTATCATAAAAATTAAACCCGCCTTTCTGGGATTTTAAAATTAACCCCGCAGTTTCAATTTCAATCTCAGTATAACCCTTTGATTTTAAAAAATTTAAAAGCGAATCCCAAGAATCTTCACTATATCCTAAATTAAACATATCAATAGCTTCTCTTGTAATTGAACGAGTCTCCAAATAATCTCTTGCAATTTTTGCATTTTCACTTTCTAATAAATTTTTATGGTAAAATTTTACAGCATTTTCTATTATATCAAGTGTTTTTGTTTTTTTATTTTGTAGCTCTGGATTATAGTCATAATCAATTTTTACATTTGCTTTCTGAGCCAATATTCTAAGTGCTTCTGGAAATTCTACACCCTCGATTCTTTTAACAAATTCAAAAATATCACCACCAACACCACAACCGAAACAATGAAAAATTTGTTTTTCTGGTGAAATAAAAAATGATGGGGTTTTTTCTTTATGGAATGGACACTGTGCTTTGAAATTTATTCCAGCCTGATTAAGTTTTATATATTCTGAAATAATATCAACAATATCCAACCTTGATTTAATTTCTTCTAAATTATTAGGCATATTTTTATATAAGTTTAGTTTATATTAAGTAGAAAAATATGTAAACAACAATTGACAATATAATAAAAACATTGTAGGCTTGTTTTATTAAAATCATTTTTGGAGGAAAAAATGAAAATACTAACAAAAGAAGATGTTGATTTTTTGATAGAAGAGGCACAACAAACACCTCATCCGCATTATGTAATTGCTGGTGTTGTCTTGGTGTGTGAAAAACTAGAAATAGACACCACAAACTTAATTGAGAACTTAAAAAATTCTAAACACAGATTAGTAGACTATTTCACCGTCACAGATGTTATTGAATTAATTAAAAATACTCTGGAGGCTACCAAGAAAATAAAAAAATAATACAAAATAAACCTCGTTTAGTTAATTACTACGAGGTTTTTTATTTGACAAAATATTAAAATATGTGATATTGTAAAATCATGAAAAAATTATTAAAACAATCTTGGGTTAAAAAACCAATGGATTATACAAAAATCCATGGATTTTTATATTTACAACCGAGATAATTTTTTTGAAATAAATTTTATATATTAAAAAATCTCGGTTGTAAAAACGAGATTTTTTAAATTAATTAATAAGTCCATGAAAAGAAAAAAACAACTACGGGCAAATATAAAAAAAATGTATTTTTATCAATTTTTGACAGGAATACATTTTACAAGTGCCGTACTTATCCCATTTTATACAGACTGGGCTCATATTAGCTTTGCTCAAGCAATGATACTTCAATCATTTTTTACAATATGTATATTTTTATTAGAAGTTCCAACTGGCGCAATAGCTGATTACTTCGGAAGAAAAACATCCGTTGTTTTATCTTGTATATTTTTAATATTAGGACCTGCTCTATATGCAAGTTTTGCAAACTTTTATTTATTTTTTATTGCTGAATTTTTATTTGCGCTTGGTGTTGCTCTTTCATCTGGAGCAGAAGAAGCATTAATTTATGATTCATTGAAAGAATTAGGCGAAGAACACAGATCAAAAAAAGTTTTCTCTAGATTTAATTCTCTACACATGCTTGGAATAACTTTTGCTGCTCCAATAGGAAGCATAATAGCAAAATATATGGGACTACAATTTCCAATGCTTTTAAGTACGATACCAACTTTTATTGCTCTATTTTTTGTAATATCACTAAAAGAACCAAACATAAACAAACAAGAAGAATCTTTAAGATATATAAAAATTATAAAAAAAGGTTTTAATCATCTTTTAAAAAATAAAATATTAAAAATTCTTGCAATAGATTTCATTATAATTTCAATAGTAGCTTACTTTATAATTTGGTTATATCAAATAGCGCTAAAAAATTTAGGTGTTGATATAAAATACTTCGGATTTATACATGCAATCCTTTGTTTATCTCAAGTTGCAATACTTGGAAATTTTTTAAATATTCAAAAAATATTTAAAACAAAAAAACAATTTTTATTTTTTAGTGCAATTATAACGGGAATATCTCTTATAATATCTGGGATTTCTAAATCTATAATTTTAACCATAATAGCATTCACTCTAGGAATAGGTTTTGGAAAAGGAAGATTTGCAAATATTTCAAATTATATGAATAAATTCATAGAATCAAAAAATAGAGCAACTGTTATATCTTCTGTTTCTATGTTTCAAAGATTAGCCCAAGCGATGATAAATCCAATTGTAGGATATTTAACCGATTGGTCGCTTAATTATACTTTTATAATTTTAGGAAGTATGGCTATTATATTTTCATTTATATCTCGTGTTGAAGAAGAACATTTAATAGATTAATTATTTTTTATTAAACATAGGGGCGCCGAGCTAAGCTCGGCGCCCTTTTCTAAATCTAAAAACAAATTTAAAACTTTTATTTACTCATATAAAATTTCTTTTTCTTTTCATTAAATCTTTCAATTGCATATCTTAGCATTGTTCTGGGCATTTTTCTATAATATTTTATTAAAAATTCTTCTTCTTTTTCTTCACTAACTCTTTTTCCAAGTTCTCTAAGCATCCAGCCAACTGCTTTATGAATTAAATCGTGTTTATCATTTAATAATATTTTTGCAATTTTTAATGTGTCCTCTGTTTCTTTATTTTTTATAAAAATAAAACACGCTAGCATTGAGATTCTCTTTGTCCATAGGTGATCTGAATTTGCAAATTCATATAAAATTTTTCTATCTTTATTTAGAAGATAAGTTCCGACAATATTTGGAGCTGACAAATCAACCAAATCCCAATTATTTATATATTTTTTATTTTTTACATAAACATCAAAAATGTTCTTCTTTTCTTTTTCTGTTTTAGAAGTTTCGTATTTTTTTACCAAAATCAAAAGAGCAACCAATCTTTGCTCATGAATTTTACTTTGTAATAATTTTTCAGCGTCTTTTAAAGAAATATTAAAATATTTTTTTACAATTTGTCTTAAAATAGGCACTTTAATTCCTAAAAAAATATCCCCCTCTCCGTATTGACCAGGTCCTGTCTTAAAAAATCTTTGTAAATTTTTTGCCTGATTTTTGTCTTCTAAAAATTTTAATTCAGAAACAACATCTTTATATGTCATTTATTTTATATTAGTATTTCTAAATATTACATAAAGACCAATTATTATAATTACGTATGGCCACAAAATATGCCAATTAAAAAAATAAAAAAAATGAATTGGAAAATACATTCTCAATATATATACAATGCCTATAAATATCAATATAAATCCTAAAAAAATTTTTACATTTTTTCTTCTATTAATATCTACTATCGTATCATTTATCTCTTCCTTATTTGACTCATCTTTTATACCACGCTCAAGTGGAATTAAAATAGCTAAAATCAAATACAAAATTATTCCAAATCCATTAAAAAATGTAAAAGCAATAAAAAGTATTCTTATAATCCATGAATCTATTTCAAAATATGTACCCAATCCTCCACATATTCCAAATATTACTCTATCATCTCTTGAGCGATACAATTTTTTTATTGGTAATTGTTTTTTTATTTCTTCCATAATATTAGTTAAAATTTATATATTAACTGATTAAATTAATTATTTTATTGCTGATAATGCATAATCAAGCTGGACATCTATGGCTGAATCAATAGGAATTGTTATATTAACATCTGGAATTATTCCATTTTTTTCTATTGATCTTTTGTTTGGCGTAAGCCAAAGAGCCGTTGTAACTTTTAGAGATGATCCGTCAGAAATATTTACAAGTTCTTGAATACTTCCCTTGCCAAAAGTTTTTTCACCCACAATTGTTGCTAATTTATAATCCTGTAGGGCTCCTACTAAAATTTCTGATGCACTAGCAGAGCCGCCATTTACCAATATTATTGTTTTATTATTTTTTAATTTAGCATTAGCTCCAGCAGAAAAAGATTGATCTGGTGTTCCTGTTTTAGATTGTTGAATTACAACAACATTATTTTCTACCCAAAATCCAGCAATTTTTATAGCTAAATCTAGATATCCCCCGGGGTTATTTCTTAAATCAACTATAAATTTATCTGCTCCTTTAGACTTTAGATCGTCAATGGCCTCATTCATCAAAGTATAACTATCTAATCCAAAACTTGTAATTTTTATATATCCAACTCCATTATCTTTTAATTCATATGAAACATTATTTATGTGAATCTTTGCTCTTGTAATACTTATTATTTGCTCCGTATTATCTAAACGTTTTACTTTTAATAGAACATTTGTTCCCGCTGGACCTCTTATCAAACTAACAGCTTTTTCTAAAGTCATCCCAAAAGTTGATTGATTATCAATTTCTAAAACTATATCTCCTGCTTTTATTCCTGCGCTTTTTGCTGGAGTATTATCAAGTGGAGAAATAACAGTTACAAATCCATTTTTCATATCCATCTGAGCACCAATTCCCTCTAAATCTCCGGTTAATTGAGTCATAAAATTATCTGAATCGGATTTTGTCATATAAACTGAATATTCGTCACCAAGAGACGAAACTAGTCCTGAAATTGCACCATCTAACATTTTTTGATAATCAACTGTTCCTGCATATTTTTGCTTTACAAAATTCCATATATCATAAAATTTTTGAAAACTAATATCGGTTGGTTCATTTACTGGTCTTATAATTAAATTTACTGTTTGATTTGTAATTGTATTTCCATTTTCATCTAGTTTGATTTCTTTAATCCCATTAAAACTCTCCTGAGATATTGATTCTGAAATTTTATTCAAATCATTTTCCAAATCTCTAATTTTTATTTCTGTTACTTTGCTATTCAAATCTATATAAAATAATCTTCCTCTTCCAGTTATTTCTAACAATAATTTTCCTTTATATTTATTTAATAATGTTTTAGTGTTTAATATTTTAGAAATTTCGTTACTCTTTAATCCAATTGTCAGTGTTTTAAATAATTTTGGAAAATTATTTCTTGTAATTTCATAAATTTTATCATCTTTTGGATTTACATAATAAAATTTATTATTAACATTTTCAAACAAAAATTTTCCATCATAATTACTAGAAGCAAATGTTAAATAAAATGGGAAAACAAAAATTAGAAAAAATATTCCTATTTTTATAAGCTTTTTCATATAATTTAAATTATTTTTAATATATATAATTATAGCAGATATTTGAGATAATAAAAAAGTCGAGCTGAAATAATTCAACTCGACAAAATCTTAACATCTAATTATCTATTGATGTATCCTATCTTTTGATGGAAAACGTCTGTGATTTATCCCACATTTACAGTTTTTACACTGACCAGTTCCACCACTACAAGCACAACTAGATTTTTTTGATTTCGGTAGTGGATCAGAAGTTTCTTGATGTTCTCTATTCTGTTCTCCAACTCCCGGTAAAACTGGGTCTAATTGAAAATTGCTAATCCCATTCTTTTTACTCTTGCTCATTTTTTCCTCCATCATGTTTTTACTAAAAATAAAATTACTAAAGAATATTCAATTTGTCAATAATACAACCTCGCAGGTGCTCAACCTCGAAGGTTGAATTCCTGCCCCACCAATGTTTATCAAAACGGGACTTACTTTTTCTCATATCTGTCTTTATCTCTTCCGTAACATTTATCCATAACACGAGAAAATGCCTCGTCTAAATCTATATTTAAAGAATTAGCCAAACAAATTACTGTAAAAATAATATCCCCCATTTCATCTGCAAGATCTTTTTTATCTTCACTGTCTTTTTTCTTCTTTGGTCCCCAAATATGATTTATTTCTCTTGCTAACTCTCCTGTTTCTTCTACAAGTCGTGCTAAAATTTCGTGAGGGGAAAAATATTCAATTTTATACTGTTTTACCCATTCATCTACTTGTTTTTGTAGTTGTTTCATATAATTATTGCTTTATATAAAATTTTCTGGATTTATAATTTTCTAAAACCTTTGCGCTTGGAAAATACATCGGACTTGGTAAATTTTCCAAATCAAACCAATTCCACTCTGTAATTTCATCTGGTTCCATAACTTTTGGCTCTCCTTCGAAATCTTTAGATAGAAGTCCAATTGTAACAAAATGAGCCGTTTCAACAATATCATTATTAACACAAATAACACTAACATCATTTAATTTTATTCCCGTTTCTTCTAGTGTTTCTCTAATCGCCCCATCTTCAAATGATTCTCCAAAATGTAATTTTCCACCAGGCATTGTCCAGCACCCAGCTCCATTTAATAAACTTGATGCCCTTTCTGGATCTTCATGTCTTTTTCCTAATAAAACTTTATTATCTCTAAGTAACATAACCCCAAAACCAACACCAATTTTTTTATTTTCTTCCATATATTTATTTTAAAATTAAATATTTAAAAATTTTATTCAAACTTCAATTATTATTTTTAAACTCATTCCACTGTTACTGATTTTGCTAAATTTCTCGGCTTATCAACATTTAATCCTTTTGCATCAGCAACAAAATAGCTCATAAGCTGAAGTGGTATTACATTTATAAGTGGTGATAACTCTTCGTGAGTAGATGGAACAGAAATTATAAAATTTGATAATTTTTTTATCATTTCATCATCAGCACAATCTGTTATTGTAATTATATTACCCCCTCGAGCTTTAACTTCCTGCATATTACTAATAACTTTTTCAAAAATTTCTCCACGATTAACAATAAACACAACAAACATATTTTCATCAATGAGTGCTATAGGACCATGCTTCATTTCAGCTGCTGGATAACCCTCTGCGTGAATATATGAAATTTCTTTTAATTTAAGCGCCCCCTCTAAAGCGACCGGAAAATTAATTCCACGACCTAAATATAAAAAGTTTTTTGCATCTTTAAAATGGCTCGAAATTTCTTTAATTTTATCAGACTTCTCTAATGTGCTATTTATCTTATCAGGAATAAGGCTTAATTCATCTATAAGCGTAGAATCCAATTCTAAGCCCAATTCTTGCCTTAAATGAAGCGCAAAAAGAATAAGAGCCGTAACTTGGCATGTAAAGGCTTTTGTGCTTGCAACGCCAATTTCTGGACCAGCATGAAGATAAATTCCAAAATCGACCTCTCTTGCAATAGTAGATCCAACCACATTTACAATTCCCAAGGTTTTACAATTTTTTGCAATTCTTATTGCAGCTAGAGTATCCGCTGTTTCGCCTGATTGAGAAATTGCAATTAATAAATCATTATCCTTTATAATCGGATTTCTGTAACGAAATTCTGATGCATAATCAACACAAGTTTCAATGCCGGAAATTTTTTCAATTAAATATTTTCCTATGAGTGCCGAATGCCAACTTGTCCCACAAGCTGTAATAATTATTTTATTAATTAATTTTGGATTAATATCGACACTTAATTTAATTTTATTTTCTCTTATTCTTCCACGCAAAGTATTTTCAATTGATTTTGGTTGTTCATAAATTTCTTTTAACATGAAATGTTTAAAACCAGCTTTTTCTATTTCATTTAAATTCCACTTTATTTCCTGAACCTCACTATTAACTAAATTTCCATCTAAATTTTTTACATTATAATTATCTTTTGTAAGTGTTACTATTTCATTGTCATTTATATAAATAACTTTTTTTGTATATTCTAAAATCGCCGAAGCATCACTTGATACAAACATTTCATCATCTCCGATACCAATTATAAGTGGTGAACCACGACGCACTGCAATAATTTTTTCTTCTGTATTACAAATTACAGCCAATCCAAAAGTTCCCTCAATATATTTTATTGCTTTTATAACAGCTTCCTCTAAATTTCCATTATAAAATTTTTCTATTAGATGTGAAACAATCTCTGAGTCAGTATCTGATATAATTTTATGTCCATCTGCTTCTAAAATTTTTTTTAAAGATGAATGATTTTCAATTATTCCATTATGGATTATGGCAATTTTATTTTTACAATCCAAATGGGGATGGGAATTTATTTCATTTGGTTCTCCGTGAGTAGCCCATCTTGTATGAGCAATTCCAATTGTTCCACAAATTTCTTTTCCGATTAATTCATTTTCAAGTTCTATAATTTGACCCTTCTTTTTTACTGTTTGGAGTTTATTTTTAGATAAAACACAAATACCTGCACTATCATAACCACGATACTCTAGTCTTTTAAGTCCATTTATTAAAATCGGAATTGCTTCTTTATTTCCAATGTATCCTATTATTCCACACATAAAATTTTATTTAATTATTTCTTTAAATTATTATAAACCATTACTTTGTTTCTTCCACTTCCTTTTGAATTATAAAGTGCTTCATCTGCTTTTTTAATCAACTCCTCCATGACTAATTTACTATCAAAATCTTTATCTGGAACATTCCAAGAATTTATACTTTTTGTATCCACACATCCAATACTTAATGTTTTTTTTAAAATAACTTCTTGATCATTTTTGTCGCGAAATTTAATTTCCGCATCTTCTACAGATTTTCTTATTTTTTCAGCAACGATTTGTGCTACATCAATATCAGAATCCATAAGAAAAACAACAAATTCCTCCCCTCCGTATCTAAATGCAAAATCTGACTCTCTAAGATTTTCTTTAATTACACGAGAAACATCTTTCAAAACAAGATCCCCCACCTCATGTCCATAAGTATCATTTACTAACTTAAAATAATCTAAATCTAGCATCATCAAAGAACAATTTTGTTTTTTTCTTTGCTCTGAACTTAAAATTTTTGGAAGATTATCTATAATTGAATTTTTATTAGAAAAACCAGTTAAAAGATCTGTATGTCCTGTTTGTTCTGCCTCCATTTTTTCTAATGTTTCATTAGAAAACCTATCCGCTATTTTATTTATTGATTTTGGATCAATTTGTTCTTTAGATAATTCATCTCTAAATTCATTTTCTTTTTCAGCTAATTTTTTTATTGGATCTTCGTGGGGATTATTATAATTATCTCTTAATTTATCAACCCTATTTATCATATCCAAATTTTCAAATGAATTATTCATATAATTATACATGTTAAAGCTTCTCAATCTCCTTTAGATCTTTATCTGGTAAATATAATATCAAGATTCCTATAATTACACCAAAAATTCCAGACCATCCATGAAAACCATCAAAAAATATTTTATCAATTCCATCAAGTACGTACCAAATACCTCGCCAAACTAAAACCAACCCAATTACTGTTAAAATGTGTCCGCCTAAATATTTAACAGTTAATTTACTTTTTTGTTTTTTAAACATAGTTTTTTTATTTAATAATTTTTTTTCTTAAAATTGCAAAAATTAAAGCTATATTCATAATAACAAGATATATAAGAAATGCAATTTCTAAAAAATTCCAAAATTTCACGGCCGTAAAACCAGTAAACGCACTAAACAATCCTCCCACATAAGCACTTACTGTTTCTGTTTCTGGATATTTCCATGACTTTTTTAGTGTTGGGATTGCAGCAGAAAAATCACTTAAAATTGCAAAAACAATAGCTATAATTGGTTGTTTTGTTATTGCCCAAAAAATCAGTGCCAATACGGAAAATAGTCCACATAAATAATCAAATTTTTCTAATTTCCAATATGAATTTTTATTTATAAAAGAAACAATAAAAACCAAAAAAGGTATAAATCCAGACATAAAAACAGGAAGCGCGCTCCACCCAACACCATTTGATATCGATGCAACAGTTCCAATGGTTGGAGCAATTGACCATAAAAGCCATGAAACTCTATTTGGCTTGGTATTTCCTTTTATAGTTTCTTTTATATAAGGAATAGTGAATATTAATCCTACAAAAGCGCCTACAAAAACTAAATACTGCATCATAATTTTATTTCCAGCTGAGCTGGATATTTTAATTATTGATTATTTTTTAATTTTTCTAAGTGATCCAAAATTTCTAACTTTTCTTTTGCGTTTTCTAAAGAATCTATTATTTCAATTGATTTATTAATAAAATCCCCTCTGGAGATATCATAATTTCTGTCTGAGATATATCTAGCTATCATATCAATATATTGAATTGTTATTGTGGACATTTTATTTTTATTTTGCATATTTCGCCTGACATCATCATCTTCAAATAAAACTCCTTTAATCAAAAATTCGTCCCTATTTTGTAATTTTGTAGATATAATATTCCAAAAATCATCAAATTTAGCAAGGATTTTTTGTTTTCTATTTTCAAATTCTTCTGTTAATATATCTCTTAAAATTTCAAAATCTTTAATTTCTAGTTTATCTACAATTTGCTCCAAATCTTTTATATCATATACTCTATCTCTATCCCACTCATACGAGTACAATTTATGATAAACAACTAAGGCTGGATGGGAGAGGTTTATTTCTTTTCCATTTAAAATTTTATGTTTTATGGGCTCTATATATTCTTTTGGAAATTTTGCTCCAGTATAATTAATAATTAAATTTCCGTCTTTGTCTATATCATGAACATGCAAATCAACTTCATTAAAAATATTATTTGAATCATAATTATTTATTTTTTTTATAAATAAATGATTAGTTTCTGCGATTTCAAAACCTTTATTTTTTAATAACTCTTTTAATTTATCAAGGTCTCCTTTTAATATACTTATATCTAAATCCTTATGCTCTCTTTTTTGTTCACCACTATAAAGAGTAATATTTGCTCCCCCGTCAACATACCATGGGAAATCAGCATTTTCAAAAACCTCCGACATTGTTTCTAATCCCCTTTCAAATTTCTCTATTTGCTCCGCTGTAGGTTTTATATAATTTCCATCTTCACCTATTTCAATTTTCTTTTTTCTTTTCTGCTCCTGGGACATCGCTTCCAATGTTTCTATATTATTATTTTTTTCAGCTTCCATATTATTTTAAATAAAATTGCTTTGCTTTTTTAATTGCTATTTTAGTATTTATATTATGCCAAGAAATTTTATCTATTTGATTAAATTTTATCCATTTACTGTCAATATGTTCACCACTAATTTTCAAATTGTTACCAGATATCAATTTACAAATAAAAAATACAGAATATTTTGGGGGCTTTTCTATGCCCCATCTCGCAACATGAATTGGCATAATAATTTTTATTTTTAATTTTGTCTCCTCAAATACCTCACGCTTTAAACCAAATTCTGGCTTGTCATTAATATTTAATCTGCCACCCGGCAACATCCACATTTCTTTCTTAAATTCTTTGTTTATTGGTAATTTTAAGATTAAAAATTCTTTTTTTGAATTTATTATAATTCCATATTCACCAATATTACATTTTAATCTTTTCATATTATTTCAAATAAAATTTTTTAGCGCGTTTAAATAATTTACCTACTAATTTAATTCCTGTTTTTGTTTTAAATTTTGGCAATCTTTTTTCTTCAAAGCCATTTATAAATTTAATTCTATCTTCATTATTTAAATTTGATTTAGCTCTCTTTGTATCAATTTGCGCCAGAGAATCTGCTTCAAAAACTAATTGTTTATTTGTGTCAAAAATATCATTTAAATTATCGTGAATTCCTATCAAATGTAAAATTTGTTTTTTTTCATCATCTGCGTAATTCAATTTATCCAAAATCTGTCTTCCAAAAATTACTCCATTTTTCATATGATCTAGTTTTGATTTTATTACATTATCTCTTTTATTTAAATCTCTTCTTACCCATGAATAGCCGATATCATGCAAATACATTGTTGTTATTAATATTTTTGCATTCCCACCTTCTTTTTTCAATAATTTTTTTATATAATACACAGATGTCAAAGTATGTGGAATATCCCAATCTGGACGACCATTTTGTAAAATATTTAAAACCTCTTTTTTCAATTGTTTAAAATTATTTTTCATAGATTATATTTTGACTTCACCCATTCTAATTATACAATACATTCAATTTGACCGTAAGTCTTGCAATAATATAAAAAAATCAATATTATATATATTACATGGAGAGGTCGCATATTCGCCCAAGGCGAACCCGCCTAGGGCTGGGTGGCTAAAGTTATTTATAAATATATGTTTTATGTATATATAATATATAGTAAAAAGATAAATAAATATTATGTAGGATATTCTAGTAATTTAAAAGAAAGGATAAGAAAGCATAATTGCGGATCAAGTAAATATACCTCAAAAGGTACTCCCTGGAAATTAATATATTATGAAGTATTTTTATCAAATATTGATGCAAGGAAAGAAGAAAAATTTTTAAAATCTGGCAAGGGAAGAGAAAGATTAAAGTTTTTATTAGAGGATACAAAGAAAAATATTGGAGAGGTCGCATAGTGGCTTAGTGCGCTCGCTTGGAAAGCGGGTATACCGAAAGGTATCGCAGGTTCAAATCCTGTCCTCTCCGCCAACCAAAATTAAAATACTTTATATAATCAAAAATACAAAACAAAAAATTTTTAAAATCGTTAAATAGCATAATAATACTTTTCAAATAAAATAATTCTATCTGGAGGAAACAATGAAACTATTTCAAAAATTTGTAAAAGAGTTGGTGTACTATTTTTACAAAACTCTTTGCGTGATTAAAATTATCTTATTTAAATTATTTTTAAGATCTTTTAGAAAAAAACTCTCGCTGAGTGTGGTCACTATACATATATAAAAGATGTGGTGACTTTTAATGGATTTTCATCTATAATAGAAATAATGGATAATAATGTACCCTATTGTCACAAATGCCTTGAAAAGATGACAATAAGATGTGCGTGGTGTGGTAATCCAATATTTATAGGAGATTTAATCACTCTACAAAATCCCAAAGAAACATTCAAAATTCCGGATTATGCTGTAAAAAATAAAGATTTTCCTGGTGATTACGTGGGGTGTCATAGATTAAGTTGCTGTGATATGTTGGGAGAACTCATAGCAACATGGAATACTCCCGGACAAATTGAACTAACAGAAGAATACAAGAGAATACTCGGACTATCTGAAAAATTATAAAAAACAAAAAAGCTCGACAGCGATGCCGAGCTTTTAAAATTGATATTGGAGATTAGAAACTACCTCCTATACCCGGGACGTTTTGTCCCGTAATTGGATAGGTGATGCTTCCCTCCATTTCGAGGTTCAGAACAATCCTCTTTTTTTGTTGTGTTTTCCTTTCCATCATTTACTGGTGGCATATCTAAAATTTTGCCACATTCATCACAAACGACCCCGAATCCCGTATTCTTTTTTTTGTTTGACATTTTACCTCCTGGCAATTTCTATAATAAACATTATATTACAAATCAACAATTAGTCAATATAGTTTCCCCCCGAATCACAAATCTGTTTTGCTCTGTAGTAGTAATCAGAATTAATTCTTACTGAATATAAACAATGATCACATCTGTGAAAAAAAATTAACTCACCAGACTTACTATGATAGATACCGAATTCATGAGTATATATACCACCAATATGGTGACACGGTTTACGTATTAAAAATAATCCATCACATAAATCAGAACTAAAATGAATTTCTTTTCCGACCTCATTTAACTCTTCTAGTCTGTGGGCTCTTTTTTTATCTACCCCTGACAAACAATTCAAACTCATAATTTCCTCCCATATATGAATTTATTTTTTCTTTAACATTAAAATTGTTTTTATAACAGAATCAGGAACAAGCGACATACTATCAATTTTTTCTTTTACTAAAAATTTTGCAAAATCTGGAAAATCACTTGGTGCCTGACCACAAATCCCGACTTTTCTTTTATTTTTCTTTGCAATACTAATAACATTTCTAATTAATGTTTTCACCGCCTCATTTCTTTCATTATAAATATGAGAAACCATAGCTGAATCTCTGTCTACCCCGAGAGCTAAT
The DNA here is from genome assembly GCA_035356975.1 of bacterium. GTDB lineage: Bacteria > Patescibacteriota > Patescibacteriia > UBA1558 > S5-K13 > STF1-138. Next base: position 34,863 of record DAORGW010000004.1, on the reverse strand, counting down.
TGTGTCAAATCATTTGAACCAATTGAAAATCCGTCAAAAATTTTAGCAAACTCATCTGCCAATATTACATTTGATGGAATTTCACACATTACATAAACTTCTAATCCATTTTTTCCGCGCTTTAATCCCTCGCTTGTCATTATTTTTATAACTTTATTTCCTTCTTCTATTGTTCTACAAAATGGAATCATAATTTTTACATTATTAAGCCCCATTTGTTCTCTAACTTTTTTAAGCGCCCTACACTCCAATCTAAATGCTTTTTCGTATTTAGGATCATAGTAACGAGAAGCACCTCGCCAACCTATCATTGGATTGTCCTCATTTGGCTCAAAATATTTTCCACCTAATAAATTTGCATATTCATTTGATTTGAAATCGGATAATCTTACAATTACATCTTTTGGATAAAATGCGGCTGCAATTCTAGCAACCCCCTCAGCTAATTTCTCAACAAAAAATTCTGGTTTACTTTTATAATTAACGGTTAATTGCCTTATTATTTCTTTTTCTGTTTTATTTTTTACTTTTGAAAATTCAAGAAGTGCTAGTGGATGAACTTTTATGTAATTTGAAATTATAAATTCTTCTCTTGCAAGCCCAACTCCCTCATTTGGAATCATTGAATCTCTAAAGGCTTGTCTTGGATTTCCAACATTCATCATTATTTTGACATTTTTTGGTAATTTCAAATTTTTTAAATTTATTTCTTTTTTTACAAATGGAACCCTACCTTCATAAACAAATCCTTCTTCACCAAGAGAACAATCAACCGTAACGATTTGCCCATTTTTTAATTTTGAAGTTCCTGTTGTTGTGCCTACGACACATGGAATTCCAAGTTCACGAGAGACAATTGCAGCATGACATGTACGCCCACCTGAATTTGTTACAATTGCACTTGCTTTTTTCATAACTGGTTCCCAGTCAGGATCCGTCATCTCAGCAACTAAAACTTCTCCATCTTTAAAATTTACTAATTCATTTACGTTTTTTATAACATGAGAAATACCAGATCCAATTTTTTTACCAACTGATTCGCCAACTAAAATTACTTTTCCTTTTTCTTTTATAGAATATTCTGTTAAAACATTTTTATTCTCGCGTGATGTAACTGTCTCTGGTCTAGCCTGAACAATATATAATTTTTTAGTTTTTCCATCTTTAGCCCACTCCATATCCATTGGCTTTTTATAATGCTTCTCAATTATTACTGCCCATTTTGCAAGTTGAATTATTTCATCATCACTTAAAACAAATTTTAATCTTTCTTCAACAGGAACATCAACATTTTGTGTAAAACCAGTTCCGCCAGTTGCATAAACTAATTTTTTTGCTTTTTCTCCAACATCTTTTCCAATTATTGAATTGTATTTTTTTTCTAGGGTTGGCTTATACACATGATATTCATCTGGAGTCACAACTCCTTTTACAACATATTCTCCCAATCCATAAGCGGCATTTATTACAACAATTTCTGGAAATCCTGATTCTGTATCAACAGAAAACATTACTCCAGATGATGCCAAATCTGATCTTACCATTTTTTGAACTACAACCGATAAAGCAATTTTAAAATGACTAATTTTTTTATCACACCTATATGAAATTGAACGATCTGTAAAAAGCGAGGCCATACATTTTTTAATAGCTTCAAGTATTGCGTGTTCCCCGGTTATATTTAAATATGATTCTTGCTGACCAGCAAATGAAGCATCAGCAGCATCTTCAGCTGTAGCAGATGACCTAACAGCAACATCACAATTTAAAATTGACGTTTTATAGAACTCTGCCAATTTTTTATATGAATCCAAAATCTGTTCTTTTAAATCCTCGGGGAATTCTGATTTTAATATTAATTCTCTTATTTTTTTTGCTCTATTTTTCAAATCAGTTATTTTATCGGTATTTAAACCCCTCAGTATTTTATTTATATTTTCTTTTATTCTATTGTGCTGTAAAAAATACCAATAAGCCTGCGCTGTTACTGCAAATCCGTTTGGGACAGGAATTCCCTGATTTCCAAGTTTTTGATACATTTCTCCGAGAGAAGCATTTTTTCCACCAACTAATTCCACATCTTTTATTGTTAGTTCATCAAACCACAAAACATATTTATTCATTTGTTTTTTCATATTTTTATAATATTAATAAATTGCATTAAGCCAGGTACAATATCTTTTACCATTACTTGTTCTAAAATCAAGAGATATACAATTATTATGATCTGAATTTTCTTTATAGCAGTCGATTTTTTTAAATTCTAATACAATTGTTTTAAATAAATTTTCATCATCAAATGTAAAATATTTTACAATACTATATGGTGCGTTTGTTTTATAAGAAATACTTGTAAGGTTTGAAAAAGCAATTTCTGCCTCATCAATTTTTACTTCTTTTTTAGAAACATCTAATCTTTTTAGTAAATTATTTACACCCAACTCTGCTTTTTTGTCATAATAATCTATTCTAAGTCTTACTATATTATTTTCTAATAATAAATAATTATTATTTTCAAATTTTACAATACTCTTATCCTCTGTATTTTCTATATTAAAAATCTTTAAATTGTTGTTGTCAACAACCATCTTATATTTAATAATTTTATTTTTATAATATACATTTAAATCCCAATTTTTCATTTCTCCCACTATTTCTCTTTTTTCAATTATCCTTGGATCATTTTCACATATAATTTTTTCTGTAATATTTTTTAATTCTAAATCTAAAGTAGCTTTTTCTTTATCAACATTAAAAATATAATTCAAATCACCGCATAAATATTTTTCATCTGTATAAAAATTAAGCGATATCCCTTGTTTGTTTTGTTCAATTTTAAATAATAATCCTTTTACATCTAACTTTTTTTCTGTGTTATTTTGTTCAACAACTATTTGCCTACGATTTTTATCTAAATTCATTTTAAAATAAAGTGCTAATAAAAAAACTCCCACTAATAAAATTGATAACAAAAATAAAATTATAATTTTTTTATTCATATTATTTTAATTTTAAATTAAATTTATATTTTCTTTAACTCTATGAGATTCATATTCTCTTTCATCCCAACTGGTTGGCCGGTAACTATCACTGCCATATCACCACGCTTTGCTAATTTATTATTTCTTATAAACAGCATTATCTTTCTAATTAATTCCTCTATGGTTTTGCATTTTGGCATTCCATAAGAATAAATTCCCCAGACCAAAGATAATTGACGCCTCACTCTTTCATCATTAACAAGTGCTACAATTTTTGTTTCTGGACGAAATTTCGCAATCATTCTGGCGCTATAACCTGAATTTGTTGCAACTACAATTATTTTAGCCTCTGTATTTAAAACTAGCTCTTTTACTGATTCTGAAATAGCGAGTACATTTTTCAACTTTTCTGTTGAATTAATTTTTAAAGAATCATCATAGTGAGATTTTTCTGTTATATCAATTACACGCGACATAACTTTTATTGTATCAATTGGATATTTTCCAAATGCAGTTTCCTCTGACAACATTACAGCATCAGCATGATCAATTACGGCGTTTGCGACGTCTGATACTTCCGCTCTGGTGGGTTTTATATTTTTTACCATTGATTCAAGCATTTGTGTTGCAACAACAACTGGTTTTCCAACATGTAAACATTTTAAAATTAAATCCTTTTGTATGATTGGTACTTTTTCAACCTGTATTTCAACTCCTAAATCTCCACGAGCGACCATAATTCCATCTGATTCTACTATAATTTCATCTATGTGTTTCAAAGCCTCTGGAGTTTCAATTTTTGCCATAACTTTTACATTTGCATTTTGCTTAAATCTCTTTATTGCATTTTTTATATCTTTTATATCCTTGGCTGTTTTTACAAAAGATAAAGCAACCCAATCAATTCCATTTTTAATTCCAAATTTTAAATCATCTAAATCTTTTTTTGTTAAGGCTTTTTCTTTTATGTTAACATTTGGAATATTTATACCCTTGAAAGAAAAAACAGTTCCATCTTTTATAACATCACACCAAACAGAATCTTTTACAATTTTATAAACTTTTAATTCTAAAAGTCCATCGTGAATCATTATACTTGTATTCTTTTTTACAATTTTATGAATGGGGAAAGAAACCGGGATGATTTTATTTCCGGAACCAACTAATAATTTATAATTTACAATTTTATCATGAATTAAAATAATTTTTTCATTTTTATTAATTTTTATTCCCAAATCAGAAACATTCCCAACTCTTATTTTAGGACCCTGCAAATCTTGCATTATTGAAATTGGAATATTTAAATCCTTGCTAACTTTTTTAATATTTTTTATAAGCGAAAGATGGCTAGCATGTGAATTGTGAGAAAAATTTAATCTACAAACATTCATTCCATTTTTTGCCATCTCTAAAAGAGTATTATAATCTGACGAAGCGGGACCTATTGTTGCTATAATTTTTGTATTTTTCATAATTTTATCTCGAATAAAATCGAGGAATTATTTTATATTAATTCTTTGTGATAATTCATAAATATATGGTATTTTCCATTTTCCACCAGATAGTGCTGATTTTATTGCTAAAACAGTAGCAAAAGTTATTAATATTGCAAAAATCCAACCTAAAACAGGAATAACAATTAAAAAACTAGAAATAATCTGTATTATAGATAAAATCAAACCCTGTTTAGCGTGAAATTTAACAAAATCATCTCTTGAAAAAGCTAATGGAATAATACATGTAATCCATAAATAACTTAATGCTGAAATTTTATAATTTTTTTGTGTGCTATTTATTTCTTGCATATTTTTGTTCTAATGATGAATTAACTGAATAAAAAAGACCACCAAACACAAGACCAAATATTAAACCAAGCAATGATAAAAACAAACTTTCTGTTATTGTATTAAATATTGTCCAGAGTTCTTTAAAATAAAAAATTTTAAAGAGTGAGATAGAGAGCCCTGAAAAAAATCCTGTTGTAGAACAAATAATTCCTGAAATTTTTGGAATTTGTTTTTTTCTTCTTACAATATACAAACTTAAAATTAAAAAAATCAATATTTCAAATGGGATCCTAAATACTCCCAAAAAAGTATTTCTTATATCTCCTTTCATTAAAATGATCACTATGCTAAATAATGTTATAAATAGGGATGATAAAATAATACTCAATGTGTAATGTATTTTCCTTTGTTTTATTGTTTGATCTTTAGTATTATCTAATTTTTTTTCTTTTAAAATTTTCATATCATCAAACAATACTGATTTTTCATCATTTTTTTCTATTGAAACTGTGTCTGATTTCTGAGGTTCTGTATAATTTGCATCATCAGCAATACGTAAAAGATCATCTATGTTCCTGCCTCTCCCATATTTGTCTTCTATTAATATTTCTTCGTCAATATTCATAATATAAAAATAAATAAATTATATATACATATATATTTTAGCATAAAATAAGACTAATAAAAATGAGTCTAGGGGGCGGATATCCGGATACAAAAACATAGAGACGTAGCAATGCTACGCCTCTACAAATATTGTATAAAAATAGAATATTACATCATTCCCGGATATCCGCCCATTGGCATTCCATTTCCATGTGAATCACATGAACAATTATCTTTACTTGGTAAATCAGAAACAACAGCTTCTGTGGTTAAAAATAACGCTCCGATTGATGATGCGTTTTGTAATGCAATTCTTACAACTTTTGTGGGATCAACAACTCCTGATTTTACTAAATCCTCAAAATTATCTTTTCCTGCGTTATAACCAAAATTAATTTCTTTATTATTTTTTACTTGATCACAAACAACAGCGCCATCTTTACCTGCATTTTGAGCAATTTGCTTGATTGGCATTTCAACAGCACGACGCAAAATATCAAGTCCTATTTTTTCTTCTGTATCAATTTTTACATTTTCTATATCTTTTGATGCTCTAATCAAAGCTACTCCACCTCCAACAACAATTCCTTCTTCAACAGCTGCTTTTGTTGCAGAAAGTGCATCTTCAATTCTATGCTTTTTCTCTTTCATTTCTGTCTCGGTTGCAGCTCCAACTTTTATTACAGCAACTCCGCCTGATAATTTTGCAAGTCTTTCTTGTAATTTTTCTTTATCAAAATCAGAATCAGAAATTTCCATTTCTTTTTTAATTTGTTTAATTCTTTCTTCTAATTCTTTTTTATCACCATGACCCTCTACAATTGTTGTATTTTCTTTTGTTGAAACTACTTTTCTTGCACCACCTAACATTTCCAAACTTGCATTTTCAATTTTTAATCCAACTTCTTCAGAAATTACTTTTGCACCAGTTAAAACAGCAATATCTTCTAACATTGCTTTTCTTCTATCACCAAATCCAGGTGCTTTTACTGCGAGTGAATTAAATATTCCTTTTAATTTGTTTACAACAAGTGTTGCCAAAACCTCACCATCTACTTCGTCAGCAATTATTACTAATTCTTTTTTACCTGATTGAACAATCTTTTCTAAAATCGGCATAAAATCTTTAAGTGATGAAATTTTTTGATCCGTAATTAAAATATATGGATCTTCTAGTTCTGATTCCATTCTGTCTGGATTTGTAATCATATAAGGAGAAACATATCCCTTATCAAACTGCATTCCTTCAACAACTTCTTTTACAACTCCAAATGATTGTCCTTCTTCAACAGTTATAACTCCATCTTTTCCAACAGATTCCATTGCCTCAGCAATTATATTTCCAATCTCACTATCATTTGCTGAAATTGAGGCAACTTGCGCAATCTCTTCTTTTGAATCAATTTTCTTGGAAATTTTCTTTAATTCTTCTGTAATATATGAAACCCCCTTTTCAATTCCAGATTTAATGGATAGTGGGTTTGTCCCCGCTGTTACATTTTTAATTCCCTCTGCTATTATTGCCTGGGCTAAAACCGTTGCAGTTGTTGTTCCATCTCCTGCTATATCATTTGTTTTTGAAGCAACTTCTTTTACAAGTTCTGCTCCAATGTTTTCAAATTTGTCTTCTAATTCAATATCTTTTGCAACAGTAACACCATCTTTTGTGATTGTTGGTGAACCATATCCACTTCCTAAAACCACATTTCTTCCTTTTGGTCCTAATGTTACTTTTACAGCATTTGCTAATTTATCAACCCCTGCTTTAATTTTTACTCTTGCATCTTCACTATATAATATTTGTTTTGCCATATTATTATAATAGTTAATTGTTAATTGATTAATAATTTAATAGATGGAAATTATTCTAAAATCGCAATTACGTCGCTTTGAGTCATAACAAGATATTCCTCTCCGTCAATTTTAATTTCATCTGGAGCATATTTTCTAAATAAAATTTTATCTCCTGTTTTTACTTGCATAGGAATTTTTTCACCATTATCGGAAATTTTTCCATCTCCAACTGCTACTACTTCTCCTTTTTGAGGTTTTTCTTTGTCAATTGTATCTGGTAAAACAATTCCTGATTTTGTTGTTTCTTTTTCTTCAATTCTTTTGACAACTATATTGTCAAATAGTGGCTTTAAGTTCATAGATTTTAAATTAATTATTAATTATTGTTTAGCACTTAGACATTAAGAGTGCTAATCCATATATAATATTATAACAAGAAAAATTGCTTGTCAATATAAAAGAGAACTTTCATAAAAGTCCTCTTTTTTTATAAAAAACTTTAAAGTTTAGTTGCTTTAAATTTTATTTTTAAATATCTAAATTTTTAACTGCTGTTGCATGAGTTTGAATAAATCTCTTTCTATGATCAACATCAGAACCCATTAATTTTTCAAAAATTTCATCTGCCTCTACTGCATCTTCTATGGAAACCCTTTTCATAATTCTTGTTTCGGGATTCATTGTTGTTTCCCATAATTGTTCTGGATTCATTTCTCCTAAACCTTTGTATCTTTGAATTGAAAAACTTTTTTGTTTTTTCTCTTTTTCTTCAGATTCTACTTCTTCACCCTGCTCCTCGTCTATAGCCTCTTCAACAATTTCTGAAACATCAATTTCTTTATCAATTCCCATTTCTTTCATTGCGGTTTTTAATTCTTCATCGTTATAAATCCATCGTATTTTTGTTCCTTGTTTAATTTGATAAAGAGGTGGCTGAGCAATATAAATATAGCCATACTTTAATAAATCAGGTAAATATCTATAAAATAAAGTTAAAAGAAGGGTTCTAATATGCGATCCATCAACATCAGCATCAGTCATTATTACTATTTTATGATATCTCAATCTTGAAACATCAAAATCTTCTCCAATGTTTGTTCCAAGTGCAACAACGAGTGATTTAATTTCATTATTTGCAAGCATTTTATCAAGACGAGACTTTTCTACATTTAAAATTTTTCCGCGAAGAGGAAGTATCGCCTGAATAGTCCTATCTCTTCCTTGTTTAGCAGATCCACCAGCAGAATCCCCCTCAACAATATATAGTTCTGTAAGTTCTGCTTTTCTTGATGAGCAATCTGCTAGTTTTCCGGGAAGTGTAAATCCCTTTAATGCTCCTTTTCTAATAACAGCATCGCGAGCTGATCTAGCCGCTTGTCTTGCTTGTGCAGCAAGCATACATTTTGAAAGGATTCCTTTTGCATCATTTGGATGCTCATTTAAAAAAGCACTAAAATAATCTTTAAAAATAGAATAAACAATACCACGGACCTCAACATTTCCTAGTTTTGCCTTTGTTTGTCCCTCAAACTGAGGTTCTGGTAATTTTACTGAAACAACAGCAGTTAATCCTTCTTTTATATCTTCAGATGTTAAAATTCCGTCTTTTTCCTTTAAAATATTATTTTCTTTTGCGTAGTCAGATAAACACTTAAGTAGAGCTGTTTTAAATCCTATTAAATGCATTCCGCCCTCAATTGTAGGAATATTATTTGCAAAAGAATATATACTAGTTCTAAAATCTTTACAGTATTGAAGTGCAACTTCTACCTGAATATTATCCCTTTCTTTTTGAACATAAAAAATATTATCTTGAGTCGTCTCATTATTTAAATTTAAATGTCTAACATAAGAAGCAATTCCTCCTTCAAAATAAAATGTGTAAGATGGATATTCTATTTTGTCTCCATCTTTTGTTTTGCCCAAATCAACTCTTTCATCAATAACTGAAATTTTTACACCTTTTGTAAGATATGCCTGCTGTCTTATATGATTTAAAATTATTTTTAAATCAAATTCTAAAACCGTAAAAATTTCAGGATCTGGCTGGAAAATTTGCGTTGTACCAGTTCCATGAACTTTACCCTTTTCAGTCATTAATTTTGTAACTGGTTTTCCTCTTTTATATTCCTGATAATATAATTTTCCATCTCTTTTTACTTCTGCTCTTAAAAATACTGACAACGCATTTACAACAGAAATTCCAACTCCGTGAAGACCTCCGGAAACTTTGTATCCCGCATCTCCAAATTTACCACCAGCATGAAGGGTGCTCATTACTGTCTCTAATGCACTTTTTCCCGTGGCTCTATGAATATCAACTGGAATTCCCCTACCGTTATCAGAAACAGAAATTTTTCCCTCTGGTAGTAATTTTATAATAATTTCAGTACAATATCCTGCCATAGACTCATCTATTGCATTATCAACTGCCTCCCAAATTAGATGATGTAAACCCTGACTAGCAGTGTTTCCAATATACATTCCTGGTCTTTTTCTAACAGGATCAAGACCCTTTAAAACCGTAATCTCATCAGCCGTATATTTACTTGCTTTTTTTATGTCTTTTTTATCACCCATATATAAATTTTTAATTACTGATTTTGAATTTTTATTTAATTTTTAATTCTAAATTTTTATTTAAAGAGGCTGATATCTTGCCAAATATTAAAGAAAATTCGTGGGCCTCTTTTAATAAACTTTGAATTTCTAATTCTTTACTAGAATTATATTTTCTAATCATTTTTAACCAATAACGAGTTTCATTTGCTTCTTTTTTGCAAATATAAATCTTGTTTCTAAAATCTTTTTTTGAGCTTGCGTTATTTGCCTCTATATAATTTGCGCCAACACTAGTTGCCGATCTTAATAATTGAGCTAGTATAATTTTACTTAGAAAATTGTGTTCCAGGGATTTACAAAAATTAATTATATTTTCTCCAAAAACACTTGTCCTCTCTTCTAAGTCATAGGCCATACTGGCCTTTTCTAAATCACTTTTCATAAACTTATTTTAATTAAAAATTAAAAATTTTTATTTAAATCAAAATTGAAAAATAAAAATTAAAAATTAATAATAAATTCCATCAAAAAACTAAAAAATACCCTATTTTTAAGTACTTTATTTAGCTTAATACCAACACTAACCATGCCTTTATTTTACCAAAAAAACACCCTAAAATCAAGGTGATTTTAAAGATATAATAAAAAAGCTATTAGTGGTACAAAGACCATTAATAGCTATCAAATTATTCAAAATGTTCAACAATGAGAGAGTCAAGTTTGGGGATATATATCTCCTCACGAAAACCCGAAATCTTTTCTACAACAACTCCATTTTTAATAATTAAGGTTAGTGGAATTAAATCGATACTTTCTTTATTTATTAACTGATTAGTTTGAAGATCCTTATATTCGATTTTTTTAAAAAACTTAAATCTATTACCGTCGAAACTCTTCTTTATAGAATTCTCTGCTATTTTACAATAATAACAACTTCTTCCTCCAATAATAAGAATGAAATCTTTGTTAAAGCTAACAAGACTTTGCAACTCTAAATAATTGACTCTCTGAATTTCTCTACTATCTTTTTTGTTAAATTTTACACTCCTAATAATTAAAAAAGAGAAGCCTGTAAAAATAACAATAATTAAAGTGATAATAAACAATTTTTTCATTTTTCCTCCATTAATATAATTTAGATAATATTACAACATTTATAATTTTTGTCAAGCAAATTAAAAAATTCAAATAATAATATTAAATAATAAAAATTTTTGATTTTTAATGAGTTAAAATAGGGAATTTTAAAAACAAAATAGTTCTTATTGTATGAACTATTTTGCTTTTAAATTAAAATAGATAAACCCACCAAATGATTAAACTATTGACATTTATTAACCACAGCTAATTAGAATTTAATAAGTATTCCACCTATTATTATATAACCAGTTTCAATGCAATAACCGTATTTCCAATTTGGAAAAGACGTGGTACCACAATTTTTCTCGCATGTTGGGTTGCTATTAGGACCACACCCAGAACAACCACCAAGGTGGGTCACAGCCGTACATTGAGCAGTACAATAGCAGGTTACACCCCACTGAATAATAGTTCTTATTTCTTGACAATTCTGACCCTCAGACTCCACACATCTTTGAATTAGTTCTTTCGAAACTCCAGCCATTTCAGCTATTCTAGTATATTGTTCATTTTTTGTTTTTCCTAAAGACTCAGCATTTATATACTCATAGGTCTTTCCCTGAGACTCAAGAACTATTTTAGAATTGGGTTGATTAACCGCCTCTCTAGATAGAGATTTTAAACCCATACTAGCTATTGCAAACATACCCCCCAAACATCCTACAATAAGAAAACCCAGCAATACTTTTGTCTTTGTAGAGACCTTTGTTGCCACTTGTGTTTGTGTAGCACTATATTTTTCTACCATTTTTTTTTGTCTGTTGTAAAAACAGATTTTTAATTAATTTTTAATATATATAAAATTGGAACTTATTTTTAATAACGTTATTTATTCTAATTGACTAATTTAACACTTAATTTACAAGATCCACACCCAGAAGAAGAACAAGCAATAGCCCGAGAATTAGGAATAGTATTACAAGATCCAGATCCTGATTTACAAACACATTTTAATTCTAAATTATTATAACTACTAGACAAAAAAACAGAACCACTGTCCTGTGATTTTGATATTGTATAATTCTTAGAATTTTCTAGACGTAATATTCCATTTTCATCTATCATTGCTATTGCCTTTTCATTTATTGTTAAAATATCACTATTTTCCAATTCAATTAATGTATTTTTAGGAATTAAATTTGCGTTAATTTTTACAATGCTTTTTGGCTTTATACCAATCTCTTTATTTAGAGCAACTGCTAAAGAAAATACTCCTAAAATAGATCCAAAAATTAAAAAAGCCAATAAAATATTTGTTTTTGTTAAAGATTTTGTAGTTATTTTTATTTTTTTATTTTCTTCCATTTTTTATAAAAATATTTTAAATAATCTAAATACGTTAATTAAATTTTTTGATTCTTAAAGTCTATTAATACCGCTTCTAAATCCTTCTGTCCTATCTTTATATTATCACTATTATTTATGTTGTCTAGTCTTACTTTTGCACATAATTCATCCATAATATCAATTGCTTTATCTGGAAAAGTCCTATTCTTTATTGAAACTGAAAAATCAACAATTTTTCTTATTATATCATCAGATATTACAACTTTATGATAATTTTCATATTCTTTTTTTATTCCTTGTAAAATTTTTATTGTTTGTTCTTTATTTGGTTCACTTATTACAAGCCCATCAAAACGTCTTGCGAGAGTTGTATCTGGTAAAATATATTTTTTATATTCATCTGTGGTAGTAGTGCCTATCATTTGAAGCTCTCCTCTTGCAAGTGGTGGCTTTATTATATCATCAGCATCAACTGATCCTTCGGATCCACTTGCTTGAATAATTGTATGAATTTCATCTATAAAAACAATAATTTTCTTATCCATGGCAACTATACAATCAATAAGAGTTTTAAATCTTTGCTCAAAATCTCCTCTATATTTTGTACCTGCTAAAATAGCAGACATATCTATCTTTAAAACAATTTTATCAAGTAAAGATGTTGGTACTTTTTTTTCTACTATTGCAAGCGCCAATCCTTCTACAATCGCAGTTTTTCCAATTCCGGCTTGACCTAATAAAATTACATTATTTTTCTTTCTTCTTGATAATATTTGCATTACGCGTCTAATTTCTTTTTCTCTACCAATAACAGGATCTAATTTATTATCTATAGCAAGTTGGGTAACATTAATAGTGAATTTATCTATTATTGGATTAATAAGCTTTTTATTGTTTTTAAAATTAGAAAAAATAATCTCATCTTTTCCATCTGTATTATTTTTATTAGATTTGAGCAGATAAAAAGCTAAAACTATAACAACTAAAATTAAAATTTTCAATGTCATACTTATTTCCATATTTTTGTTTTATCTTTGGTTAAACCAAATTTTTTTAATTTATTTTTATTTTTATATATTTTTATTGAATAAACTAGATCTCTTTCTTTTCTATTGTTTTGTTCTCTTTTCTATCTTTAAATTCTATAGACTCCACATCTATAATTATACCTCTAATTCTTTTGGAAAAAAAGTTATAAATTATAGAAAATAAATATCCTATAATCCATGCAATAACATAAAATACAATAACGCTAATAAACCAACTAACAAGAAGATCTCGCCAATAAACTCGAGTAGTAGCATTAAGCATATTTATAGAAAAATTTATCAAACCAAATAAAAAAACCGTAATACCGGTTATAAGTGCTAAGTAATTTGCGAGTGATTGAGAGTGAATTTTTTTTATTTCATACATAAAGTTTATTTTCTATTTATTATTTTTAATTTTCAATTGATTTTGTTATTTGGCTATTTTTAATTCAATAGTCAATTATTAAATAGTAAATCAATTAAAATTTGAAAATTGAAAATTGTAAATAAATTGGTTATCTAATCTTAGCTTTGAATTCTGCAACTAAAATTCTTCTTATTTCTGTCATTATTTTCTCAACTTCTTCACTTACTAAAGTTTTTGTTGGATCATAAAATGTAACGTGAAAAGCTATTGATCTCATTCCTTTTTCAATTTTTTCTCCTTCATATATATCAAAAAGCTCTACACTTTCTATTGAAGCTGAGGTTGATTTAATCCTTTTTTCTATATCCTTCCAATTATATGAATAATCTAAAAGCATTGAAACGTCTTGAATCATTTTTGGAAATTTTGGAAGTTCTTTATATTCTCTTTTATCTTTTGAATATTTACAAAGTTTAGAAAAATTAACTTCTCCAAATAGTACATCTGATCTATCAATATCAAAATTATTTAAAATTTGCTTTTTTACTTCACCAAAGCAAGCAATCAATTCTCCATTTGAAAGATACTCTAAACACTTATTATTCTCAAATAAATCATTATTGCATGGAGACTCTTCGAAATCTATTTTAAAATATGAAAAAACTGATTCGATATCGCTTTTTAATTCAAAAAATTTATCTCTTCCAGAAACCGCAAATCCTAAAAATTTGTCCTGCATTGGCAAAAATTCTTTTGAATTTTTACTTGCATGAAATTCTCCATTTTCTTTTTTAAAAATTCTTCCAATTTCAAAAATTTTAAAATCTTTATAAAACCTTAAATTGCTCGATACATTTTTTAATAAACTAATGCTCAAACTATTTCTTAAATATTTCAAATTTTTTGAGACAGAATTTGCTATTTCTATATAATTATCTATTTTTCCATTAGCAAAATTTATTTCATCTTCTGAAATCATTGAATAATTATAAATTTCACAATATCCTAAATCTTTTGAAATGAAATTTTTGATATTTCTTTCTAATTGTATTGATTTGTCTTTATAAACTGGCTTTAATAACACAATAGGTTCTTTTACTCCAATATTTTGGTATCCATAAATTCTTGCAATTTCTTCAACTAAATCTTCTGGAATTTTTATGTCTCCTGTTGCTCTATGACTTGGAACAGTCACCTCTAAATATGTTTTTTTGTTTTTTACTATAAATCCTAAATTATTAAAAATTGAAATAATTTTATCTACAGAAATTTCACAACCAATCCTATCATTTAAAAATTTAATGTCTAGATTTATGACTATTTTTTCTTTTGATGAAAAATCTAAGTCTATAATTTCATTTACAACTTTACTTTTTACGCACAACTGCTCAACAAGTTCTATTGCTCTAAGAATTGCATATCTTGCTAGTTCGGGATCAAGCGATTTTTCAAATCTAGCACTTGCATCAGTACGAAGCCCCAATCTCATAGACGTTTTTCTAATAGAAGAAGCTTTAAAATTAGCCGATTCTATAAAAATAGATTTTGTTGAGTCTGTTATTTCACTATTTTCCCCACCCATTATTCCAGCTAATGCAACCGCTTTTTTACCATCACAAATTAATAAATCTTCTTGTGTTAAAATTCTTTCTTCCCTGTCAAGTGTTTTAAATTTCTCTCCTTTGTTTGCTTTTCTTACAATTATTTTATTATCCTCTAAATTTTTTGCATCAAATGCATGAAGTGGCTGACCAAGCTCAAGCATTACAAAATTTGTAATATCAACAATATTATTAATAGATCTTATTCCTGATTTTTCTAAATATGATTTAATCCATTGTGGTGATTCAGAAACCTCAATATTTTCAATTAAAACACCCAAATACCTAGGACAAG
The DNA here is from genome assembly GCA_035356975.1 of bacterium. Taxonomy (GTDB): domain Bacteria; phylum Patescibacteriota; class Patescibacteriia; order UBA1558; family S5-K13; genus STF1-138. The sequence continues at coordinate 19,412 of DAORGW010000004.1, read as the reverse complement.
ATTCTTTGTCTAAGATTTCAACACTAAATTCTTCTCCCTTTGTTTTCCTAAATTTTTCAAGAAATTTTAATTTTTTGAATCTCAAATCAAGCAAAGCCGACAATTCACGAGCAATTCCATAATGACCCCATAAATCGGGTCTATTTGTAAGTGATTTATTATCAATTTCAAAAATTACATCATCTAGATGAAGAGCTATTGAAATATTTTTTCCTATGTATGAATCGTCAAGATTCAAATCTGCGATTCCGCCCTCTACACTATAAGAATCAGCTAGTCCAATTTCTTCAGCGGCACAAATCATTCCATCTGATTCAACTCCTCTGATTTTTGCTTTTTCTAAAATTATAGGCTCTCCTTCGCCATGCCACCTAACTTTTGCACCAGGAAGAGCTAGTGGAACTTTCATTCCTTTTTTTAAATTATTCCCCCCACAAACAATTTTTAACATTCCTCTATTTCCTGAATCAACTTGACAAATTTTTAATTTATCTGCATTTGGATGATTATTTATTTCAATAATTTTTGTAACTATTATATTTTCTAATTCCTTTTCTTGATCAAAAAAATTATCAATTTCAACAATTGAAGTAGTAATTTTCTCTGCTAATTCCTGTGAGTCTAATTCTTTTGGCAACTCAACATAATTTCCAAGCCATTTTTTTGATATATACATAATATTAAGTTATGAATTTAAAATAAAAATTGAATTTCTAGAATTGTTTAATAAATCTTAGATCGCCTGACTGTAATAATCTTATGTCATTAATTCCATAAAGCATCATTACAAGTCGTGTAAATCCGAGCCCAAAAGCAAATCCAGAATATTCTTTGGGGTCTAACCCACCATATTCCAAAACTTTTGGATGAACTAATCCACATGGCATAAGTTCTAACCAACCATCCCCACAAACAGAACATCCTTCTCCTCCGCAAATAAGACAATTTATATCAAGTTCAAACCCTGGTTCAACAAATGGAAAATATCCAGGTCTAAGTCGAGTTTTTATTTCTCGTTTAAATATTTGAGATAAAATGCTATTCATTACGGAAACTAAATTTGCTATTGAAATATTTTTATCAATCATGAGTCCTTCTATCTGATAAAAAGTATTGTCGTGAGAGGCGTCTGTTGCTTCATTTCTAAAACATCTTCCTGGAAAAATTGCACGAAGTGGTGCGCCAAATTGCTCTATTGTTCTAACCTGAAGTGCTGATGTCTGAGTCCTTAGAACTAATTTTTCACTATGTTTAAAATTTTTATCTGTTTTTATAAAATAAGTATCCTGCATATCACGAGCTGGATGTGATGATGGAATATTTAATGCTTCAAAATTATAATATTCTGATTCAAGCTCTGGTCCATCAAGAACCATGAAACCCATTGAACTCATAATATCAATTATTTCATTTAAAACTATTGTGCATGGGTGCAAATGACCAAATTCTTTCTTATTCCCCTGTAATGTTGGATCGAATCCAAACAAAAATTCTTTTGCTTTTTTTTGTATTGGATTTATTTTTTGCTTTGCGTCTTCTAAAAGCTCTTCAATTTCTTTTTTAACATCATTTGCTAATTTACCTATGACTGGCCTCTGTTCCTCTGCTAAATCCTTCAAATTTTTTATTGCAATTGTAAACTCACCCTTTCTTCCGAAATATTTTTTCTCCAGTTTTTCAAAATCTTCAGAAATTTTTATTTCCTTAAGTTCATTTTCAACTTTCTCTTTGATTTGTTTTAATAAATTTTCCATATAATTATTATTGGTGCTTGGAATTATCTTCATAATTTAAACAAAAAAATTCAATTAAAGACAGCGCTAAAATAAAAAGTATCGCATTTATCCAATTTAACAATAGTTTTGATTGCAAATATAAAGATATCACTAAAACAAGAGATAACCATAATCCTTGTCTAAATGAAACAATTACGTTGTAAAATGATAATTCATTTTTAGTAAATATTTTCCTAAACCAAAAACCTATAACAGTAAAAGTTCCCAAACACGCAAGTCCTAAAATTAAATAAAATATAAGAAATGTTAATTTTCCTGATTCACTGGGATTTACAAGCGAAATAAGCATAAAAAAACCAATCCAGGCAATCAGGCTTGCAAAAATCATATAAACTAAAAATTTAGATAAATTCATGTGTTAATTATAACAAAATAAACCATAAATTCAACAGCTATTGACAAAAAAATAGTATGTGATACTGTATAATTGACTGTCGATATGTCAAAATAACAACAAGGAGGAATTATCGATTAGCCACAAATAATTAAAAGATAAAAATATTAAAGAGATTTTCGGGGTTTCCAATTTGCCGGAACCCCGATTTTATTTTTATAAATATTGACAAATATAATTACGGTGATAATGTGTTAATATATTAAAAATAGGGGGAAACATGAAAAAACCAACGCTCTTCATGTTATTACTGATAGTGATTTTATTTTTTGGATGCATGCCAAAAGTAGACAATGAAAGCAACCTACAAAGCATCGAAAAACAAATTTTAAGCGGAACTCATCCGCTGAGAAAAATGATTTCATCAACAGAGAATCAATCACAAACAAATGCTGGATTCTTTCTATTTATAGGAGGGCTTCGTCATAATAATTCTCAAATTCAAACAGTACAATTCTCATGGAAAACAAACGATGGATCTTATGCAATTTCTAAATTAAACATAGAAGACGTAAGAATTAAAATAAATAATTCTATTGAAACTCCTTATGTAACTTTTAACTATGAGGAATCAGAATTTTGGTTTGAAGAAAATCCAAAATTACAAAAAATCATTGAGAAAAGTGTTTTATATGCAGAAATCACCTGTAATGAGAAGGATTGGCCAACCGACATTAAATTACCCATGAATTAAGGGGACATAAGTCCCCTTTTTTATTTTTATAAATAAAAAATATGATATAAAACATATTTTCTTGAAATTATAATATTATTGCAAAAAAATAATATCATCTATAGCATGTTCTTCTTGCGCTTTATTTATTTCTTCTACTAATTTTTTTCTTGCCAAACTAAGTGCATTTGAAACAGTCGGGGTTGCACAATGAACATATAATATTTTCTCTTTTACATATTTTGCTTTTGCTAATTTTTCTACTTCTTCGCCCCAGATATTTTTTACTAAACTAGAAAAACTATCCAAAACAGTACATGCTTGAACTTGACTTTTAATTCTATTTCTAAGTAAACTAGCTGGCAAAATATTTTTTATCAAATCCATATTATTCTTTGAATGGGCAAATTGTATTAAAATCACAATATTTACATGTGTGTTCAGATGGTGTTGGTTTAAAATCACATGAATTTATTTTTTTTACAACACTCAAAATTTTATTCTGCGCTTTTTCTTTATCTTTTTCACTTCCAATAAAATCTATTTCTGAATTATCCTCTAAATAATGAAATTTCAAATTTTTAACCCTCTCTTTAAAAACATTTTCATAGGCAATCTGATAAATTATAAGTTGTTGTTTTTCTTCAAAGCTTAATTTTGATTTTGGTTTTCCAGTTTTATAATCAATTAACTCTACTCCACCAGGAACTTCGTCTACCCTATCAATATTTCCTTTAAAACTATAATCAGAAATTTTTATATTAAATCCTTTTTCTAAATATTTTACTTTTGGGGGATTGTTTTCGTATTTTTTATATATATCTTTTAATAATTTCTTTCCTAGTTCAAAATATTTCTTTTTATTAATTTCATCTTCATACCAATCATCAATAAAATTGTCTTCATAAATATTTATTAATTCATCAAGAGTTACAGAAATTTTATTTTGCTCAACTATTTTGTTATCAAAAAGCGAAGTTTGGTTAACTGAAATTCTTGCATTATGAAGCTGGAAAAATTTCTGAAGAGCGCTGTGCATTGATTTACCAAAACTGAAAACATGTTTTCCCATTGAAGGAATTTTTAAAATAAATGAATAATAATATTGTCTTGGACAACTTTGATATGCAGCAATTTGAGAAAAAGAATATTGTTTTGGTAATAATTTTTTCAAATCTTCTTTGTCAATTTTTTTTATATCGTCTCGTTTTGAAAATTTATCATAAAAACTCGCATCGTTTTTTATAAATTCTTCTTCTATTTTTACTAAATTTAATTCCTCTAAAAATCTTGATGGTTTTTTTATTTTTGCCCCACCATAATCTTTTGCACGAGTAAAATATAATCCACGCCTTGCTCTTGTCATTGCAACATAAAATAATCTTCTTTCTTCCCCTAGATGGACATCGCCTTCTAAAATTTGTTCTTTTACTAAAGCATCTGAAATTGGAATTGTTTCCGATCTTTCAATACTTGGGAATCTTTTATCAACTAATCCACAAATAAAAACATAATCAAATTCAAGTCCTTTTGAACCATGGACTGTCATAATTTTCACTGATTCTGGTCCGTCATCAGTGGCATTTGAGAGCTTTCCTCTTTCACCTGATTCTGTCTCAAGTGTAAAAAATTCTAAAAAATCCCTAACTCTTCCATTTACGTCATCACGTTCAAAATTTTTCACTTTTTTATAAAACTGATTTAAATGAGAAAAAACTTCCTGTTTTTCTGATTCTTTTAATGAATCGATATGTTTCAAGTATCCACTATCATTTAAAAATTCCCAAATTACATTCCAAACTTTTTGAGTTAAAGCCATTTTCTGATGTTTTTCTATTGAACGGACTACTTCATCTAAAATTTTAGTTGTCTTTGGTGGTAGTTTTATATATCTAAAATGATTTTTTATAACTTCATAAAGAGAAACTGCTTTTTTCTTTGCTGTATGTGATAAATTTACCAAGTCTCTGTGATCTAAATCAAAAAATTTTAGATTCAAAATTCTCCACAAAGATGTTGATTCATGATAATCATCTAATAATTTAAGATATGCTATTATGTCAACTACTATTTCTTTTTCATAAAGCCCGCTTGATGCAACAAAATTATATGGAATATTTGCATCATCAAGTGCTCTTATAAATGGACGCGCCTGAGAATTTGAACGAACCAAAATTGCAAAATCATTCCATGATAAATCTGATTTAGATTTTAAAATTTCATAAATTTTTTCTAATACTTCTCGAGCCTCATCCTCTTCTGTTTCTGAAACAATTGTTTCTATTTCTCCGCTTTCATTTAAATTTGATTTTAATTTTTTATCTAATTTTTCTTTCCCCTTTTTTAATTCTGCTAATTTTATCTCTAATCTATTTGGATTATTTAATTCTATAAAACCATAAGCTAAATCTAAAATATCCTGAGTTGATCTATAATTATCTGTTATAAAAATTTCCTGAGCATTTTTATAATCTTTTTTAAATCCCAAAATATTATTCATGGAACTTCCACGAAAAGCATAAATACTCTGATCATCATCTCCCACAACAGTAATATTATTTTTTGGTGAAGCTAATATTTTAATAAGTTCATATTGAGCATAGTTTGTATCTTGAAATTCATCAACCAAAATATATTCAAATTGTTTTCTATATTTTTCTAAAACATTTGGCCTTTCTTTAAATAATTTTATTGTATAATTTATTAAATCTCCAAAATCCAATACATCGTTTTCTAATAAAACATTTTGATAAGTATGATATGCGTTTGCAAGCTCTTCTATTCTTTTAATTTCAAAATCTGCTTCATCTGAATTTGTCAAATCTTTATTTAATCTCAATTTTTGAGCATAATCCAAATAAATTTCTGGCGTAATTAATTCATCCTTACATCTTGAAAAATGTTTCATTAAATCTTTTATAAATTTTGTCGGATTTCCAAGTGGCTTATAATAATCAAGTTCAAATTTATCTAAATTACGCCTTATTAACATCCAAGCACTTGTTTCATCTAATACCTTAAAGCTACTTGGTAGTCCTATATTTATCCCACTTTCTTCTAAAATTTTTTGACAAAATCCATGAAAAGTCATAACCCACAAATCACTATATCCATATGGAAGCATTCTATCAATCCTTTCCTCCATCTCGGCTGCAGCTTTTTCTGTAAAAGTAAGAGCTAAAACATTTTCTGGATTCAATTTTTTAGTTTTTATTAAATGATAAACGCGTTGAGTTAAAACAGTGGTTTTACCAGTTCCAGCACCAGCAACAATTAAAAGTGGACCATCTCCATATTCAACGGCTTTTTTCTGACTTGTATTTAATTTTATTTCCCGGGTGTTCATAATACAATTTTAACTTTTTTAATATAACACGTCAAAGGTGTAATTTTAGCATATTGACTAAATTTATATAATAATTATAAAATTTTATTCTTTCTCAAGATGATAAAAAACCACAAAACAAACAAAATCAAATTTTTATTTAAAAAAGCTGAGCTCAGCTCAGCCTTTATTTAATACAAGTTGTTTATTGTTTTTTTCTAATCTCACGTTTTTGTGATTTTGAATAAAATATTTTAAATATTCCGGAGTAAAACTTACTGTTTCTTCCATTATTAGAAATCAATTTCCATTCGGGATTTTTTGGTACACAAAGCGTACCCTTTATCATACAAGCAAGACAAATAAAACTTGGTGACTGTTTCATGTTAAGAGAAATTTCGAGTTGTGGATATTCATTATTATCTAAATCTTTTGCCATTGTTAGAAAAACATTTTCAATAACCTGAGTTATTATTCCATGCTTATAATGAAATTCAAAAACCAGGTCACACAAACTACTCAATTTTTTAATACTTTTGTGTTTAATTCCACAAGCCGCCAAAAGAGTTAAAACACCCCTATCGCTTGAATCAAAGTTCATTACTTCCTCCACTTATATAATTTTGATTTTCTTTTAAAAACCATTATATATAAAAAATTAAAACTTTTCAATGAAAAAAATCCTTGCTCCTGCAAGGACTTAAATTAAAATTTATTATTTCTCTTTGAGAGCGTATTGATCTAAAATATTTTTTATCTGTTCTGCCGTAGGATTTTCCGGTATAATAATACCTAAATTTCTCATATCATCAATAATACGTCTAGTTTCCTCTGGAAACAAAATTGTCCCCGCACAAACCTCAACAGCCTCAAAAAGACTTTTAAAATACATTGGTTCATAAGCGCTCTTCTCTCGCCATAACTGAGTTTTTGTTGGGTTGTTCGTCATAATCCCAATTGGAAGATACTTGGTAGAATCTCTACAAATATTTTCCAAACCAAATCTTCTCTCTTTAAAGAAAAAAAACTTTCCAACGATTCTTCCCTTAATACAGCCACCCACAACTTCTACGGAATCAGAAACCCCGTCACAGTCTCTAATGGCTGAGGCCACTTCTTTTTGCCACATTACAACACATAACGAATCAGAAAGATCTACATTATGTCCCATATAGGGCTTTTTGAATTGGGATAAAAGTGGATTCTTATTAACAGAATCATCAACTAAAATAGTTGATTTAACTGATGAATCAATTGTATCAGACTCATGAAAATTATTTTTTTTGCCACTCTGCCAGAAAAAAAGCACAACAACAAAAACAATAAAAATACAGCAAAGCAAGGGAAACAGCTGATGTCCCACAAATTTTTTCACTAATTTTTCCATTTAATCCTCCCATGGATATTATTTTATCTACAAATAACCCTAAAACATAATTTAAAAATTGTCAATAATACAAAAATAATAAAAAAATTATTTTTCAGCTTATTTATAATATATTTTATGTATTGACAAGTCACTATAAAAAGCATATTATTTATTGAAAACATGAAAAAATGGGAGGATATTGTGAAAAAAATAATTCTTTTTCAGGGAGATGGAAAAAAAGTCGGTGAATTTAATTTAGACGGCGATCAGTTGCCTATAGAGTCCGGTGACACTTTAATAATAGGAAAAGTGATGCCATTTTCAGCACACATACAGAGAGTTGATGAATCAAAGAATCCAATGGAAATTTTTTCTAACAACATCGTAAATTGTCCTCTGTGTAATAACACCGGATTTCAAAAAGTCGGACAAACAAAGAGTACGATAAGATCTTGTCCAAATGGTTGTTTATCTGATTGTAGCCTAAGTGATTCATCGGATGCAGAAAACCAAAATCATTGTTTTTTATGTAATGACACCGGAATTACATCTGCAGGATTATGCTTCTGTAAATTCGCACAAAATTTACAAAGTGGGAGGTAAAATGTGTGATTGTTGTCCTAGAGCGCTACCAAAAAATAAAGCGCACAAGAACGTACTGGGTCCTGAAAATTTTATAGTCGTCAACCACCTCGAAGGTATGACCACTGAAAAAATTGTTCAGGAAGCAGAAAAATGTGGAGCTACAGAAAATGGAAAATATTTTGTTCTGTTTGGAGATTTCGGGGCAGATCCTGAACTCTATACAAAAGAGCAACTTGATGAAAAACTATCAATGTAAATCTCAATTAAGCCGAGAATGACTCGGCTTTTTTATTTACAAATTTTATAAAAACATTTAATATAAAAATATAATCTAATATTAAATCCACTTATATGTACGAAAAAAATCTTTTTAAATGTGATTTAAATTGTCCTGAATGTGAAAAAGAGTATGAGCTTAGGACGAAACCAAATCAAAAAGAACAATTCACAAAATTTGATGAAGTAATAGAAGAATTAAATATTTTTAATAGTAATAATATTATAGAAAGTATTCAAGCCGGAATAAGTGCTTTGGAAGAAGATACTGATTACCAAAAACTTCATTTTATAAAAAAATGCTCAAGGGAGTATATAAAAGCTCTTGCTAAAAAAACATTAAACCAGGATAATATTGATTTTATACTTACAAATTTTAAAGAATTTTTAGATTATACTGCAAATAAAATATTAGAAAATTCAAAATAGTAGTCCAAAACAAAAAACACTCCGATTAAAATCAAATGAGCGTTTTTTATTTAAAAATATTTTATTCTTCGCTATTTATTTTTGGCTTATCAATTAAATTTGCATCAATTTTTGTTTCCTTGCTGGTAATTTTTACCACATCTTTATCAATTTTAGCAAATTCTTTATAGGCAGAGTTATACATATTAACAGTTGTGCCCAGATTATTTCCCAATTTTTTCAAATAGTCCTCGTAACTTACAATATGTGACTGCAAATTTGAAACGTGTTTCAAAATATCTTTTATTGACTCTTCTATTTTAAGAGCTCTTAGTCCTTGCATAACGGTTTGTAAATATGCAAGAAATGTTGTGGGAGATACAATTATAACTTTTCTTTCACGAAATGCATATTCAATTAAATCTCTTGTGTTAACTTTTACAGCTCCGACTTTATTTACAAGTAAATCATAGTAAATTGCCTCGGATGGAATAAACATAAAAGCAAATTCAAGTGTTTTTTCTTTTGGTCTTATATATTTACTTGTTTCATCGATTCTATTTTTCAAATCCTGCTTAAACTGTTTCTCTAATTGTTCTTTTTCTGATTCACTTTCACATTCTAAAATTTTATTATAATTTTCTAGTGAAAATTTAGAGTCAATTGGAATAATTCCCTCTTTTGAAAAAACAACTGCATCAACTATTTCACCATTATTAAATTTATATTGCATTTGATATGAATTTGGTGGTAAAACATTTTTTAAAACCGTTTCTAAATAATATTCTCCTAAAATTCCACGTTGTTTTGGATTTTTTAAAATATTTTCAAGTGATTGTAATTGTCCAGCAAATCCCATGACCTGTTTATTTGTCTCATCAAGTTTTGTAAGTCGCTCAGTAACATTTTTTACAATTTCTAGACTCTCGGACATTTTTGAATGCACCATTTTATTTGAATCATTTAACTTTGCGTCAAGAATTTTATTCATTTCATTTATTTGATTCTGAATCATTAAAAATGATTGATCATCTGTTTTTTCATTTTTCTTTTTCATTGACAAAAATATCATTATTATAAGAATGATAAGTAATAATAAAATAATATAGTTTAGCATATGTTTATAATTGATCCCCTTTTTTACTAATTAAATTATCTAAAGTTTGTTTTAATTTATATGGATTATCTACGTGATATAAAGAAACTTCTATTTTAGATGTACCTGCTGTATTAATATGCAAACTTCCAGTTTGTGTAAATGTTTTATCAATAAAAGATTCATATATGCGTATATCTGTTATCTTAGAATATTCTATACTTATAACGCTTGTAGACAAAAAACCCCTATGTATTAAAATTCTTTTATTTGTAAAGGCATAGGCATTTGAAATTTTTAGATAAAACAAAAAATAAAAAGATAAAAAAAGAAAAATAAACAACCCTAAATAAATCATCCTACTGAAAATTAAAATTATACAAAAAATAAATGCTAGGATCAGGCCCCAAAAAATATATCCTAGACCTACAGAAAATTCATGTTCAATTTTTTCATTAATTGATAATGTTTTATCCCAAATTTTTTTATAATTCATATATTTTACAAATCATAATTTAAATAATTTTTTTGCATTATTCCGGGTTGCCTCAATGACCACCTCTAAACTTAAATTTTTTATTTCCGCAATCTGAAGGGCTACTTCTTTTACATAAATTGGCTCATTAGACTCTCCTCTGTATTTTTGAGGTGCTAAATACGGAGAATCTGTTTCTATGAGTATTCTATCAATTGGTACATAATTTACAATATCTCGCAAATTCTGCGCATTTGGGTAAGTTATTATCCCCGTAAAACCAATGTACATTCCATTATCAATAATTGTTTTTGCTTCCATTTGACTTCCTGCAAAACAATGGAAAACTCCATTATAATAATTATGATTATCTAGTATTTTACATAAATCAAAATAAACTGTTTGAAGCGCAAAATCATCGCTAGAATTTCTTCCATGCAAAATTAAAGGTAGGTCTAATTCTTTGGCGAGTTTTATATGTTGCTCAAAAACTTCAACTTGTTTATCAATAACAGTTTTAGTAATTGGTTTATTGTTTTCTTCTGATTTAGGAGAATGGAAATAATCAAGTCCCGTTTCACCAATTGCTACTGTTTTTTCATTTATCAATTTTCTATAATCCTCTATTATAAAATCTTCATCAAATACATGAATTGGATGAAGACCCAAAGATGCATAAAAATTTTTATACTTTGTTATTTCAACTGCTCTTTTTGATGTACCAAATTGAGCGCCAACATTTATAACTGACATTTCCGCGTCTTCACATCTTTTATAAACATCTTCTAAATCATTCTTAAATGCTTTGAAATTCAAATGTGCGTGAGTATCTATTAACATTTATTTATTATTAATATAATCTTGGAGCTTATCTTTTATTTCATCAATGTTTATATTCGTAACTCCATTAAATTGAGTTTCTTTTATGTTGTTTATAACCTTATCTGATAAGTCTGTATTATCCTTTAAATATGTCGTGAGTTCATCAACACTTCCTATGTTTTCTGGCAAACTACTAATAACATCTCTTAAATTATTCATCCAATCACTTTCTAAAAAAGACAAATCTAAACTTTTTGGTATAAGTGGTTTTACAAAATTAATTGTCTTTTCTGCGCTTGGTACAATTTTTGAATTTTCAAACGCAGAAACTTCTCCACTATAAAAACTCAAAACAGCAAGGACTAAAATTCCAACCAATAATAATCCCGCCAAAAATCCAAATATTGCCCCCAATAATTTATTAACAAAACCTATAACAGGAATACTAAAAATTTTATCGAGAACATAAACTAAAATCATTGCAACTCTGTTTACAATTATAAACACTATTATAAAAGCCAATACATTAGCTATGGGCTCTGAAAAAATAATTGTAATTCCTTGTAGCCACATTGATGCTTGTGAATAAAAAATTGATGCGCCATAAAATCCTAAAATTATAGCAATTATTCCACCAAGAGCCCTTACTAATCCCTTTCTAAAACCAGTAATTGTAAAAAACAAAATTATTATTAAAAAAATAATGTCAACGTAATTCATAAAATTATTTTTATTTATTATTTTTATCCCTATGTTGAATTATTTGTGTTCTATGATTACTACGAATTCTCCCTTTATTACTCCTTTTTTTAATTCAAACAAAATTTTCTCCAAAGATCCACGATAAATTGTCTCAAATTTTTTTGTAAGCTCACGAGCCACAAAAATTTTCCTATTTTCTTGAAATCCCAAATCTTTTAATTTTTCTAAAGTTTTTAAAATTCTATGGGTAGATTCAAAAAATATATTTGTAATACGACTCTCAATAATTTCTTTTAGGATTGTTTCCTTGCCTTTTTTATGGGGTAAAAATCCTAAAAAATTAAATCTATCACAATTAAATCCTGAGATTGATAGTGCTGTAATAAGAGATGATGCTCCAGGAATACTTTCAATAATATTTTCATCAAAATTTTCACTAACTATTTTTACTAATTCTTCTCCTGGATCACTTATTCCGGGTGTTCCAGCGTCACTAACATAAGCAATATTTTTTCCCTGTTTTAAAAGTTCTACAATTCTATTTTCTGTTTTTTGATCAGAAAATTTATGATAACTTTCTAAACGACTATTAATTCCATAATAATTTAATAGGTTTTTTGTAACCCTAGTGTCTTCACAAAAAATAAAATCAACTGACTTTAAAGTCTCTATAGCACGAAATGTTATATCAGATAAATTACCAATAGGAGTAGCTACAATATATAATTTCATTTTATTAAGAATCTATTTTATTTGGATATTGAGATTTTCTATTGTAATACTCCAAAACAAATACAGATAACGTTGCTATAACTGGAACAGCCAAAAGACCACCCAATACTCCCCCCAGTTTAAATCCAACCAAAATTCCAATTATTACCAAAAGCGGATTAAGTCCCGTTGAACTTCCCATAACCAAAGGAACAATAACTAAATTTTCTAATTGTTGTATGCTAAAATATAATATAGTGACAAAGAGTGCTAACGTTGGAGATTGTGTAAGCGTTAAAAGAACAGCTATTGCACCAGAAAACCAAGGACCAAAATAAGGAATTATTTCAAATACCCCAGCAAGTATTGCTAAAATTAAAGCATACCTAACCTTCATGAGAGATAACCCTATATAAGTTAAACAAAAAATTCCAATACATAAGGCTAATTGCCCTATAAACCACTTACCTATTTTTTCTTGAACACCAGTATTTAAATTGACCATATAATCGTGGTATTTTTCTGGAACTAAATTTTTAATAAATCTTCTAATTACATTTTCTTGCATTGAAAAATAAAATGCCATCATTACTATCATCAAAAAAGAAAAAAGTCCTCCAAATAATTTGATAGTTGTGCTAAACAATGAATTCACTGTTTGCGTTAAAACATTGCTAACGTTACTAAGTCCTGACTGTATATTACTCGCCAAACTTGGAGATGCTGATTTTCCTATACTAGAAAAAAAACTTTGGATTTTTACATAATAATCTGGAAATACCTGTGCTAATTGTCCTATTTCATATGCCATTGGTCTTACGACTAGGGCTATTACAAAAATTAAAAAGCCGACAAATAAAACATAGACAATAGCAATGCCTAATATTTTAGGAATTTTTGCATTTTCTAAAAATTTTATTGCTGGTTTAAACGCAGAGGCTATTATAAATGCCAAAAATATAAAAGCCAAAATATCTATTATCATATAGGTAAATATGAGCCCCAGAACAATTCCAAATATTTTTAAAAATGTTTTTGTGCTAATATCTATTGTTGTTTTTTGTTCCATATATTTATCATTACCCCAAAGGGATTTTTATAAATTATTAATAATATTTATTTATTAAATTTTCAAAATATTTTTTATCCTTATATGGTGATATAACCGCTAAATTTACTTTATTTTTTTGAAAAATTTTTCTACCAACTTCTAAAATATCTTTTTTTGTAATTTTATCAAACTCATTTAGTGTTTTTTCTATTGTTTTAAATTTTCCTTTCATAATAAGTTGTTCACAATAAAAAGCTATAACATTCATACTGTCTTCCATTCTTAACATAAATTTTCCCTTCAAAAATTCCTTTGCCATATTTAATTCTTCTTGTGTTATTCCATTTTTAAGAAAATTCTTTAATTCTTTAAAAATATTTTTTACTGCTTCATCAATTCTAGATTTATCAAGCCCTGACAGAATTGTAAATATTCCAGTATCTTCATAATGAGAGCTTTCACATCTTATATAATAACAGAGCCCTAATTTTTCTCTGATTTTCATAAATAATCTAGAGCTCATGTTCCCACCGAGAATAACCGATAAAAGTTCCAATGCTTTGTCATATTTATCATCATATTTTACGCCCCGAAAACCAATTGCAAGATGAATCTGATCTGTATTTTTTTCTGTAAGTTTAACTCGACTTGATTGTTGATGTGATTTAAAGACATCAAAATCTTTATTTATATTAAATTCACTTACTTTAAAATATTTTTTAATTAATTTTTTTGCCCCTTCTTCACTAAAATTTCCAGAAATTCCTATAAACATATTTTCTCTTTTATAATACTGTTTATAAAATTTTAAAATTTCCTCTCTTGAAATTTCTTTAATTATTTTAATCTCCCCACTTATTTGCCTTCCCAGTGGATGTCCATCAAAAACACTATTTTCAATCAAAGAATCTATATTCATAACTGGATTATCATTATACATATTTATTTCTTCTATTATCACTCCTCTCTCTCTTTCAATTTCAAAATTATCAAATTTAGAATTAAATATCATATCAGATAAAATATCAAGGGCTAATTCCAAATGTTCTTTTGATGCTTTTATATAATATCCGGTTTTATCTTTTGAAGTAAAGGCATTATAATCAGCACCAATCCCATCAAGCTCTTTTGAAATAGAAAATGATGTTGGTCTTTTCTTGGTTCCTTTAAAAAGCAGGTGCTCTATGAAATGAGCCACTCCATTATTTTTTTCATTTTCATACCTAGAACCTGTTTTAACCAAAACCAAAACACTTATAGCGTTTGTTTCGTGAAGTGGTTTTAAAAATATATTTTTCATAATATGTTTTATTGAACAACAACATTTTTACATTTTTTTTGACCATTTGGACCATGACAATTATTCCCGAAAGAATACTCCACGCTATCACCAACCGTTTGATCACTCAGACCACATTTCCCTGAGCTCCTCAAACACTCTTCATCATATACACAACTTTCTCCTTCATACTTACAGGCAATACATTGTCTAACTGACAAATCAACGGTGTCAAGATTAGACTCACTAGTTTTAATTCCCACTATATGATAAGGATTTGTAGTAGCACAATAGCCAGGACGCGCATTAAGAAGGTTGGTATCCCCAACATATGAACAATGAAGATTAAAACCACTACAATCTATATTTCTACACTTTAAATTTCCATCCGCCGATCCGTCGGAATTCCTGTGCATAACACATTTTAAACCCTCATTGAAACAATCACCCGGTGAATCACAAGCATATCCCTCTAAACTACGAAATTGACATCTTCCATATAAACAACTAGCCCGAATATCATATTGTGCACAATCCACATCTTTTGAACAACCATGTGCTTTGTTATAAAACTCTTTTGCTTGATCAAGATAACTTAACATTGTTTTATCCACTTCAAAAGTACCGAATGCACTATTAACATCTACTGGTGTTAGGGTGTGAATCTCTAAAACCTTTATCTTAACCAATTCTGGGTTTATTGTATACATAATTAAATACGAAGATCCTAATAAAACTAATCCTGTTATTACATTTTTAATTCTTTCCTTTGCTTCTCCTATTTTATTCTGATTTCCTCCTGCTGTTACCCATTGAAAACCAGCAAGTATTAATATTATTACAGCTACTATTCCTGATAAACCCATAAGATAGGAATATAATTCCTTAGCAAACCTACCAATAAGACCACCGTCTGCTGTTTGCTCTCCCTTAAATGTTGGAATACCGACTTCTGGTGTAAATTTTATATCTTCGGCACGCACAATATTTACAATACTAAAATAAAAACTAATTAAAATAATGAATATAGAAAATGAAATAAATAATAATATATTTTTTTTATTTTTCATATGTTTTATATTTTTAATTTAAAATAATCTATTAAATTTTCTATTTTTATTTTTTCTTGTTTCATTGTGTCTCTATCACGAACAGTTACTTCTTCCTTCTCTAGCGTGTCAAAATCGATTGTTACACAATACGGTGTTCCTATTTCATCTTGACGTCTATATCTTTTTCCTATATTTCCATTATCATCAAATTCACACATGTATATTTTTTTCAAATCATTAAAAATTCCAAGTGCTTTTTTAACTAATTCTTGTTTATTTTTTAGCAAAGGAAAAACAGCTATTTTTATTGGCGCTAATTCAGGTTTTAACTTTAAAACTATTCTTACATCGTTTTCAATATTTTCTTCTGTGTATGCTTCCGAAATTAAAGCTAAAAATGTTCTATTTACACCAACTGATGACTCAACAATATGAGGAATAAATTTTTTAGAAGTTATAGGATCTGTATAACTTAAATCTTGTCCAGAAAATTTAGAATGCTGAGATAAATCATAATTACCTCTGGCATGAACCCCTTCTAATTCCTTAAATCCAAATGGAAAATTATATTCTATATCATAGGCTTCTTTAGCATAAAAAACTAAATTTTCATGTTTATACCATCTTAAATTTTCTTCTTTAATTCCCATATCAAGATAATAATTCCATCTACATTCTTTCCATTTTTTATATTCTTTCATTTCGTCTTTTGGATTAACAAAATATTGCATTTCCATTTGTTCAAATTCACGAGTTCTAAAAATAAATTGACGAGCCGTAATTTCATTCCTAAAAGCTTTTCCAATTTGCGCGATTCCAAACGGAATTTTTACCCTTGTTGAATCAAGTACATTTTTATAATTTACATAGATACCCTGACATGTTTCTCCTCTTAAATAAACTGGATCTTTGTCAAAATCAGAAGAAAAATTTCCCAAATTTGACTCAACTAATAAATTAAATTTTTTTATTTCTGTAAATTCACTTGATCCACATTTTGCACACTTAATTTTATCTATATTTTTTCTAAATAAATTATCTATTTGCTCAAGCGACATCTTTTCATCAGCACTAACACCCATTTCTTCTAAAAAAGTATCAACTCTAAATCTAAAATGGCACTTTTTACATTCTGCTAGTGGATCTGAAAAACCAGATACATGTCCACTTGCCTCCCAAATTTTTGGATGCATAAAAATAGCACTATCAAGTCCAATTATATTGTCTGTAAATTGAACCATGTGTTTCCACCAAAATCTTTTTATATTATTTAAAAGCTCTACTCCATATGGCCCATAATCATACACAGCGGCAAATCCTCCGTAAATTTCAGAAGATGGGTAAACAAAACCCCTTCTTTTACAAAAAGAAATAATTTTATTCATTTTTTCATTGTCTTCAATACCTGTATTTTTGACTTTTTTATCTTTTTTTGGCATAAATATTTTTTTTACAATTAACTAATAATCATTATACTATTAAACAAGCACATAAAACAAGCTATATTTTATTTGCTTTTTCTATTCTTATTTGTCCTCCTTTTTCTAGTATAACCCTATCTCTTCTATCTATTTTATTAGTTAAAAGCATAGTTGCTAAAGAATTATTTACGCGTTCTTCAATTGTTCTTGCAAGTGGTCTAGCACCAAACTCGCGACTAAATCCAACTTGTGCTAATTCTTTTACTGCATCTTCTGTTGCAGAAAAAAACATTCCTTTTTCTTCAAGACGCTTTGTAACTTTATTTAACATTAAAACAGTAATCTGTTCTATTTCTTTTTGAGTTAGTGGCTTAAATAAAATTATTCCGTTAAATCTATTTAAAAACTCTGGTCTAAAATTATCTCTCAATTTATTCATTATTAAGTCGTTTTTTATTGTTTCTAAATCAACTCCTTCTGCTAATTTATCTTGTAAGTAAAAAGAACCTGCATTTGAAGTTGCTATTATAATACAATTTGTAAAATCTACAGTTTCTCCTCTTGAATCTGTAAGTCTTCCATCATCCATAACCTGCAAAAAAACATTTAAAATATCTGGGTGAGCTTTTTCTATCTCATCAAGAAGCAATACACAAAATGAATTTTTCTTTATTGCTTCAGTAAGCATTCCACCCTCTGAACCGCCCTCAAGGCCAATTAATCTTGCTATAGATGATCTCTCTTGATATTCACTCATATCAAGTCTTATCATATTGTTTTCATTACCAAAAAATATTTGCGTAACTGTTTTTGCAAGTTCTGTTTTTCCAACTCCAGTTGGACCCAAAAATAATAAATTTGCTATTGGTTTATTTTCATCTCGAAGCTCGGTTCTTGCTCTTCTAAGTGCAGATGAAACCATGCTCACAGCCTCATCCTGACCTATAATTCTCTCGTGCATTATTTTTTCCAAATTTAAAAGTTTTTCAGATTCTGAAATTGTTATTGATCCAAGTGGAATGTTTACTTTCTGAGATATTACTTTTGCAACATCTTCAGCTGTTACTAATTTTTTATCTTTTTGTGATTTTACCAAAACTGCAACTTCTTCCATTATCCTAATTGCTTTTACTGGTTGTCTAAAAGTATGAATATACTCATTTGAAAGCTTTACAATTTTTTCAATTGCCTGATATGAAAAATATATTTTGTGTTTATACTCTAATGCAAAAGATCTTGATTCTAAAATTTGAACAGTTTCATTAAAATCCGGTTCTGGAAGATCTACTATGTTCATTGTTGAAATTAAAGAATTATCTTGTAGGTATTTTTTATATTCCCCCTCGCTTGTTGTTCCTATTACAATAATTCCATATCTTTGTATGCTATCCGCCAATAAATTTGAAAGATCGATATTACTATTTCCTACTGATACAACACCAACTATATTATGTATATCGCTTATTACAAGTATAATATTTCCAGATCTAGCAATTTCTTCCATTATTTTCATAAATACAAATTCAACATTTCCACCGCTTGATGCTTCTGATACAAATTTTGATAAAGAAAGTGATACTAATCTTTTATCTTTGAAATTTTCTGGTACATCTTCTGCTGCCATTTTATTCGCCAAACCCTCTAATATACTATCCTTACCAACACCGGGTGCACCAATTACTAAAACACCTTTATTTGAAGTTTCAATAGATCTATATATTTCCTCTATTTTTTCATCTCTTCCTACTATTAAATTCAAATAACCAAATTTTGCGAGACGCGTTAAATCAGAGCTAAATCTATCAAGTAGTGGAGTTGCTATTGCCGTCATAGATCTATTCATATTTCCACTTGGTTTATAGGAAGATCTTTTTCTGTATTTCTTATATAATTCAGTCATATCATCTCTTAATTTTATCCACGCAATAGCATTTTTCAATTGATTTCCGTCAACTCCCATATCAAAAAATAATTCAA
>DAORGW010000003.1:48208-56261 GCA_035356975.1 bacterium | reverse complement strand
AGTTTTGTCTTTATTTAATTCTGTTCTTTCTAATTCTGATTTTTTTCTTGTGTCTGCTATATATTTTAAAACTTCATCAAAATTCTTTATACTATCTTTTAATTCATTAACTAGATTGTGTTCGGGAGCAAGTACCATATAGGTTGCTCCATATAAAGTATCTGGACGAGTTGTAAAAACCTTTATATTTTTTTCACCATCTTTTATTTTAAAATCTATTTCAGCTCCCTCTGATTTTCCAATCCAATTTCTCTGCATTGTCTTAAGTGCCTCTGGCCAATTCAAACCCTCCAAATCATTTAATAATCTTTCTGCGTATGCCGTTACCCTAAAAAACCACTGCTCTAAATCTTTTTTTATTACAATGCCCTCACATCTTTCACATTTTCCATCTACAACTTGCTCATTTGCTAAAACTGTTTTACATGTTTCACACCAATTAACGGGAGCTTTTTTCTTGTATGCTAATTTATTTTTATATAATAGAAGGAAAAACCATTGGCTCCATTTATAATATTTAGAATCAGATGTATTTACTTCTCTATCCCAATCATATGAAAATCCAAAACTTTTAATCTGTCTTTTAAAATTATCTATATTTTTTTTGGTACTTTCTTTTGGATGAACCCCTATTTTAATTGCATAATTTTCTGCAGGAAGACCAAAAGCATCCCAACCCATTGGATGTATAACATTAAATTCATTTGCCCTCAGATATCTACAATAAATATCAGTTGCTGTATAACCCTCTGGATGACCGACGTGAAGCCCCGCTCCACTAGGATATGGAAACATATCTAAAACATATTTTTTGTCTTTGGCTTGTTTTTTATCTAATTTAAAAACACCGGACTCCTCCCATTTATCCTGCCATTTTTTCTCAATTTCTAAATGTTTATAAGAAAATTCCATAGTTTTAGGTATTTTTGATAATTAATTTACTTTCTTATATTATCACCTATTTTTCAAAAACTCAACTTTTGTCTTTGACATAAAGTTTAATATATTTTACTATAAATATTACCAAAATATGCCCAATTTGAATTCAAAAAAATTGCTTATAAAAACAACAAAATATATATTCATTGCAATTGTTTATATATTCGAAAACACCAGATATTTAATTATTTGGATTTTTAAATTTTTATCACACTTTTTAAAAATATTTTTCATTCCTATAAAAAAAATCTTAAAACCAATTATATTAAAAATATATCATTTGTTTTTCAAAATAAGAACTCAAAAATTAAAAACTAATCAAGTTGAATTATTTGAAGAACAAAAAAATAAAATCATTTTACTTCCATATTTAATACTTGTAATATTTGGTGTGTTTGTTTTAACAAATAACCTATTTGGTAAAATTCCAGACGCAGAAGAATTAAGTAAAAAATCTTTAGTTTCAAAAATAATTCCATCTGAAAATGATTATTATTCAACCTCACAAGAAACAATAATAGACACTGGAAAAATTAATCGCGTAGATTTTAATATAAATTCTCAGACCGGTACTCTTGAATCAGGAATTCATGAATCAAACACAGAAGAGCACCAAGGCAATCAAAATCAAATTATAGCAATTGAAATGAATTCTTCGTTAATGGGAAATCAACTTTCAACAAAATCATTAAAATCTCTGCCAAGAGACAAAATCATTGATTATGTAGTTGAACAAGGAGATACAATAAGTACAATTGCTCAAAAATTTAATATCAGCTCACAAACAATTTTATGGAGTAATAATTTATCCTACACGAGTTTAATAAGACCCGGAATGACTTTAAAAATATTACCCACAACAGGACTAACTCATAAAATTGTTCGAGGTGATAATTTATCTGCAATTGCTAAAAAATATCAGTCAGATGTTGATAAAATTATAGAATTCAATAGACTTGCCTCTGTCTCTGATATAAAAATTGGCCAAGAAATAATTATTCCAGATGGAATCAAACCAAAAGCTACAGCAACTCAAGTTGCAAGACAAACTGGGGTTATCAATACAAATATTACAGGAAAGGCAGATGTTATAAACACCGGAACAAAATTATTATGGCCAACTTCTGCAAGAAGAATCTCTCAATATTATTCATGGAGACATTCGGGACTTGATATTGCCGGACCAGTTGGTACACCTATTTATGCTGCTGAAGATGGCGTTGTTGAAACAGCTGGATGGAATAGGGGTGGATATGGTTATTATATAATTATAAATCACGGAAACGGTATAAGAACATTATATGGTCACGCTTCTAAACTATATGTTGTGTCTGGACAAAAAGTAACTCGCGGACAAACAATTATGGCAATGGGATCAACTGGTAGATCTACTGGACCACATCTACATTTCGAAGTAAGATCTGGTGGATTTAGAAATCCATTAAGCTATATTAGATAGAGAGATTTATTAAAAAATTTCAAATAAAAAATTCACCACATATAATAGGTGAATTTTTTATTTTTAAAATACTTGACATGTCAATTATTATAATATATACTTGATATATCAACTATTAATATAATAAGCAAAAATATGACAAAAAAATTAGAATTATTAATACAGCTAACAAAGGTAAATGCAATAATCTCTAGAAAATTAATAAGTCATGGTTTGAGTTTTAGTGATTTTGTTATACTCTACCTCATTCAATCTTCAAAAGAAAAAAAATTAAAAAGAATTGAATTGGCTGAACTTATGGGACTAACTGCATCGGGCATTACAAGAATGATTTTACCACTTGAAAAACTTCACATATTACAAAAAATGGAAGACACCACTGATGCAAGAGCAAAATACACAAAACTCACAAAAGCTGGAGAAGAATTATACAAAGACGCAAAGACCTGGATTAATTTAAAAATTGAAGATCTCCTACCAGAAATTAAAAAAAATGAAATTGAGAAAATTTTAAAAATTTTTTATTCGATAAAAAACGAATAAAAACAAAAATAGGGTTTCTGACCCTATTCATTCTGAGTGGTACGCTGTGCAGGATTCGAACCTGCGACCGTTTGCTTAAGAGGCAACTGCTCTACCAACTGAGCTAACAGCGCATAGTATAGTAAATACTATCACAATTATTTAAAAAATCAATTATTTTGGTGCACCCGGTAGGACTCAAACCCACAACCTCCTGGTCCGAAGCCAGGCGCTCTATTCAGTTGAGCTACGAGTGCAAACAAAGTATATTATTTTATATATACTAATTTGTCAATTCTTTATTTATTATGTTCAAAACCTCATTTACTGCTTTTTCTAATTGTCCTTGTTCGTTTACAACCTCATAATCACAAATATCTGCCATTTTCATTTCTTCCTTTACATAAGACAATCTTTTTTCTGTATCATCAGAAGAGTAACCGTCCCTATCTTCGATTCTTTTTCTTAAATTATCTATTGAATCTGGAACTATAAAAATTTTCACTAAATTTTCAATATTTTTTGATAAATTTATTATACCTTGTACATCGCACACAAAAAGTGGAATATGCCCAGAATTAAAAATTCTATCAACTTCTTTTTTTTCTGAACCATATAGATTTCCATAGACCTCTACGTGTTCAAAAAAATCTCCTCTATTTACCATTTCTTCAAATTCTTCTTTTGTATAAAAAGAATAATCTATACCATCTTTTTCGTTTGATCTTATATTTCTGGTTGTTGAAGTTATTACCTTTTCAATTCTAGCGTCTCTTTTAACAATCTCATAAGCAATACTTGTTTTACCGACTCCGGATACTCCAGAAATTAAAAAACATTTTTTCTTCATATTATTTTAAATTATTAATAATTTTTTTTAATTCATTTGGAAGAGGAATTTCAAAAATTTTTCTCTCCCCACTTAAATCATCAAATTCTAGATGATATGAATGTAAAAAAATTCTATTTAAATTAAATTTGTCTTTTATATTTCTAATTTTATACAGTTCATCACCAACAACTGGATATCCAATTGATTGCATGTGAGTTCTTATTTGATGATTTCTTCCTGTTTTTATTTCTATATCTAAAAATGTATAAGCACCATATCTTTTTATCACATTATATAATGTTAGAGCTTGTTTTCCTTCTAAATTATGTGGTCTTGAAACCATTTTTCCGGAATTCTTTGATCTTGAAATTGGAAAATCAATTTCACCATAATCATCTTTTATAACTCCGTGTACCAATGCATAATATTTTTTACAAACTGTTCTTTCTTTGAATTGTTTTTTTAAACAATCAAACATTTTTTGATTTTTACAAACAACTAAAATGCCTGAAACTTTTTTGTCTAGTCTGTGAATTATTCCTGAACGTAATTTATCGTTATCTCCAACTTTTTTTATTTTTGGATATCTTTCCAAAATCCAATCTAAAAGTGAATATTCGTATTTGCCCTCTACCTGGTGTGTTAGAATTCCAGCTGGTTTCTCTATCACTAAATAATCCGCAGTTTCTTCAATAATTTTTATATTTTTAATTTCATCTGGAATTTTTATTGTTTTGTCTTCTTTATAATCTAATACAATTTCATCATTCTTTAATACAGAAAAATGCTTTAATTTAATAATTTGCTTATTTACAGAAACAAAACCAGCTTCAATAATTTTCTGAATTTTTGAACGCGAAAATTTTGGCAAATTGTTTGTCAAAAATTGATCAAGTCGCACTTTATTTTCATCACATATAAATTTCTTTCTCATAATAATTAGAATAGCAGATAAATAAAAAGAATTCCACACATAAACTATTTAAAATAAAAACAAAAGTATAGTATAATAAACTTAGTTATAAATTAAATATCTTTATATGCAAAAAATTACAAAAGCAGTTATTGCCGTGGCTGGCTCAGGTACAAGGTTTCTACCAGCAACAAAAACAATACCCAAAGAAATGTTACCAATAGTTGATAAACCAATTGTTCAATATATAGTAGAAGAACTTGTAGATACAGGAATAAAAGATATAATAATGATAACAACTAACGCCAAAAAACCTCTAGAAGATCACTTTGATATAAACACAGAACTAGAGCAACAATTATTAAAAGCAAAAAAACTAGATTATTTAGAACAAATAAAACGTGTTGCAAATTTAGCAAATTACATCTATATAAGACAAAAAGGACCATACGGAAACGGAACTCCAGTTTTATGTGCTGAATCAGTAGTGGGAAATGAACCATTTATTTATGCTTTTGGTGATGATTTAGTAAAATCAAAAAAATCTTTTACAAAACAATTATTGGAAGAATATGAAAAAAATCCAGGAGTTATAATGGGTGTTCAAAAAGTTGCAAAAAAAGACATTTCTAAATATGGAATAGTTGGTATCAAAAAGGGCACAAAGAATCAAATAGAAAAAATTATAGAAAAACCCTCCGTTGAAGAAGCTCCCTCTGATTTAGCAATTTTCGGAAGATATATCTTAAATTCTGAAATAATAAAAATTCTAAAAAAACAAACTCTTGGAAAAAACAATGAACTTTGGATTGCTGATGCAATAGATAATTATATAAAAAATGGTGGACTAGCTTATGCGAAACAAACTGAAAATGGAAAGTGGTTAACAACCGGTGATCCTCTAAATTTTTTACAAGCAACAGTTGAATACGCACTCGACAGAAATGATTTAAAATATGATTTTAAAAAATATCTAAAACAAATTTTAAAATAAATAAAAAATTATGAGAACAAAAAAAATAATACTATTTTTAATACTTACTTTTATAATAACGTCTGGATTTCAATGCACGGCAAAAAAAATTGTAAACAAACCCATAAAACTCGCTGTCTGGGGTGTTTATGAAGAAAGAGATGCATTAGAAATTCTCTTCAATAAATTTAACAAAATATATCCCACGGTCACATTTGAGTATAAAAAATTTACAGCAGAAGAATACGAAGATCAATTATTAAATGCCTGGGCTGACGATATGGGTCCTGATATTTATTTTTTACCAAATAGCTCAATACGCCAATACAAAGAAAAGGGAAGAATAAATCCTATGCCTGATTTTGTAAGGCTTCCACACAGAGAAATAAAAGTCACCGGAATTGGTTCATTGAAAAAAACAGACATTATTGATTCTATAAAAACAGTTAACCTTACATCAAAAAATGATTTAGATTTAAAATTCGCAAGTGTTGTGGCGAATGACGTATACATTGATAATAAAATCTATGGACTTCCATTAAGTCTTGAAACTCTTGCAATGTTTTACAATAAAAATTATTTAAATGCTGCTGGTATTCCCAATCCACCTATAGTATGGGCTGACGATAAAAACTCTGATGATTTTGTAGATCAAGTTAAAAAAATAACTAAAATAAATAAAGATGGATCTTTTAAACAATCGGGAACGGCTCTTGGAACAATAAATAATGTTTCAAATGCCTCTGACATAATAGCTCTTTTCTTAATGCAGGCGGATACAAATTTTGCAAAAGCAAATAGCCCGATAGATATTTCAACAAATAAAAAAATTATTACTACAGCAATAAACTTTTATAATGACTTTTCTAATCCAATAAAAGATATTTATTCATGGAATAAAGATCAATCAAACTCACTTGAAGCTTTTAAGAATGGTCAAATAGCATTTTTCTTTGGATATCCACACCACAAAGATCAAATTCCTCAAAATCAAATAAATTATGGAATTACACAAATTCCACAATTACAATATCAAATATCTCAAAATGGTGAAATTTCTCCACTCAACCCAACAAATATAGCAAATTATTGGGTTATGACAGTATCACATAAAACAAAAAATTCAGATATTGCCTGGGGATTTATAGACTTCGCAACTAAAAAAGAAAATGTGAAGGAGTATTTGGAAAAATCTCAAAAACCAACAGCATTAAGAGATCTCATAAAAGAACAAAGTAAAAATATAATACTCGCTCCTTTTGTAAATCAAATATTGAGTGCCAAATCTTGGTATTATGGTAAAAGTCCTGAATTAGCTAAAAGATATTTAGAAGAATTAACTGATAAAATTAAAAATGCTGGAACAGAGCGTGATATAAATGCTATAATAGATTCATATCAATCAAAAATAAATCAAACAATTAAATAAAATTATGAAAAAAATATTTTTTACCATTTTAATTATATGTACAATATTTTTTTACCCAGATGTTGTTTTTGGGGGATCTAATTGTACAATTAAGGTTGGTGGTGTTACAAAAAATGGTACATGTCTTGTAATAAAGAAAAAATATCCATTCAATGCGTCTGAATGTCCTGGTCAAGGGAGTTGTAAGGCTCGTAGTCGGTGTTGTATTTCTAGTCCATGCTCTAGAATCTTTCCTGATCATTCATGTACTTCAACTTTTACAGGCTTAGATTGTATAACTGGTTTTTGTGTGAATGTTGGTGGAGTTTATCATAAATGTTGTTTACCTCCAGCACAAGAAGTAGTAGAAGAAGTAGTAGAAGAAGTAGAAGAAGTAGAAGAAGTAGTAGTAGAAGAAGAACCAGCACCACAGGAACCACCTAAAAAAGCAAGAGTATTTATATTCAACGGAGTAACCGATGGTTGCAAAAACGATGGTAAGTGCTCAACAACTGATTTAACAAAAGTAGCAATGAACGCTGCAAATTTATTACTGGGTATTATAGCGGGAATAGCTCTTTTATTTTTTATTGTTGCTGGCACACAAATGATCATATCACAGGGTAATTCAGAAAAAATATCTAGTGCAAAATCAATGATGTTAAATTCAATAATAGGACTTGCAATAGCAATATGTTCTTTTGTTATAGTAAGGCTCGTTCAAAGCGCTTTGGGATTAGAACAAATAGGTAGTGAACTAGTGCCTAAATAAAAAATCGATTTGAAAATTTTATTTAATAAATTTATATAATATGGAAAATAAAAAAATAAAAATAAAAAAGTCATTTCTTATTATTAATGTATTCCTATTTTTATTTTTGCTAATAACCAAACTATATGCAACAGATGAAATTAAATACGATGATCCACTTCAAGGAAAAACAATACCAGAATTAATTGGAACAATTATTTTTACTTTATTAGGTATAGTTGGTTCTCTATCTTTA
>DAORGW010000003.1:0-48108 GCA_035356975.1 bacterium | reverse complement strand
TGTTATAGTTTTTGCAAGTTATGGAATACTTAACTTTGTAATAAGCATAATGCCACAATAACAAAACTATTCATTGTCTATTTATAAAAAAAATAGTATAATGTATATATAATTTTATTAATATAAATAAATTCTGTTTTTAAAAACAGATAGGAGAAAAACAAATGTCAAAACTAACAAAAAACCTAATCAGTTTAGGTGCAATGGCAATGATAGTATGTTTGCCATTAATTAGTTCTGCTCAGCTGGAAAATCATTCCGTTGGTTATATTCCAGAAACAGGCCTAGGTACTAACACTGATGTAGAATCAACAGCACAAAATATAATAAATCTAGTATTGGGATTTTTAGGATTTGTCGCACTTGTTATTGTTATAATTGCTGGATTTAAATGGATGACAAGTGGCGGAAATGAAGAAAAAGTTGGAGCAGCTAAAAAAATGATGGGTGCAGGAGTAGTCGGTGTAATAATTGTTCTTTTCGCATATGTTATAACTGCATTTATATTCAACGCAATGTCTTCAGCAACAGGAGCTGAGTATAGCGTTGGATCTGAATAAATAATTTATACACACATTCCTCATCTTGAATCAAGGTGGGGAAAAATGTGTATAAATTAATATGAAAAAAATCTTATCTAAAATTTTTAATTTTTTATTTATAAATACCATATTGAGTATTAAATTTTTAAATATGGCGAGGGCAGCAGGTATTCCTCCGGGTGGTAAGGAGGCAATTGTGGGTGGACTCAGAGAATCAGCTACTGAGGCTAAACTTCAACCCATAGAACCAATGGCAATGATAACAGATATAATGGGCTATATTCTTGGATTTCTTGGAATTATAATATTTATAAATATTATATTTGCTGGATATCAATGGATCATGGCCGGGGGAAATGAAGAAACAATTTCTAAAGCAAAAACAAGAATTAAAAATTCTATAATAGGACTCATAATAATAGTCAGCGCATATATAATAACAATCAATATATTTATAATAACACGAAATGCCATCTCTCAATAAAAAAAATATTATTTTTGTTTTATTTATTATTTTTATATTTTTTAATTTTTATTTTGTAAAGATTACATACTCTGATGCAATAGATACGGCCATGCTAGATGTTCATGGGTCCGCTAAAAACCTCGGATACGATACGCAATCTATAGGGCTAGCAGGCACAATAATACCAATAATAAACATGGCGCTCTCTTTTCTGGGGATAATATTTTTAATATTAATAATAATTTCCGGATTACAGTGGATGATGGCTGGGGGAAATGAAGAAACAATTTCTAAAGCAAAAAATAGAATTAAAAATTCAATTTATGGGCTAGCTATAATTTTGATTGCCTACGCCATAACATGGGTCTTGTATAACTATATAATACTAGCAGATATATAAAATTTAAAACTCAACTTATAAATAATTTTTTAAAAATGAAAAAATATTTCAATACACTAATCATAGTTTTATTTATATTTATTTTCTCACCCACTAATAATTTTGTTATTGCTCAGGAGGAGGGAAATGACCCACATCACCCACAAACAGACATTAATATTGATGTTGATGAACCGGATGGCTCATTTAGGAAGGGGCTGGGTGGTTTTCTCTGGAATTTAGATCCAGTAGCAGAAAACAATGGGTATAATGTAGTCCCAAACATAGAAATGATTATAGGTAATACAATACAGGTTATTTTATCTTTTGTTGGAATTTTATTTTTAATATTAATAATAATTTCCGGATTACAGTGGATGATGGCCGGGGGAAATGAAGAAACAATTTCTAAAGCAAAAACAAGAATTAAAAATTCAATTTATGGGCTGGCAATAGTGCTACTAGCTTATGCAATTACATACTTTATTATATCTATATTTATAAATAAATTAGGGTATGGTGGTTAAGAATACCTGAAATCAAATATTTAAAAATATGAAAAAAATTTTAATATCCATAGTATCAATAATTATAATATTTATTATATTTTCTAATATTTCACTTGCTATGAACGAAACCTTTGGAACAATTGGTGGGAGATTAGAAGACGTACGCGAAGCATCTGGTTATGCAGAAACAAATGAAGTTTTATTATTGACACGTATAGCGTTCATAATAAGACTAATAATGGGATTTTTAGGAATTGCATTTTTAATACTTACAATTATATCTGGTTTTCAGTGGATGATGTCTGGCGGGAATGAAGAAATTATCTCTAAAGCAAAAAATAGAATAAAAAATTCTGTGATTGGACTTGCAATTATATTATTATCATATTCAATATCAATTTTTATTTTTGATTTATTAATTCACTAAATATGAAAAAAATATTTTTTACATTAGCAATCATAACAATCCTTAATCCATATTTGAGGGCAATTGCTTATGATTTTGGGAATTCCACAACGGGTCAAATCCAACCGACATCAAATCTCAATCAATTTGCAGCAGAGGTTGGAATAAAAAGTGAGGTAAGTCTTGAAAATAAAATAATAGGGTATATAAAAATTGCCCTTGGTTTCCTAGGTATAATATTTTTAATATTAATTATAATATCCGGATTTAGATGGATGACAAGTGGTGGAAACGAAGAGATAATAAATAAATCAAAATCCATGATAAAAAGCTCTATAATTGGATTAGCTATAATTTTATTATCATTTATTATAACACGTTTTGTGATGAGTTTTATTCTACAAACATTAAAAGACCCAACCACACAAATATCAATATAATAATTATATTCACATATTATAAAAGAGTGTTTCCAACGAAACACTCTTTATTTTCTTAAAACTTATAACCTCCAAATTCACTACCGCCACCACATTGACGCCACAAATTCTCTAAATCTATCTTAATATCAACTTTTTTTCCATTAACATCAAAACTTCCCTCACGCCACACAATTATATTATTATCATAAGTATAATCCACTCCTCTTTTAATATAAACACTATACTCGCCAGAGGGAATTAACTCTATAACATAATTACCTGGATAGATAATATCATCCAAAAAACATGTTCCGCGTCTTACGTTAACAATTTTGATTGTGAAACTATTACTAGAGTTGTTAATAAAGGCAGCATAAATCAATTTTTCACTCCAAACCCTGCGACCAGTAGCAGAATTAAACTGGCCAGTGGATGGATTTGAGATTAAAGATGTTCTGGTAGTTTTACCATATGCAGTCGTTTCCATATAACAACCAGAAACAAAAAACACAAATAAAACCACTATTGATACAAATAAGGCGTATATTTTCATTTTCTCCTCCATGTTTATTTTAAATTATTTTATAGTACAATTTATAAAACATATTGTCAAATCTAAAAAACAAACGCTTGACATTTACATATTAAAAACTTTTTTATTTTTTTAAAATATAGTATAATTTATATAGAATTTTAATTAATATAAATAAATTTTGTTAAAAAGGAGAAACAAATAAATGTCAAAACTAACAAAAAATCTAATCAGTTTAGGTGCAATGGCAATGATAATATGTATGCCATTAATTAGCTCTGCACAATTAATTCAGCACAATATTGGCTATATTCCGGGTGGCACGGGACTTGGAAATGATACTGATGTAGAGGCAACAGCAGAACGTATAATAAACATAGTGTTGGGATTTTTAGGATTTATCGCACTTGTTATTATTATAATTGCTGGATTTAAGTGGATGACAAGTGGTGGAAACGAAGAAAAAATTGGGGCAGCCAAAAAGATGATAGGCGCTGGAATAGTTGGTCTAATAATTATTCTTTTCTCATATGTAATAACTGCATTTATATTCAGTGCTATGTCTGATGCAACGGGAGCTGAATATGAGATTGGATCTTAATAAATAACGTATACACATATTCCTCATCTTGAATCAAGGTGAGGAAAAATGTGTATAGATTATTCTTCACAAAATAAAAAATCGTCTATGACGAATTTATAAACAAACCCACTTATCAAATTATTTTCTAAATTTCAATCTTATAACATTTTTTAATAGGTCTATGGCCTCTCTTAAATGTAATTTTGATTTTCCCTTCTCTCTGTCTATAAATGAGATTGGTATCTCCTTTACTTTAAATCCTGACTTTTCTATATAAAATAGCATTTCTTCTTGAAATGAATATCCGGTACTTTTTATTTTGTTTAAATCAACTTTATCAAAAATTCTTCTATGATAACATCTGAAACCCCCAGTTACGTCTTTTGTTTTTAAACCGAGCATTAATCTAGAAAATGTTTGCGCTGACTTAGAAAATATTTTTCTTCTTGTGTTCCAGCCTATTGTACACCCACCATTTACACATCTAGAACCTATACATAAATCATTTCCATCTTTTATACATTGAATTAATTCTGGAATTTTATGTGGGTTATGAGAAAAATCTGCGTCCATCTCTACTATCATATCAGCCCCTTGTGACAGTGCATATTGAAAACCATGTATATAAGCACTACCAAGACCCATTTTACCGGGACGCTTTATAATTTCAAGTGGCACCTTGTCCTTAATTTCCAACAATGCCTCATATGTTCCATCTGGGGAACTGTCATCTACAACAAGAATATGTAAATTTTCTATATCCAAATCAGATATCTTTTTCACTAGATCACAAATATTTTCTCTTTCGTTATATGTTGGTATTACTACGTAAATCATAAAATATACTTTATTTTTCTAGTATATAATTTATTTTAAAAATTTTCAATATCCGATTAAATTTTTACATTTTTCATAAAATTCTAAAAATTCTGATTGTGTTATATTTTTTTGATTTTTTTCATGTGGATCACTAAAAAGATCAAAATAATAAGCTTGTTTCTTTTTCACATTATAAATGTAGTGTTTACTTTCAAGAAAAAAAGTTATGTATTTATCAGAATACTGTTGAACAGACATTGAACAATTATTAATTTTGCAATCTTTGGAATTTTTAAATAATTCACAATAAAAAGAATTTCCGAGATAATTATTATTTGTTTCTATGTTTAATAAATCTAATGTGGTTTTTAAAAAATCTACTTGATTATGGGAATTAGAAACAGTGTCTCCTATTTTTAAATTTTCCCCCATTTCTCCGAAATATAAAAATGCAAATGGAATATAAAAGTTTTCTTTATATCCCCTACTTTGATTTAA
Source organism: bacterium (assembly GCA_035356975.1). GTDB lineage: Bacteria > Patescibacteriota > Patescibacteriia > UBA1558 > S5-K13 > STF1-138. The sequence goes on along the minus strand of DAORGW010000003.1, from coordinate 42,952 downwards.
GATATTTCCAACATGAAAATTGAGCGGCCACGAATGATCACTAAAAAGAAAAACATATTTTTCTCTATTATCTTTTTTTAGCTCTTCTAAAATATTCAAAAGATACTTATCTTGAATATAAACTGTATTTTTTATTCTATCTGAGATAAAATTGGCATTTTTTATTGGCAGATTTTCTGATTTATCTTGTACTATAAATGGATAATGATTTGTAGTTGAGACAGCAATATAAACAAATTTTTTTTGATCCCTATATTTGTTAATATATTCATAGACTCTTCTATAAAATACATCTTCTCTAAAACCCCATTTATAAAAAATATCTTGTGAATTCATAATATCTTGGTTGTGTACCTCCCTAAATCCTATATCTGACATAAAATCTCCTGTTTGAGAAAATTCTAAACTATGACTTTTAAAAAAAAGAGTTATATAATTATTTTTAGATAAAATTTTAGGAATACAAATTAATTTTTTTGGATCAAATTTATATCTAAAATATCCATTTAAAGAGGGTGGAAGAGCACACAAAATAGATTCTTGGGCCAATAATGTTTGAGTGGAGTTACTATAAAAATTATCAAAGCCCACTCCGTATTTATAAGAATAACTATCGAAGTTGGGGATAATTGATCTGTCTTTTAAATACCCGTTAACACTTTCTAAGTGTATAAAATATACATCTGGTAAATTTTCAACATTTTTAAATTTGAATTTATTTATATCAAAATTAAAATATTTGTCGACTAGTGATCTATAGTCATTAAAATACCTCTTATAAACTAGATCTCTATGAACAAAGAAAGTATTTATAAAATCTAGCAATAATCCTTTTTCATATCTAAAATAAAATTGCGTAAACGTTGAGCAGGCAAAAATTATTGAGAATATAATAATTATTTTTCTTAAAAATCTCTTTGAAATTCTTAGCCTAAAATTAAAAAATTTATTGTTACAAAAAAACTTAAAATAAAAATGAGGCAAAAAAGTACAATCGATAATACCTTAAATCCACTAAAAATAGAGGAAATAGTAAAAAAAGCCTCTCTAAAATTATTTATAAAAAAATCTATGTCAAAAAAATTTTCAGTTATAATCAAATAAAACAAAAGAAAAAATAAAAACAAATAATAAAGACAAAAAAATACATAAATAAAATATGTGAGAATCTTATTTTTAATAAATTTACTACAAGATAACAAAATTAAAACTGGACAAACACAAACAATAAAACTTGTTATTGCTCTCAAAAAATATTCAAATTTACCAATAACAAAAGCGGTTCTTGGGATAACATTTTCAAGATAAAAAAATAGTAAGACAATTAAACAAAAAATAGTTACACAAAAAAAATTTAAAAAATTGCTAATCTTTTTCCACATTTCTATTCTTTCATATTTTCTTTTAGATAATCAACCCATGGATTTGGTTGTGGATCAACCCTATTAAAATTCGCTAAATAAAAAGATACATAAGAAGAAATCCCCAAAACATACATTGCTTCTTCAAAAATATTATTTCCGATGGCTTTAATTTCTATAAATTTAATTTTCTTTTTATTTAAAATTTGTTTCATTATTTCATATCTTTTCTGATTTCTTCTATGATATAGATTTGAAATTATTAAAATATAAATGATTTGACTATTTAAATTTTTTGGAAATTCAAGTCCCTCAAATTGATGATGACAAATTTCAGGAATTGAAAAATAAGACGCAAAATTCTTCCCCGTTTCATTGATCTGATTATTAAAAATATGAGCATTTCCGAATAAATGTTCGGATGCGATAATAACTGGAATTTTACTTACAATTTTTTGTGCTATTTTTTTTGATTGAAACTTTCCTTTTGAAAATATTTTAATATGTTGAATAATATCTTTTATACTATACTTCAAAAATCCCAATTTATTTAACAAAACAATAAAAATTGCTATCGAATAGCCAATTGCAAATCTAGGATTTTTAGCATAATTATATTTTGGATTATAAACAAATTTTAGCGAATCTTCTTTTGATAGATTTCCGCCAGTGCAAACTATAAATGTTTTTAAATTTTTCTTTTGTGCTTCCCTGAAACAACTAATTGACTCCTCTGTTTCGCCCGAAAAACTTGAAATTACAATTAGGGTTTTTTTATCAACCCAATTTGGCAAATTATATTCATTTGAAATTATAATAGGAACGTTTATTTTATTTAAAAATGCATTCTTTACAAAATGTGGTCCCAGTGTTGATCCACCCATTCCACAAACAAGAATCTTATCGATTTGCCCAAATTTATTTTTTAGATTTGATTTAGCAAATTCTTCAAAAATTTGCTCAAATTGTTTGTAATTATTCTCAAATGTTTTAAAAACATCATTGTTTTTCATATTTTTTATATTCATTTATTAAAATAGCTCTATATCTTTTATAAATCTTGGTCTTGCTTTAGTTTCTTTATAAATCTTTCCTATATATTCACCCAAAATGCCTATACCCAAACATTGCAACGAACCTAAAAACAATATCAAAATTGCAAGCGAAGTCCATCCAGTAACGGTTTCACCAATAAAATATCTTATTAAAAAATAAACTCCTAAAATTAGTGATGATATGAGAATAAAAAAGCTCAAAAATACAAAAAATCTTAATGGCGCAACACTAAAAGACGTGATTCCATCCCATGCAAAACCAATCATTTTTCTGAGATTATATTTTGATTCCCCAAACTTTCTTTCTTTTCTATCATAAAAAACAGTTTCTGTCTTAAATCCTATAAGTGGGAATATTCCTCTTAAAAAAAGATTAACTTCATTAAATAAAAATAGACTCTCTATTGCTCTTTTACTTGCAAACCTATAGTCAGCATGATTATAAACAATTTTTACGCCCATAAATATCATTAATTTATAAAAAAACTTTGCTGTAAATTTTTTAAAAAACGTATCTGTTTCTCTTTTTTTTCTTACACCGTATACAATTTCAGATCCGTTATTATAGAAAGCATCTAAAAAACTTTCTATTGCAATAACATCATCCTGTAGATCCGCATCAATACTTACAAAAAAATCTGCTTTTTCTTTTGTATAAAATAATCCCGCAAGAACAGCATTTTGATGTCCAAAATTTCTAGAAAATTTTAAACCCTTAAACATTTTAGAGTCTTTTTTATGTAATTCAGATATAATTTCCCAGGTTCTATCCTCGCTTCCATCATCAACAAAATAAATAAAGCTATCTTGAGATATTTTTAATTTTTCTTGTAAAGAAATAAGGACTTTTTTAATTTCTTGAGCTACCTCTAATAAACACTCTTCCTCGTTATAGCAGGGAATAATTATTGCAAGTTTATTCATATTTTTTTGCTTTTATATAGTATTGTCCTCCTATTGGCAATTTAATTAAAAATTTTTCAAAAATAAAAAATGGTTTAAATATTGAAAATCTTGGAAAAAACAATGTAAAGTTTACAGATGAATTTTTAAATTGGTTATTTAAAACTAATTTTTTTAATTTCTTTGGATTTATAAGTCTAATACCTTTATCAAATATACAATCTTTTACAATTCTTCTTGTCATTGGATTATACGGATTATGCTCAAAAATATATAAAACACCATCATTTTTTAAAATTCTAAAACATTCTTTTAATATATTGTTTAAAATATTTTCATCCTCTATGTGGTGAAAAACGCAGGATATAAAAATAATATCAAATTTATTATCCTCTATTAAATTTTTTAAATCATTTTCATTATTAATCAAAAAAATATTACTATTTTTTATGTTTTTACTATTAGCCTCCTCGATACTTTTAAGAGATACGTCTACTCCACATAAATCCGCGGATGGAAAATGTTTCCTAAAATAAACCAATGACGTTCCGTCCCCACAACCAAAATCAAATATCGATTCTATTTTTTTACCCTTCTCGCTTCTTTTTACTTCCAAAATCTTATATTCAGTAAAATAATTACTATTAGCACCTGAAATTTTAAGATTTTCATTATGAATTTTTCTGTAGTCTTTGGCAAATAAATCAAATTCATTATTCATAAACACCGTAGGATAATTAATAATAATTATATATATTGTATAGCTTATGGCTTTACACTGCAAATTTATCTTGCTAAAATATGTTTATCTAAACAATCAAATGGTTATTTAACTTCTAAGTTGAAATACTGCATTTAATAACACAACACTATGTCAGGACACTCAAAATGGGCAACAACAAAACACAAAAAAGCACTTGTTGATTCCAAAAGATCATCAACATTTACAAAACTTACAAAAATTATTCAAATAGCGGCTCGCGATGGCGCAGACCCTGATATGAATTTTAAACTTCGAATGGCAATTGACAAGGCAAAAAGTTTTTCTGTACCCAAAGATAACATAGAAAGAGCAATTGCTCGTGGTGCTGGAATTGGTGAAGGAAATGTGCTTGAGGAAATCACATACGAAGCATATGGACCAAATGGAGTTGCGCTTATAATAGAATCTGTAACCGACAATAAAAATAGAAGCGCAGCTGATATAAAACATTTATTATCAAAACACGGTGGATCACTCGGAGCAAGTAATTCTGTTATGTGGCAGTTTGATAGACGTGGAGTTATTTATACAAAAAATACATCTTTAAATGATGATCAAGAATTATCAATTATAGATGCTGGCGCACTTGATATAGAAAATTCTGATGATGAAATAAGAATAATAACACAAATGGAAGATCTACAAAAAGTTCAAGAAAAAATTAAAAATATTGTAAATATTGATAATGCAGAACTTGAATATATACCAAAAACAAAAGTTAATGTAGAGAACACAGAAACACTTGATAAATTATTTGAAGCGCTCGAAGAGAACGATGATGTGAATAATTATTACTCTAATGCAGAATAAAAAAACAAAAATAATAATGGGCATAGACCCTGGACTTGCAACAATTGGCTATGGATTTATAACTTATGAAAAACAACCAAAACTAATAAGCTGTGGTTGTATTGAAACACCCGCAAAGACAGACTTCAAAGAAAGATTAAATACAATACACAAAGAACTTACTCAATTAATAAAAAAATATAAACCCGATTTTGTTGGTGTTGAAAAATTATATTTTTGTAAAAATGTCAAAACTGCAATGGATGTTGGTCATGCTAGGGGTGTAATAATTCTTACGTTGTGTCAAAATAAATTACCTATTTATGAATTTACTCCTCTTCAAATAAAACAAGCCATCACTTCTTATGGAAAAGCTGATAAAAATCAAATGAAGGAAATGGTAAAAATTATACTTAAATTAAAATCTGTACCAAAAAAAGATGATACAGCTGATGCTATTTCTGCGGCACTCACTTGTATGTATAATTTAAAATAATAAGGGGCGAAAACTTGACCACAAAAAAAATATATGATTAAATAATATAGTTAGTTTATGCGGGTGTCGTATAGTGGCTATTATGTCAGCCTTCCAAGCTGAAGAGGGCGGTTCGATTCCGCTCACCCGCTCCATCGAGCTAAACTCGACCATCAAAAAACTCTCCTCCTGGGAGATTTTTTTGTTATAAATTTATAATTGACAAAAATATTCAAATATGATTAAATTTATAATTGACAAAAATTAGTAAAAATAATTTCGTGGGAGGAAAAATGAATAAAGAAGAATCTTTTTTACAAGCATTAGAAGATATGCGGATCTTCATACAAAGAAAAATAAAAAAATCTGTATATTTTAAAGAAAAAAGATGGAAAGACAAATACTCAGGTTTTTCAAGTCTAAACTACCTATTTTTTATTGAAGAAAGCGCTTTATTGTGGAGATTAATTCCCATAAAAAAGAAAAAGTTATTGTGTGAAATATGTACTTGGACACGAAAAATTTCAATAAGAGACAATGCCTTAGCTGAGACAAAAGAAGAATTAGAAAAAAAATTAGAAAAACATTTACAATTTTAGACAAAACTTTAATACTAAAAATATAAAAAAATGGCGTCTGTTATATTACGGGCGCTTTTTTGTTTATAAATTATTTAAAACGACAGAAGAAAATAATTTTTGTTTTATAGAATTAAAAAAATCAATTCCTAATTTCACATTTCTTCACATATTGTTTCATTATTTTCTGATATTCCTTTAATTTTACAATTGGAAAACCCAATTCTCCAGCAAGCGATTCATCTAGAAGCTTTCCGTTGTCGTGAAAATTTTGTAAATAAACTAATTTTGCACCCTTTAATTCTTCGGCTAATTTTAAAATATCGTCATTATTAAAAAACCTTGGAAGAATTGTTATTCTAAATTCATATTTTAATTTGGAATTTATAAGATAATCTTTGGTTTTTGTAATTTCTTTAAACATAGATTTTGGCACTTGAGTAATTTTTTCAAAAATACCAACGTGAGCTTTATAATCCATTGCTATATAATCAACTAACTTTTCTTCAATTAAATTTTTAAGTAATTCAAAATTACTTCCATTTGTATCAAGTTTTACTTTGTATTTCATTTTTTTAACTTTTTGTATGAATTCTTTTAGTCCTCTTTGAAGCAGTGGCTCTCCTCCAGTTATACACAATGCTTCTATTTTATGTTTTCTATTTTTTAAAAAATCTAAAACTTCTTCTTCAGATATATTAAAAATCATTTCTTGATTAAATGGAATAAGTTCTGGATTGTGACAATAACGACATCTAAAATTACAACCTTGTGTAAAAAGAATTGCTGAAATTTTTTTAGGATAATCAATTAAAGATGTTTTTTGTAATCCTGCGATTTGAAAATTTGTTTCCTGCATATCATCACTTTAGATAATAAAACCTCCTCCACTATAATATCACAATGGAGGAGGTATTAAAAACTACTAAACTTTAGCACACTTTCTCTCGTTAAATTCTGCTTGCTTTCCATCATTCCACTGAGAAACTGGTCTTAGATATCCGACAACCCTAGAGTAGACCTCACATTGCTGTCTTTTTGGGGTCTCATTTAAATTTTTGTTTTTGTCTTGATTCATATGCTTTTCATTAATTCTTAATTATATTATAACTCTTTATAAAATTTTGGTAAAAGTATAAAAAATTAGTAAAGTGTCTTGTGCTCGCTCGATTCAGCTGCATGATAGCCAATTTCTTGATCACAAAGTGGACAATAACGATGTTCACCAGAAATATAACCATGCTTTGGACAAACAGAAAATGTAGGAGTAATAGAAAAATATGGCAATTTATAATTTTTTGCTACTTTTTTAACTAATTTTTTACAAACTTCTGGATCGTCAATTCTTTCACCAATAAACAAATGTATCACGGTTCCTCCGGTGTAAAGTGCCTGCAAATCATCTTGTTTATCTAATATTGCAAAAACATCATCAGTATAATTTACTGGTAGATGTGTTGAATTTGTATAAAATGCCGGAGCTCCATTTTTATATGCCTCTTCGTTTGCGACTATAATATCAGGAAAATTCTTTTTATCTAAAAGTGCGAATCTGTGACTAGTTCCCTCTCCTGGAGTTGCTTCTAAATTAAACATATCACCTGTTTCTTCTTGGTATTTTTGTAATTTTTCTCTCATAAAATTCATTATTTCAAGAGCAAATTTTTTTCCTTCTTCACTTCCTATATCTTTTTTCATAAAATTTATAAGAGCTTCGTTCATTCCTAAAAGTCCAATTGTATTAAAATGATTTTTCCAATATTCACCAAATCTTTCATAAATATCCCTTAAATAAAATTTTGAATATGGATATAATCCTCTTTGTGTTAATTGTTCCAATATCTTTCTTTTTGTTTCTAGCGTATCTTTTGCAACATCCATCAACTCTCCCAATCTATCAAAAAATTCTTTCTTAGTTTTTGATAAATATCCAATGCGGGGCATATTGATTGTTACAACGCCAATACTTCCTGTAAGTGGATTTGATCCAAAAAGTCCTCCACCGCGACGCCTGAGTTCTCTATTATCAAGCCTCAATCTACAACACATGCTTCTTGCGTCATCAGGGCTCATATCAGAATTTACAAAATTTGCAAAATAAGGAATACCATATTTTGCAGTCATTTCCCATAATTTTTTATATTTTGGATTGTCCCAATCAAAATCTTTTGTGATGTTATATGTTGGTATTGGAAATGAAAAAACACGCCCATTTGCATCTCCTTCCATCATTACCTCTGCAAATGCTTCATTAAATATATCCATTTCTTTCTGAAAATCCCCATAAGTTTCTTTCCTTAATTCTCCGCCGATTATAACAGGTTCATCTTTCATAATCTTTGGAACAGTTAAATCCATAGTTATATTTGTAAACGGATTTTGAAATCCTACTCTTGTTGGCACACTCATATTAAACATAAACTCTTGAATACATTGCTTTACCTGTTTGTAATCAAGTTTGTCGTATCTTATAAATGGAGCCATGTAGGTATCAAAATTAGCAAATGCCTGTGCTCCATTTGCTTCGCCCTGTAATGTATAGAAAAAATTAACAGATTGACCAAGTGCTGTTCTTAGGTGTTTCGCTGGTTTTGTTGCTACCTTTCCAGTAACACCCTTAAAACCAACCATAAGCAAATCTTTCAAATCCCAACCACAACAATAAACAGCCAATAAATCTAAATCATGAATATGAAGTTCTCCTGATTTCTCAGCATCGCGAGCCCTCTTTGAATAAATTTTATTAAGCCAATAATTTTTTTGAACGGTTGAAGAAATATAAGCATTTAAACCCTGCAAAGAAAAAGCCATATTTGCGTTTTCTCTTACCTGCCAATCTAGCTCTCCAATATAATTAGAAATTAACTCATCTGCATCAATAATTGATTTAATATCTCTGATTCTATTGTGCAAATCTCTGTATAAAATATATGATTTTGCTGTTTTTGCATGTCCACGCTCTATTAAAACTTTTTCTACCATGTCTTGTATTTGTTCAACTTCTGGAATAATATCTGAACCAAATCTTCTATTTAATTCTTCTATAATTGCATCAGTAATTTCATTTGCTCTTTTAGTATCTCTACCACCAACTGATTTGGCCGCCTTAAAAATGGCCTGAAAAATATTCTTTCTATTAAATGCAACAATTTTACCAGATCTTTTTTTTACTTGTTTTATAAGCGCAACTACCTTTTTCTTTGATTCTTTGGTTTTTGTCATGTTTTTTATGTTTATTTTAAAAATACTATATATTGTGTTTGTATTTATAATTATACCACAATCAGCTGTGTTTAAGAAAGAGTAATAAAAATCGTGTGTTTGTCGTTTTTTAAAAGTTATCCACAAGAATGAGTTTCAATTTTCAAATTTTGAATTTAAATAATACAAATGATTTGTCAAAAATACTATATAGTAGTGATTGATTTTTAATTATTTATCTGCTAAATTAGATAAATATTAATTAAGAGAAATTTTTATCATCATTCGTTCTGTCATCCTGAAATTTATTCGGGTTCTTAAATAGAAAATCACCTGCGCGGAGATTCTGAAACAAGTTCAGAATGACAAACGTGAAATAAAAATTTCCTACAAATAGAAAGGTAAAATTTGATGAAAATTGACAAAAAAATATTAGAAAAAAACAAAATAGAATTAACCATAGAAATAGAACCATCTGAATACGAAAAATTTGTTTTACGTAGTGCTGAAAATTTATCAAAAAATACAAAAATTGATGGATTTCGTCCAGGAAAAGCTCCTTATAATATTATTGTAAAAAAATTTGGTGAATTGGCTATTTTAGAAAATGCATTAGATGATATTTTAACCCATTTTTACTTTGATACAATCATAAAAGAAAAACTAGAACCCATAAGTCAGCCAAAAATTGATATTAAAAAATTAGCACCTGGAAATAATATAATTTTTACAGCTACAATAAACATTCTTCCCGAAATTGAATTATGCAATATTGAGGAAATTAAAGTAAAAAAAAATAAAGTACAAATTGATGAGAAAAAAATTACAGAAGCACTTGAGACCATGAGAGAAATAGGGGCAAAAGAAACAGAGACAGATGAATTATCGCAAAAAGGAGACAAGGTTGAAATTGATTTCAAAACACTAGTTGATGGAGTTGCTATTGAACACGGAAGCGAAATCAATTATCCCCTTGTAATAGGTAAAAATCAAATGATTCCTGGTTTTGAGGATAATTTAATAGGACACAAAAAAGATGATGAATTTTCTTTTAAATTAAATTTTCCAAAAGAATATCACAATAAAAATTTAGAAAATAAAGAAGCAGAATTTCAAATAAAAATGAAAAAAGTTTCTAAAATTGCACTTCCGGAACTTAATGATGAATTTGCTAAAAAATTCAACTTAAAAAACACAGAAGAATTAAAAGAAAAATTAAAGGAAAATTATACAGCCGAAGCAAATGAAAAAGAAGAAAGAAAATTAGAAATAGAAGCCATCGAAAAAATTGTAGAAAATTCAAAAATTGGTGAATTTGATGATGATATAATAAAAGAAGAAGCTAAAAAAATGACAGAAGAATTAAAACACGATATAACGTCTCGTGGAATGGAGTTTGAACATTATTTAAATTCTATCGGTAAAAAAATAGAAGAAATTGAAAATGAATTTTTACCACAAGCAAAAAAAAGACTACAAGCATCGCTTATTATAAGAAAAATTGTTGAAACCGAAAAATTTGAAGTTAGCGATCAAGAATTAAAAGAAGCGATGGATCATGAAAAAATGCACTATCATGGAAATCCAGAAGCAGAAAAACAAATTGAATCAGATTCGTACAAAAATTACCTAATAAATACACTATTAAACAAAAAAGCTATTGATTATATAAAATCAAAAACAATTGATGAAAAAAAATAGAATTATAATAATTATTTTTGTAATTCTAATAATACTTGGAATAATTTTTTATATAGATCATAAAACTAATTTTCCTCAACACAATGAGGAACAAAAAAATATGGAAGAAAATATTACTCGTCTTCCAGCTGTGTCCGGTCAATTTTATCCTAAAAATAACAATGAACTAATAAAAATACTTGGTGATTTTTTTAGTTCATCTGAAAATAAAAATATTTCAAATATTAAGGCCATAATTGTTCCACATGCTGGATATGTTTACAGTGGTCAAATTGCAATGGACGCATTTAAGCAAATGGAAAATTATAAAAACATTGAGCGCATTATTGTAATTGGTCCATCTCATCATGAATACATGACTGATTTTGCCCTATCGCGAACTGACTTCTGGCAAACACCGATTGGAAATATAGAGCTTGATAAAAATACAATAAACAAAATTGAAGAATTTGATGAATTCAGCTTTAACGATAACGCACTACAAGAAGAACACTCTATCGAGGTTCAAATTCCTTTTTTGCAATACATTTTAAAAAACAATTGGAAACTAATTCCAATTTTAACTGGTCAAGTTAATGACGAAAATATTAAAAGTGCTGCAAAAAATTTAAACGAGATTATTGATGATAAAACTCTAGTTGTAATAAGTAGTGATTTATCACATTATTACACAAAAACTGAAGCAAAAAAATTAGACCAAAAATGTATTGAGTCAATAAAGACATTAAAATTTGATAATGAATGCGAAGCTTGCGGAGAAATTGGAATAAAATTATTATTTGAACTTGCAAAATTAAATAATTGGAGGGGCGAACTTATAAAATACGGCGATAGTGGGGACATAACAGGAGACAATTCTCAAGTTGTTGGATACATGTCTGCAATTTTTACCGAAGAAAATAAAAATGAAAATTATTCTGAAGATAACAAAAAATTTTTACTAAATTTAGCGAGAAACACAATTGATTATGCTTTTAAAAATAGTGGGAAGCTAATGCCAATTGACGAAAACCAAATTCCAGATAATTTAAAAGAAAAACGAGGTGTTTTTGTAACGTTAAATGAAAACGAAAAATTAAGGGGTTGCATAGGATACATAGAACCAATTGAAAAATTGTACAAAGCAGTTCAATTAAATGCATTATCAGCTTCATTTGATGATCCGAGGTTTTCTCCTCTATCTGAAAATGAGCTAAAAGATGTTAAAATAGAAATATCAATATTAACAGTTCCAGAAGAAACGGGTTTTGAAAATATAAGACAGAATATTGATGGAGTTGTTTTGCAAAATGGAAGAAGTGGCGCAACTTATTTGCCACAGGTCTGGGAAAATGTTACAGGCACTGATGAATTCTTTGGCTCACTATGTCAAAAAGCTGGACTAGATTGGAATTGTTATAAAGATAAAAATACAAAATTTTCAACATATCAAGCAGAGGTATTTAGTGAATAATATTAAAATATTATGCATGAAAAAATAATAGATCAAATTCCAGAACAAAATAAATTGTTAAGTGCTCCAGAGATAATTGAGCAAAATGAAAATTTAGAAATTCCAGATCTTCATTCTTCTTGGAATGCACAAAATAGAAAATATTCTCTTATAAAAACAAAAGATAATTACTATATTGAAATAGAAATATACGATGAGCTTCCCGAAGAAATCAAACAGCACGAAACTAAATTTAAAAAAGATATAAAAACAATAAATGGGGAACAAAAAATTATATATACATTTAACTTTCCGGAAAAATCAAATGTTAATCAAGAATTCTCACAAAATCAAGATTATCACATACAAGAACCATTAAATTATAAAAAGTTAGCTACAAGTGAATTCTCGCCAGAAGAATTAAAAAATATTTCTATAACTCCACAAAATATAAACACAAATAAATTAATAGAATTATTAGAAAATAAAAAAGTATTGTTTTATACTGGCGCTGGAATTTCTATTGCTAGCGGAGTAAATGACATGGAAACACTAAAAAATAATTTAGGAATAAATCAATCAAAAAATAATGATGAATTTTTGACAAACTCAATAGAAAATCCTCAAAACACAATACAAAAATGGGTTGAATTTATAAATTCGATGGAAAATAGCAAACCGACGCAAGCACACAAATCACTTTCTAAAATAGCGCAAAAATTAAATAGTAAAATTTTTACAGAAAATAGTGATCTGCTTCAAGAAAAAACTGGTGTCAGAGCAAATCATATAAACACTTTTTGGCTTAAAAATAATATTGATCCCGATTGGCTAAAAGACATAGATTATGTAATAACCATTGGATTAAGTTATGATGACAGGGGGTTTTTATCTTGGTATAAAACAAATAATCCAAATGGAAAAATTATAGCAATAAATTTATCCACTCCTGTTTATACGGGAAATGATGATTTCATAATAAAAGATGATTTACAAAAAATAGTTCCGGAAATAGAAAAAGAATTATTAAAATAAATAAATTGAAAATTAAAGAATAATAAATCAATAGAAAATGATAAATAAAAAATTAAAAATTTTTGGCATTGAGTCTTCTTGTGATGAAAGTGCGCTGTCACTGATTGAAATAAATAAGGACGAAATTAAGCTTATAAAAAATCTTATTTCATCTCAAGTAGAAATTCACAAACAATTTGGTGGTATTGTCCCTGAAGTCGCAGCACGTCATCATGCTGAGAATTTTTTTCCATTATTAAAAGAATTAAACATTGATATTGCTCGCGATGTTGATTTAATAGCTACTACTTATGGTCCGGGACTCATCACCTCTCTTGTGATAGGATTAGAACTTGGAAAAACACTTTCTTATATTTATAAAAAGCCATTAATTCCAATAAACCACATTGAAGCACATATTTATAGTAATTGGTTAACTCATAATGAACTTTTCGACAAGAAAAAAACATTTCCAGCTCTTGCAGTTGTAATCTCGGGGGGACACACACAAATATTTTTAATGAAAAATTATGGAAAATATAAATTAATCGGAGAAACAGTTGATGACGCAGTTGGTGAAGCATATGACAAAGTTGCAAAAATTTTAAATCTTGGTTATCCTGGTGGTCCAATAATAAACAAATTGTCACATGAATTTACAGGAAAACCGAGTTTTGAATTTCCTAGACCAATGTTAAATACAAAAGATTATAATTTTTCATTTTCTGGTCTTAAAACCGCAGTGTTATATAAATTTAAACAAGAAACCAGAGCCATTACTGACGAAATCAAAAAAGAATATTGTTTTGCATTCGAATCAGCTGTTTGTGATGTTTTATCAAAAAAAATTATCACAGCTTGTAAAAATTATAGCGTAAAAAATATAATTCTTGGCGGTGGAGTAAGCGCAAATAGCTCCATAAGAGATAGGATTTCAAATGACTCTCAAAAATTAGGCGTAAAAACTTATTTTCCTGAGATAAAACACACTGGAGATAATGCTGCAATGATTGCAATAGCGGGATATTTTAATAAAAATAAAAAGAAAAAAAATAACTTTGGAATAATAGCACATCCAAATTTAAAATTGTGACGCTAGTCATCTCGAGCGAAGTCCCGTTTAGCGGGACGAGCGAGAGATCTACTTTAAAATAAAAAACGCTAGAAATCAATCTAGCGTTTATTTTAAATAATTAAAACTCAAAAAAATCAGCTAAAATATCATCTAAAAATTTGAAGATTAAACCAATAATATAAAAGCTCGCAAATACAATAGTGCTCACAATTAAAGCATTTATTCCTCCATATAGTATAAATGAAAAAAATCCCAACACCACAAAAAACCCATCTCCAAGAGCAAAGCACATTTCTGAAGGACAGGAAGGCTCTATGTTATTTTCTTCATAACCAAAAAGTTTTATTAACATCACTATAAAAAATGGAACAAACAATAGATCCCACAATCTAGACATAGAAATTTTAAAAAATAAAACCTTTGTTTCTAAAACGAATCCGTGCTGTAAATAATAGATACACCAATAAACTGTTATAATAATACAAATAAAAAATATTGCTAAAAATGTAAGTGCTACACTTTTTTTCATTTTCTCCTCCCTGGATATGTTATTTTCATAAACCTTATTACGAAAATATGTATTTGTCAAACAAAAAAGGCGGGATTAACTCGCCGATGATTTTTTTGTTATAAATGCATATACAACTAATCCTAGCATAGCAATAGATGGCATAAACACAAAAGAAACACACAGGAAAAACAATCCCCATCTTCCTCTACCCATTAAATACACTTTTTTAAAAAGAGTCATTTTATCCTCCTTGGATAATTTGATTTTATTATAACCAAATTACTAATAAAAGTAGTTTTTGTCAAACAAAAGGCGGGATTTATTCCGCCTATTAAATAGATTCTGACTACTTCTTTTTTGACAAAACTAGACAGTAGGGATCGTGATATTCCCAGTATTGGAAATCCAGCGTCTTATATCTCCGCTGGGGCAAGCCGGGAATAATCATGATTGTTAAACCAACCCCGATTTTTTTAATTGCTTGATAAGCTCGGGGTTTCTTGTAAATTTATCAACCAATGTACCGTATACAATACCCACAGCACAAGAATATCCTGGCTTAAGATCTTGTGCGCTTTTTAAAAGTTCCACCGTGAGAGCGTCCTCGTACTTAGGACAAAAATTTTCCATAGTCAAAGGATCTTTTATGGGATCTACTTTTGTACTCATGTTTTCCTCCATTATTATTTACCTAATTTACTTAGGATTTTGATTGATTATCCTATCATAATACTTATTATTTGTCAATGTTTCATTTAAATCAACCTCGAAGGTTGGCAACCTCGCAGGTTGATTGCTCAAAATCCTCATTTTTGCTATGCTTTATTCTATGAAACATGAAAATCAACCTCGAAGGTTGGCAACCTCGCAGGTCCAAATCACAAAATCATTAGATGAAACCTTGGAGCTTGGCGAAAAATTAGCTCAGAATTTTAAATTTCATGTAATTGGATTAAATGGAGAATTGGGAAGTGGAAAAACAGCAATTACCAAAGGAATTGGAAATTATTTTGGAATAAAAAATATTACAAGCCCAACTTTTGTAGTAATGAAAATTTACGAACCTTTAAAAAATAATTCAAAGATAAAAAATATTGTTCACATTGATTGTTATAGATTAGAAACTTATGATGCTCTGCTTGATATAGGGCTCATGGATTATATAAACGATGACAAAAATCTTATAATAATAGAGTGGGCTGATAAAATATCTGACTATTTACCAAAAGACACAATTTATGTAAACTTTAAGTTAGGTAATAATGAAAATGAACGTATAATTGAGTTATAAAATTTTCTTCTCCCTGTCATTCTGAACTTGTTTCAGAATCTCCGCGTATATGATTTTCTCATTAAGATCCTGAATCAAGTTCAGGATGACAGTATAAAGGACAATAATGAAAATTTTATATAAAAGAAAAACAATGAAAATAGAACTTGATAAAACCTACGAAGCCAAAAAATTTGAAGACCAAATATACAAAACCTGGGAAGAGTCAGGATTTTTCAATCCGGATAATTTAAAGCACGCCAAAAAACCATATTGCATATTAATGCCACCACCAAATGTAACTGGAATATTACATTTAGGCCACGCACTCGAAAACTCAATATTAGATACTGAAATAAGATTTAGAAGAATGTGTGGTTATAAAGCACTTCTCCTTCCTGGAGCTGACCACGCAGCGGTTGCAACTCAAGCAAGAGTCGAAAAAGAATTACAAAAAAATGGAATTAAAAATCCTCGGGAGGAGTTGGGTCGCGAAAAATTACTTGAAAAAATTAGAGAATACTCTGAAAATTCTAAATCAACGATCTTAAATCAAATCAGAAAAATGGGAACAAGTTGTGATTGGTCTAGATTTGCCTATACATTTGATGAAAAAAGATCTCTTGCCGTAAATACACTTTTTAAAAAGATGTATGATGATGGATTAATTTATAGAGGATATAGAACTGTTAACTGGACCGTACGCGGACAATCAACTTGTTCTGACGATGAACTTGTTTATGAAGAAGAACCAGTTACAATTTATACTTTTAAGTATTCTCATGACTTTCCAATTCCAATTGCAACAACTAGACCAGAAACAAAATTGGGTGATTGTGCTGTTGCAGTAAATCCAAAAGATGATAGATATAATAAATATATAGACCAAAAATTTACAGTTGATGTCGGAGCGCTAAATCCTCTGACAATTACAATAATTGCAGATGAAAACGCTGATATAAATTATGGAACGGGCGCAGTTGGTGTAACTCCGGCTCATAGTATGGTTGATTTTGAAATGTATCAAAAAAATAAAGAAATAGGAATTATTCCTGTTATAGGTCCTGATGGAAAAATGACAGAAAATGCAGGAAAAAATTATGAAGGGTTAACGGTATCAGAGGCAAGAGAAAAATTTGTAAATTGGTTAAAAGAAAATAATTTAATCATAAAACAAGAAGAATCAGTTCATAGCGTTGGTAAATCTGATAGATTTAATGATGTTATTGAAGTAATACCAATGAGACAATGGTTTATTGATGTAAACAAAATAATTCCAAAAAAAAATAAATCTCTAAAACAATTAATGAAAGATGTTTTTACAGTTGGTCACAATGGAAAAAAGAATAAAAAAATTAAAATTACTCCTGACAGATTTTTAAACTCATACATGCAGTGGATTGATAATTTACGTGATTGGTGCATATCTAGACAAATTTGGTGGGGACACAGAATTCCCGTTTGGTATAAAGATGAAAAAATACAGGTTGCATTAGTTTCTCCTGGAAATGACTGGTCTCAAGATCCAGACACATTAGATACGTGGTTTTCTTCTGGTGCGTGGACTTTTTCAACGCTTGGTTGGCCAGACAACACAAAAGATTTTAAAAAATTTCACCCAACACAATGGATGCAAATGGGTTATGAAATACTATTTTTTTGGATGGCAAGAATGATTCTTATGACAACTTATGTAATTGATGATATTCCATTTGAGGAGGTTTATATTCATGGAATGCTTCGTTCAAAAGAGGGAAAGAAATTTTCAAAATCACTTGGAAATAGTTTGGATCCAATTGAAATAATTAAAAATTATGGAACTGATGCGCTAAGACTTAGCTTAATAAAGGGAATTGCTCCGGGGAATGATGCTAAATTCTACGAAGAAAAAGTATTGGGTGCAAGAAATTTCATAAATAAACTATGGAACATATCAAGATATATTTTAATGTCATCTGATAATGTAAAATTAATAGAAAAACAACCAAAACCAATTACGTTAGCAGATGAATGGATTTTGAGAAAATTAAACACTTTAATAGAGAGTACCACAAAAGACCTAAATGATCATAATTTTTCACTTGCGAGCGAGGCTTTATATGATTTTACTTGGACTGATTTTGCTGATTGGTACATAGAAATTGCAAAGATTGAAAAGGGAAAAGAACAAATATTACTATACATTTTACAAACACTTCTAAAATTATGGCATCCATTTATTCCTTTTATTACAGAAACGATTTGGCAAAATATTGATTCCAAATTACTCATGATTTCATCCTGGCCAAAATCAAATAAAATAAATAAAAATGTTTTAGTTGAGTTTGGAAAACTACAAGAAATAATTATTGCGATAAGAAATTTAAAAAATGAAAACAAGATTGATTTAAAAACAATAGTACACTGTCACATAGAATCCGAAAAATATTTTGAATTGGTGGTTAATCAAATTAACACCATAGAGTCTCTTGCAAAAGTTAAATTAACAGACGAAAAATATAAAGACGTAATTCATATTCCTGATGTTGATATATATATTGAAATAACAATTAATGAAGCTGACAAACAAAAACAAATCAGGGAAACAATTGCATATATTAATCTAATAGAAGAAAAACTAAACAATAAAAATTTTACACAAAGAGCACCAGAACACATAATTGATAATGAAAAGAAAAAACTGAAATCCGCCTATGATTTATTAGAAAAATTAAAATAAAAACTCGTATTTATACGAGTTTTTTAAATTGACAAAAAACAAATCATTTAATAATATAGCTAATATAGAAAAATCATGGGAGGAAATCATGAAAAATAATAATCCTAGTTATATAGGAATTACAGGCTTTACGCGCAAAGAACAGATTAGACGCCTACTCATGGAAATAATACCTGGGCACACACACAAACTTATGGTGGGTGTTTTAGTTAACAATATTACCATGCGTGGCATACACATTAGAAGTAGATATGCAAATACAAATTCTATACCAGAAATTTTTCTAAAGGACAATAGAGTATTAAATATAATACACTTTAATACCTATGAGAAAGAAAAATTGCTTGAACATCTAACACAACTTATTTACATTGCTGGGGAAAATCTTCATGGATTTCAACTCAACATGAAATGGCCAGATCTAAATCTATTATCAGAATTCAAAAAAAGATTCCCCAACAAAAAAATTGTAGTACAGATGGAAAGAGATGATTTTGAAAATTATACACCCCAACAAATGTCCAAAAAACTTATTGAATATGATTATCTTGCAGATTATGTGATTTTAGATATGAGCATGGGTTCTGGTACTGAAATGCATGCTCAAAAACTCATTGAATATGGGGAAGAAATATCAAAAAAAACAAGCCTAAAGATTGTTTTTGCTGGCGGCCTTCATGCGAAAAATCTTCATATAATTAAACCAATTATAAGACTTTTTCCAGATGCATGTATTGATGCCGAGGGTAAACTAATGAACGAATCAGACTCTCTTGACCCACAAAAAACCATATCATATCTACACAAAGCATTATCAATGTTTTTTAAAAAATAAACTGCGGAAATTTCCGCAGTTTTTTTAATTATAAATAACTAATTTAATTCTCGATTAATTATATCTAAACATAAACCAACATACTTTGCTGGCGTTAGACTAAGAATTTTTCTTTTATCTTTTTGAGGAATATCCAGCGCATCAACAAATTCTTTGAGAATTTTTTTAGTCAATTTTTTTCCACGAGAAAGCTCTTTAAGTTTATTATAGGCATCCGGGATTCCTAAAACCCTAAGAAAAACTTGAATGCCCTCAGTTATCACCTCAGGATTGTCTCTAAGATCTTTATTAATCTCATTTTGATTAATTTCGATTTTTCCAATTCCTTTTATACAACTTTCTGTGGCTATTATCATATGAGAAAAAATTGTTCCTAGGCACCTCTGAATTGTTGAATCGCTCAGATCCCTTTGCATTGTAGAAACCAAAAGTTCTCTAGATAAACACTCACAAAGACCGATGGCTATTTTTGCATTTCCACGAGCATTTTCCCAGTCTATGGGATTTACCTTATGGGGCATGGTAGATGATCCCACCTCTCCTTCTTTCGGCTTCTGTTTTAGATATTTTTTGGAAATATATATCCACATATCTGAAGACATATCAACAATAGTTCCCGCTATACGAATAATCATCTGAAGCAACTCCGCAATATCGTGATGTGGATTTATCTGTGTAGAAATAGATATATAATCCATACGCAAATAGCCCCTAACGAAATGTTCACACTTTGTTGGCCAGTTAACTTCTGGCATTACGAAATGATGTGCTGCAAAAGTTCCAGTTGCTCCACTCCATTTCACAAAAGCTTTCCATTCTTGAACCTTTAAAAATTCTGACACGAATAGCCTACTAAAAACCAATAATTCCTTTCCCATAGTTGTGGGAGTTGCTGGTTGGCCATGTGTATGACCAAGCATAACAATATTCTTCCAATTTTCAACCTTTTTATCTAGAGATTCTAAAAACTTACAAAATTTAAGACCAAAAATTTTATTGGCTTCTTTGAGCATAAGAGAATATGCAGCATTATTTACATCTTCGGATGTTAAAAATAGATGCACATATCCTGAAAATTTTCTAAGGCCAATATCTACAAGACATTCTTTAATGTATTCAACAACGGCATTAACGTCATGATTTGTAATCTTTTCAATTTCTTTTATGCGTATTGCAGATTCGATGTTAAATTGTTCAGGTATAAGAAGAATCAATCTAATTTCTTCGTTAGAATAATCAATAAGTTTTGTTTCTAAGAGAAGGAATTCTAGCCATTTGATTTCTACAAATACTCTAAACCTAAAAAGCCCAAACTCAGAAAATGTTTCTCTAAATTCTTTTGTTTTGTCTGCATATCTTCCATCAATTGGAGATATCGCCATAAGAGAAGCTCGCTTTTCCATAAAAGCAATTGTTTCTTTGTCTTGGACTTCTAATAATTCCATAAGTTGAAGAATACAATCATCAACTTCCACACCAAAAGCGTCAAGAAATTCCCTGACTCGTTCCCTTGCAAACATAATTCCTCCCTATGTTTTTTCATATTTTATAAAAAAAGCTTACAACTTTATATAAAATTGTCAAATAAAAACCCCTTATAGGGGGATTAATATTTGAAAGAGATCTTTTAAACCCCCTCCAGTCCCCTCACATATTTGTTAATAACAACAATTATCATAAATTGAATATTTTGTCAATATATATACTCCTTCAACTTTGACATTTCATATAAAATCAGCTAAAATACTATACAAAAGAGCAAATAGCATTTTTTATTTTAACTTTATAAACCAATTAATCAACTAACAATTAATATATTATATTATGCCAGTACCAGCAAAAAGAAGACCATCATCTGAAACAAGAAGAAGAAGATCACACCATGCGCTTAAAAAAATTAATTTAGTATCTTGTCCAAAATGTAAGACAATGATAAAACCCCACACAGTTTGTAAAAACTGCGGATATTATAAGGGTAAAGAAATAATAAAAATCAAAACCTCTTTAGACAAGAAAAAAACAAAAAAGAAAGCATAGTTTTATTGTGCTTTTCTTTTTATATTTAATAATTTTATTTATGGCAAACAGACACTTATCAAGAATAATAATTCTTCAAACACTTTTTGCGTGGGATTTTAATAAAACGCAAGGAAATCCACAAAATATATTAGAATATACAGAAAAAGAATTTGGTGCTGACAAAGATGACACTGAATTTACAAAAAATCTTCTAAAAGGAATAGTAGATAAATGGAAAGATCTAAATGATTTAATTATTAAATATGCCCCCGAGTGGCCACTAAAACAAATTGCTATAATTGATAGAAATATACTTAGAATTGGAATTTATGAATTAAAATTTGAAAATCTACCACCAAAAGTTGCAATAAACGAAGCAATAGAACTATCAAAAGATTATGGTGGAGATAATAGTAGTAAATTTATTAACGGTGTTTTAGGATCAATTTATAAAGAAATGGGTGCAACAGAAGAAGAACTTAAAGAATTTGAAATTTCAGAAGAAGCAAATCAATAAAAAAATAAAAATATGTTAAAGGACAAGATTCAAGAATTCGCAAAAAAAATAAATATAAATTTTAATAATCTTGATATATTAAAACAGGCATTTGTTCATAAATCTTTTTTAAACGAAAATCCTGGTTTTAAATTGGGACAAAACGAAAGATTAGAATTTTTAGGAGATGCAGTATTAGAATTAGTGTCTACTGATTTTTTATTTAAAAAATTCGAAAATCGCCCAGAGGGAGAACTTACAAACATAAGAGCAAGTTTAGTCAATTCAAATAATTTAACCCTAATAGGTCGTGAACTGCAAATAGAAAAATATTTATTTCTAAGTCATGGCGAATCAAAAGACAAAGACTCCAAGGCAAGACAATATATACTTGCAAATTGTATGGAGGCAATAATCGGTGCGATTTATTTAGATAGTGGATATAACAATGCTAAAAAATTCATAGAAAAATATATTTTAAAAAATGTTGACGAAATAGTTGATAAAAAATTATACCTAGATCCAAAAACTCAGTTTCAAGAAAAAGCTCAGGAAAAATATAATATAACTCCTAAGTATAAATTACTTGAAGAAACCGGACCAGATCATAAAAAAAATTTTACAGTTGGGCTATATATTGATAAAAAATTAATCACAAAGGGTGGGGGTAGCTCCAAACAAGAAGCTGAAATAAATGCCGCAACACTGGGACTAAAAAAAGAAAATTGGTAAAATAAAAATAAATGTTTCTAAAAAAAATAGAAATACAGGGATTTAAATCCTTTGCAAATAAAACCGAACTCACATTTAACCAAAATCTTACATCGATTGTGGGGCCTAATGGTTCTGGAAAATCAAATATTGCAGATGCAATAAGATGGGCAACCGGTGAACAAAGTCAAAAACTTCTTCGAACAAAAAAATCAGATGAAGTTATTTTTGCTGGGAGCGATAAAAAAAATCGTCTAGGAATGGCTGAGGTTAGTTTGTTTTTAGACAATACGAGCAAAAAAATCCCAATTGATTTCGAAGAAGTAATAATTACTCGCCGTGTTTATAGAACCGGAGAAAATGAATATTTAGTAAATAAAAACAAAGTAAGATTACTCGATATCCAAATGATGCTTGCCAGGGCTAATTTCGGAGAAGGAAACTATTCTATAGTTGGACAAGGAATGATTGATTCTATTTTAAATCAATCAGCAGCATCAAGAAAAGATTTTTTTGACGAAGCCACCGGAATAAAAGAATTTCAACTAAAAAAAGAAAAATCTCAAACAAAATATACAAACACCCAAGAAAATCTAGCAAAAAGTAAATTAATTTTAAATGAAATCTCTCCCCGACTTAAATATTTAACAAGACAGGTAAATAAATTAAAAAATCAACAGGAATTTAAAGAAAAATTAATAGACGCGCAAAAAAAATATTATGGATTCATTATTTCAAATATAAAAAATGAAATAGCTGATAGCGAAGAAAAATTAGAAAAACTAGAAAAAACTAAAAATTCCTTAGAAAAACAATTGTTAGATATTGATGCGAAAATAAACAGTGAAGAAAAAAAAGATTCCTATGCCGTAAAATTTATTTCACTTCAGAGGGAATTTGAAGAATTGAATGATTTAAAAAATAAACTTATAAGGGACAAGGTTATTTATCAAGGAAAGCTTGGTATTGAATTTTCTAATGCTGGAAAAAATAATATCTCGTGGTTTATAAATCAAAAAAATGATTTAAGCGATGAGCATAAAAAAAATGATACAATAATTATAGAACTAAAAAAAGAATTATTAGAATTAGAAAATAAATTAAAAGATAAAACACAAGAACAACAAAATTTCTTAGATAAAATAAAAGAATTACAGAGCAAATTAGAAAATATCAACGAGCAAAGTGGAATTTCAGAAGAACTTGAGGCAAAACAAAGAATTAAAAAAATAAACTCTTCTATTAAATCAATAGTAGATGATTTTGAGAATATACCTATTGATAAATTAAAGCAAGATTTATTTTTTATCTCAAAAGAAATTGATTTTATTGATAAATCTCTAAATGAAACAGACAAGAAAGAGAACGAAAATCATACGACATTACAGAGGGAATTTCAAAATTATCTATTAAACAAAGATTCACTTGTAAATGAAATCTATGAGTTAAAATCGAGCAAGGGCTTCAAAGATGAAAAATTAAAAGAACTCATAAAAAGACAAGAAATGATTTCGGTTAGTATTTCAAAACTTGACATAGAAATAGAATCGGCGAACTCAAGTGATAGATCAAAAAATCAAAAACAAATTGAGAAAATGATCTCAAATATTGATGAAAAAATATCGGATATTGACAAAAAAATTATAAATTTTAAATCGGAAATTGATAAATTAGAATCTCGTAGTCTTGATGAGAAAAAAGAACTTCTAGAACTACAAAGAACATCAAAAGATTTACAATTTGAAATAAACAAAATCAATTCAGAAATTCAAGAAATAAAAATTTCGCTTGCAAAATCTCAAACAAAAAAAGAGAATATTGAAATCGATGTAATTCATGAAGAATTAAATATAGATGATCTAGATTATAGTGCAAATAATATTGACACCGAATCAGAGTTTTCAAAAATAAATAAATTAAAAATTCAATTATCTCAAATTGGAGAAATAGAAGATAACACAGAATCAGAATATAGTGAAGTAAATGAAAAATATACTTTCCTAGAAAATCAAATAACGGATCTAGAAAAAGCCTCAAAAGATTTAAAACAAATCATAGATGATTTAAATATAAAAATAGAAGAAAAGTTTAATGAAAATTTCAAAAAAATAAATGAAGCCTTTGATGAATATTTTCAAATTTTATTTAGCGGTGGTTCGGCACAACTTACAATAAAAAAGGGACTTGAAAAAGATAAAAAAGATGAAAACGAAGAAGGAATAGAAAATCAAGAAGAAGAACAAACACACGAAGAAGAAGATGAAAACCAAAAAACATATGAAGGAAAAATAAAACCGATTACAGATATTATTATTTCTGTAAAAATTCCTGGCAAAAAATTAAATAGCATGAATGTTCTATCGGGCGGAGAACGTTCACTTACTTCTATAGCTCTAATTTGTGCAATTATATTTAATAATCCATCGCCTTTTGTGGTGCTAGATGAAGTTGATGCCGCACTTGACGAAGCAAACTCAGAAAGATTTGCAGAAATCGTAGAAAAATTAAAAGACAAAACTCAGTTTATCTGCATAACTCACAATCGTGCTACAATGACAAAATCAGATACTTTATATGGAGTAACAATGGATGATTATGGTGTTTCAAAACTTCTTTCAATAAGCTTCAACGAAGCAAAACAGTATAGTGAATAAATAATGTAAAATTTAAAAGCGGAGATTATCTCTCCGCTTATTTTTTTTCTAAAAATTTATTCAATTTAACACTAAGAAAATGAAAAGTAACGGCCCACAAGAAGCAAATAAAAAGAAATAATATAAACATAAGTATTGCCACAATTAGTCTTACCGATAGACAATCTAAGATATTATAAACATCACTCAAATAAATGATGCATTTTTCTAAATATCTATAAAATGCTCTATCATATAAAAGAACTATGGTCCCAAATATTAAAAAGAATAAAAATAATTCTTTTATTGCGAATACTCTTGGTTTCATTTTATCCTCCATATATAAGAATAAATAATTATATCATTTATGAAAATTTTGTCAATACAAAAAGCGCATCTCATGACACATTTTCTCTATAACAATTACATATTTTTTATAACTTTTCTATTTTATCTCCTAACGCCCCAGTTGTATTTATACAATAAATTATATATGACATATTAAACATTACATATTTCTAAATTTGGAGCGGATGAGCGGAATCGAACCGCCATTTTCAGCTTGGGAAGCTGATATAATAACCACTATATGACACCCGCCTGGTGGATCTAAAGGGATTTGAACCCTTGACCTTTTGCGTGCGATGCAAACGCTCTAGCCAACTGAGCTATAGACCCATTTATGTCTTCAACAAATATACCTACATAATACATAGATTAATGTTCCTAAAAAATTTTCTTTTATATTACAATATCTGGATTGTGTTGTTGTAACTTCTCC
Source organism: bacterium (assembly GCA_035356975.1). Taxonomy (GTDB): domain Bacteria; phylum Patescibacteriota; class Patescibacteriia; order UBA1558; family S5-K13; genus STF1-138. The sequence goes on along the minus strand of DAORGW010000003.1, from coordinate 16,630 downwards.
CGCCAAATTATTACAATCATTAAAATTTATTTTTGACTCACATCCACGATAAATACATTTTTCTGTTGTCTTTGAATTTATTAAAATTTCTATATTTTTTATGATTCTAAAATTGTTTTATTATCTAATTGTTTTTCAAAAAAATTATTTTTTATACCACAACCAAATAAAATCAAAGCTAGAGCACAAAATAAAATAGTTTTTTTCATAAATGTGTATTATTTCTAAACGATAAAAGCAAGGATTGTAAATCTTCTATGAACACATCTCTTTTCTTTATTATTTTCAACATATTATTATCAAAATAATCTTTATACTCTTTTCTTTCTAAATAGTATGGTAATAATTTTGAAATCTCCAATAAAAAATTTGAATTGTGTCTAAATGGTAAATTAGCCTTGGAAAAATCGCTACTCAATAATTTTCTTTGTAACATAATAGTCTCATTAAACAAATCATTTTTGTTATTAGAATAAATTGTAGTTCCAAAATATTCCTCGAGCAATTTTTTAGATTTCTCGAATATTTCTTCATATGATTTTTTATTATTTTTCAAAATCCAGTCTTGTGGGGGTGCATTAAAATCTATAGTTAAAACGACTTGGTTTAATGTTTCCCCCCTGGGCTCTATTTCTATTTCTAAATTATAATCCTGGCTTTCTAGGTTTCTTATCTCATTAATTAAATCTTGGTTATTAGTATCAAAACATAAATATAGCAAGAGTGATTGTAAAAATCTATCAGCTCCATCTACAACATATTCATTTTCAAAATGGCCGGAACAACTAAATTTAGTTTTTGTTCCATCTAGAGAGTTTAAAAGCAACACTATATTTTCCATCTTTTTATCAACGGATGCAAAAACATCTGGTGGTAATTTGGCTTCAACACTCTCTAATTCATAATTATTTAATTTTAAATCAGAATAATTATTTTTTAAAAAATTTTTATAGCCCCCACCATTTGATTCTGGGCTAAAATTAAAACCTCCCTTGTATAACAGAGAAATAACTTTCTCTCTTAATCCGCCATCTGTGGGTATCAAATCTAAATCATTAATTTCTACGGCCATTTTTAAACGTTTTATTATATGCTCAATCCGATCAAAACCATAATTATCATTAATAATCTTTAAATGAGATCCTTCTGTAATTAATTTAATTAATTCATTATATGAATTTGCCTTTAAACAAATTGTTTCTAAATAATCATTTATTTCTTCATAAAATTTTTTATCATTATGTCTGGTTTGTGCCATTACATAATTAGAAAACATTTTTTCATTAGCAAGTATTGCCCTTTTCTTATCTTTATTTGGTTCTTCTCTGAGTTTTTTTGCCAGACTATCACGATATTCTATACTTTGTTTTGTTTCTCTTTCAATGTAATTTTTTTGTCCCATACAATTTATTTCTTTTTATTTATTGTTTCATACAAATAATTATATCAACAATTTTAATAAAAATATATCTTAGTTCTAACCTATACTTAGGGGTATCAAAAAAACCCAATAAACATGGGTTCTTTTGTCTGGAGCGGGTAAGGAGAATTGAACTCCCCTCTCAACCTTGGCAAGGTCGTATAATAGCCGCTATACTATACCCGCATAACCCAAGCCTGCGCTTGGGAATTTACAATTTTTAATTTCTAATTTTGAAATTAATTTATAATTTCTTAATTTTCAATTATTCAGTTTTTGGAGTTTCTTCTACTGATGTTTCTACTGCTGGAGTCTCAACCGCAGGTGCTTCTTCTTGTGGTACTTCTACTGAAATCTCTTCTGTTTTTTCATCCGCCGTAGTTTCAACGGAGGCAGAAACTTCTACTTGTTTTTCTGATTCTGCTTTCTTTGCTTCTTCTTTTGCTTTTTTATCTTCTTTTGTCTTATTAATTTTTTCTGCTCTTTTTTTAGTAATTTCAACTGATTTTGCTTTTTCGGCTTTTAATAAATCATTTTTTACAAATAAATTATGAACAGTTGCACTACATTTTGCCCCCTGAGATAGCCAATAAGAAATTCTCTCTTTGTCTAATTGAGTTTCTTTTGTTCTTGGATTATAAAAACCCAGTTTTTCTATATATTTTCCCCATGGATCTCTTCTTTTATCCATAATTACGATTCTATACAATGGGGCTTTCTTTCTACCAATTCTGGTAAATCTAATACTTAACATATTATATTTTTCTTTAAAATTAATTAATTTAAGCGTTTGTGACGATAGAAATATAGTATACTATTTTTGTATTAATGTCAATAATAATGCACATTTTGTCAATTCTAAGATTCTTGACTAAAAATTGATATATGATAAAATTTTTTATTATAAATTGGGAGGAAACAATGTCACAGTTTAAGAGATCTGAAACCGCACAAGCAATGCTAAACTTTGGATTCACAAATAACGAACTATTTGAATCGTTATTGAATCACACAAAGAACGAAATTCACAAACAAATGCCCAATATCAAATCCAGACACGTAATAGGAGAAATACTTCAAATGCTTCACAGAGAGCTTCCTGTGCAAGCAAAAGACTCCCCCATGTCAATAAGAAATTATTTACTGGACGTGGGGCAAGGCACCAGAATTGATTTGCTAAAATCCGCCATTAAAAAAGTGGCGGAAAAAAGAAAATCATAATTATCAATAACCTATATGGGTGCCCAAATGGGCGCCTGTTTTTTATAAAAATAAAATTTTTATACTCTTTTATATATTAAATCTTTCTGCTATAATAGTTGTAAAATAAACAATTAATAATAATTAAAACTATGAAAATCAAATCAATTTCTGCCATGGAAATATTAGATAGTCGTGGCAACCCCACAATTGAAACAACTGTAATTTTAGAAGATGGATCTACAGCGTCTTCATTGGTTCCGTCTGGTGCATCAACCGGGAGCTACGAGGCGGTAGAACTTCGCGATGGAGATAAATCCAGATACAACGGATCCGGTGTTTTAAGGGCAGTTGAAAATGTTGAAAAAATTATTGCACCAAAAATCATTGGACTAGATGCAGAAAATCAAAGAGAAATTGATAAACTTATGATTGATCTTGATGGAACCGAAAATAAAGCAACTCTGGGAGCAAATGCAATTTTATCAGTTTCTATGGCAATAGCACGAGCACAGGCAATAAGCGAAAAAAAACCACTCTACGAATATTTAGCAAAATTTAATCCTGATTTCAATGGAACATATCAAATGCCAATTCCAATGATGAATATAATGAATGGGGGAAAACATGCGAACTGGGCAACAGACATTCAAGAATATATGATTTTTCCAATTGGAGCAAAAAACATTACAGAAGCCGTAAGAATGTGTGCCGAAATTTATGCAAACCTAAAAAAGACAATAAAATCTCATGGTTATGGTGTGGGAATAGGAGACGAAGGCGGATTTGCACCAAGCGTTTCATCAAACAACGAACCATTTCAGTTAATGAAGGAAGCAATTGAAAATTCTGGATATAAATTAGGAGATGATATTGTATTTTGTATTGATGCGGCTGCAACTGAATTTTTCAAAGATGAAAAATATATTTTAAATAAAGAAGGAAAAACGTTAGATAGCAATGAATTATCAAATTTCTATAAAGAAATTGCAAAAAATTACCCAATTGTAAGTTTCGAAGATATTTTTGCGGAAGATGATTGGGATGGATTCAAAAATTTTAGCACATCAACAGAAAATAAAGTTCAGTTAGTGGGTGATGATTTATATGTTACAAATCCAAAAAGATTAGAGCGTGGAATCGCAGAAAAAACAAGCAATTCAATTCTCATAAAGTTAAATCAAATTGGAACCCTTACTGAAACAATTGATACAATTTTACTTGCAAGAAAAAATAATATGACCGCTGTTGTTTCTCATAGAAGCGGAGAGACAGAAGATTCTTTCATTGCTGATTTTGTAGTAGCAATGGGAACTGGTCAAATTAAAACTGGTGCTCCATGCAGAAGCGAGAGAACCTGCAAATACAACAGATTAATGAAAATAGAAAAGGAGCTAGGCGGAAAATCAGAAATTTCAAAATTCCCATTTTAAATTTTTTATTGCAAAAAAATGGAAAAAAATAAAGTACTTCTTATAATTTGTGATGGTTTAGGTTATAACGAGGACAAAGACAACAATGCAGTTGAAGTAGCCAACACACCAAATTTAGATTACTACAAAGCAAATTATCCATTTGCCACTCTTTTTGCTTCTGGTGAAGCAATAGGTCTTCCAGAAGGACAGATGGGAACTTCTGAAGCAAATCATTTAGTAATTGGATCTGGTAGAATTATTTATCAAAATCTTGTAAAAATTAATAAAGCTGTAAAAAATGGTGAGCTTATTGACAATCCAGCAATTAAAGAAGCAATTGAACACGTAAAAGAGCAAAATAGTGTTTTACACATCAAGGGACTCATTTCTGATGGTGGAGTTCACTCACATATTGACCACATAAAAGCACTTTTAAAATGCGCCAAAGAAAATGGTGTAAAAAACGCTTATTTACATTTATACACTGATGGCAGAGATACTCCCCCAAAAAGCGCAATTAAATATATTGAAGATATTGAAAGCTTCATGAAGATGGAAAACATTGGAAGAATTGCAACGATTGGTGGGCGTTATTGGGGAATGGATAGAGACAATAATAACGATAGGGTTGAAAAACATTTCATGGTTATGACTCACGCTAATGGACCGAAATTTAAATCAGCTAAAGAAGTCATTGAATACAATTACTCAAAAGACATAACAGATGAATTTATAGAACCCGCCTACATAGAAACAGAGCCCGGTGAACAAGGATATATCCAATCAAATGACGCGGTAATTTTTGCAAATTTTCGCTCCGATAGAGCAAGAGAAATTACAAAAAGATTTTTGGATGAAAATATTCCGAATATGAAATTTGTAGCAATGACCCAGTATGATGAGTCTTTAGATGTTCGTGTTGCATTTCCGCCAGATGAAATTAAAAATACGCTATCAGAAGTAATCGCAAAAAACGGATTAAAACAATTAAAGGTTACTGAGACTGAAAAATTTACTCATCTAACTTTTTTCTTCAATGCGCAAAGATATGAGGAAGAAAAAAATGAAAAAAGAATTTTAATTCCCAGCAATAAAGACGTTGCAACTCATGATATAAAACCGGAAATGAAAGTTCATGAAATTGCTGAAGAAATTATAAACGCTATTAAAAATGATGAATTTGATTTTATAGCAACAAATCTAACAAATTGTGATATGGTTGGGCACACTGGAAATTTTGATGCAATTGTTAAAGCCACAGAACATGTTGACAGTGCGCTTGGAAAAATTGTAGATTGTGCAAAAGAAAACAACTATCATGTTATAATAACAGCAGATCACGGAAATGCAGAAGAAACATTTGATAAAACTTCAAATCAAAAATTAACATCCCACACATTAAATCCAGTTCCATTTTATTTAATATCTCCAAAATATAGCTCAATCAATAGACAAAATGGGTGTTTAAATGACATAGCACCAACGATTCTAAAAATTATGAATTTAAAAATTCCCGATGAAATGACCGGAGAATCATTTATATAAATATGTTAGATAAAAATTTAATCTATGCTGTTGTTGGAGCATCTTCAAATGAAGAAAAATACGGATACAAAATATTTAAAGATCTTATAGAAAAAAATTACAATGCCGTACCAATAAATCCGAAGGGTGGTTATACTTTTAATAAAAAAGTTTTTAGATCTTTATTAGAAGTAGAAATAAAACCAGACATGATTATATTTGTTGTTAAACCAGAAATCACAGAAAAAATATTAGAAGAGGTGAAAAAACTTGGAATTAAAAAAGTTTGGATGCAACCAGGTTCCGAGAGCCCAAAAGCTATAAAATACTGTAAAGAAAACAATATTAGCGTAGTACATAATGCATGCGTAATTATCAAAAATAAACACTAAGAATAATGCGCCAAAATATGTTTTTTATATATATAATAATATTATTAATGTGCTCTGCGTGGTTTTCTGGAATGGAAATAGCGCTCTTTTCACTTACACCAGGAAATGTAAAGTCTTTTATTCTAGCAAAAAAAAGAAATGCAAAATTACTTCAAAAAATATTAAAAAATAAAAAAAGATTATTGGTTGTGCTTTTATTGGGGAATAATTTAGTGAATGTAAGTATAGCGAGTTTATCTAGTTTTTGGGTAATTGAAAAATTCCACAATGATGTGGTTGGATTAGTTACTGGAATAGTAACATTATTAATTTTAATTTTTGGTGAAATGTTACCAAAGGCTTTTTTTCAAACAAGGGCAGAAAAATTAGCATTATTTTTTACACCAGTTGTATACTTTCTCGAAATAATTTTATATCCGATTGTATATTTACTAGAAAAATTTTTGCGACTAATAACTGGCAACAAAAAAAGAGACACTGTTTCAGAACAAGAATTTAAGGCATTTAGTAGAATAGCTGTAGAAAATGGGATTTTACATTTTAAAGAGCACGAAATGATAATGAATGTAATGGATTTTGGTGATGTAAGGGCGAAAGAAATTATGACACCACGCTACAAAATGTCTGTGGTAAATGAAGATGCAGAAATAGACCAAATTTCATATTTTATGGCCAAAGAAGGTTATAGTAGATATCCGACTTATCACAATCAAGAAGATAATATAACTGGTTATGTTCACCTAATAGATGTAATGCGTGTTTTAAATAGCGACAAAAGAGAAGATGAATTGTCAAAATACGTAAATCCTATTATAAAAGTTGATGAAAACACAAAAATATACAGAATTTTTAACAGAATGATAAAAAAAAGAATTCATATGGCTATTGTTTATAGAAAAAACAAACAATTAATTGGCCTCATAACACTCGAGGACATTTTGGAAGAAATTGTTGGAGAAATAGAAGATGAAAATGATAGGGAAATAAGAGAAATTCCAGATAATAAAATAATTTAAATTATAAAATTATAAATATTTTTTATATGACCGACTTTTTCAGTCATTTTTTATTTATTTATACTATGCTATACTAAAAATAATATAACTTATATAAATAATCAATAAAAAATATGGAAAAAATTATATCTTTTGCGTTAATTTCAATTTTTTCATTTGTTTTTTGTTCTGTAACTATCGCACAAACACAAAAGCAGGGAAATCAAAATTATTCCAATGAAACAGAAATACAAAAACAGAATCAAATACAAATTCAGCAACAAAATCAAATTCAAGAACAAGAACAAATTCAAAATCAAAATAAAATACAATTTAAACAACAAAATAAAATTCAGGAAAATACAGAAACAAATACAACGGGAACACAAAATGCCAATACTCAAAGAAGTGGCATTGCAAATTTTGTTCAAAAATTATTAGACATAGCTGATTTAGAAAAGGGAGAAATGGGAGAACAAATAAAAACAATGACTCAAGAACAAAATAAAATAAAAAATAACATTGACGAAAAAGTTAAAAAAATTCAGGAAAGAAATAAAATACAAACATTCTTATTCGGAAATGATTATAAAAATCTAGGACAATTAAGAAGTGAGACGGTTAAAGTAGAAAATCAAATTAGGCAATTACAAAACGCGACAGAGAAAATAAAAAACCAGAACAACAAACAAATACTACAAGAACAAATTCAAGCACTTGAACAAGAACAAATTCAAATCAATAAATTCATCCAAGAAAATGAAAATAAATTTAGTTTATTCGGTTGGCTAACTAAATTATTTAATAAATAAAGACTAAAAAATGAAAAAAATTATTTTATTTTTATTAACTTTTATTCCTATATCCGTATTAGCACAAGGTAAAAATGCGGGTAAGGGATTAAATCATGAACCAAGTCAAATATTATTAATTAGTGTTCTATTAATAGTGCTTTATATAATAATGCTTGCACTAAAAAAATATAGAATCTTAAAATTAATCATCCACAAAAGAATATTAAATATTTTACTTTTAGTTTCTTTTGTAATAACAACCTATTCTGCTATATCACATATTTTATGGGTTGAAAATAAAATAAATATAGGAAATATTGGAAACCACGTAAAATGGGGAATTATAATGATTTGGTTATCTTTATTTCATTTTTTTGAAAGATTGTGGTTTTTCAAACCAATGTTAAAATTAAAAAATAAAAACATAGAAAGCAAAGATACCATACAAAATTAATTATATTTTATAAATACATAAAGAGAGCATTGCGCTCTCTTTATTTTTGTACATTGGAAAATTGAAGGGTAATGTGTAATTTATGATCCTTATATATTGCACCCCAAAGACCAAGAGAATATCCAAGCATGATTATCTGCTCTACTGCAAATACAAATTCTCTTGAAGTACCACGACCATTATATTCTTGAGATACTGGGAAACAACAAATAAGAACGGCTCTTAGCATTTCTCTATTTACAACATCACAATCTAACAAATCAAAAGAACTGATTTCTTCAATAGCAAATACGGAAAGTGGGAACAAAATCATATCACTAAGATCTTTTTTTAAGACTTCTAAATCTTTTATACTCTTTTCTACTACAAAAAATTTATATTTTAACAAAAAATCTATAAATTTTTTATCTTTTTTATACTGATCACTAGAAGGATAATCGTTGTCTATAACACTAAAAAATCTTTTGAAAATCTGGAAAAACTTCGAGTCTTCTCTATATTTTTCTACCAAATCAACACATGAATCATTATTAACTCCAAAAACTAGGCATTTGGAGTTTTGAATATACCACTCTAACTCTCTCAAATGTAGTGCGTAAATTCTTTGGCTAACCCCTTGAAGAATTTCTTTTAGTGGGACTCTTTTCATTTCAGTTATTTTCCCATATATAAGATCTCTCAAAAAATTAAAATCACTACCTTCGGGTGGAAACCAAGTACTTTCTTTATACGGAAATGCTCCTATAAACGACATTATTCCTCCACTATTAATTTATTTTCTCAGTAAATCTTAACAAACTATTAAAATATAGTCAAAAAAATAAAAAAGGCTAATTGCTCTCTTTTTTTGTTTTATATATAAATTATTTATTAAATATTTCTCTAGCCAAATCCCAGTACTCACTATTTCCTTGTGTTTTACGAAAATACCACCACTCTGCTCCCCACAAATATGTTTTATTTAAATCAGAATCAATGGCATATTGCAAATTAGCTCTAAATTGATTTATATCAAAAGATTTATTATATTGTTTGTCTAAAATATCTCTTAATGTTCCGTTTGGAACCCATGGCTCTGCCTGAAGCTCACTTATGCTCATCTTATAAAGCGGCATTCCAATTAATTTTGCCTTCCATTTATAAAAACTGGCCGGCCAGGGATATCTGAAATATCCAAAGAATGGATTCCACACAACTCTATACATTGTTGTTCCAAAATAATCTCCAATTTTACTTTCTCTCTTCCATGAACTTAGTTCTCCTGATGCAGTAATAAGTATTGGCTTTGAATCCAAATTTCTGACAAGCGCAACTTCTTTCTTCAAAAATTCTTCATCTCCATTCGGGCACTTACCAAATGAATTTAAAAGTGGTTCATTTTCAACCTGCCACATAACTATTTCACCACGATTCTTATATCTATTTATAACTTCCTCTAACATTGTTATTGTTCTATCTTTAGTATAATTTACTCCTTTTACACTTGCCCAAACTGGAGCATGACATTCTGGCCAACGAGGAAGACGCCAACCAACATTTGCAATAAATTTCACATTTCTTTTTGCCCCCTCATCAAAAATAAAATCGTAATCAGAAAAATTAAATTCCTGATAGCGGGGTTCTATCTCGTCCCAGTAAATTGGTATTCTAATTTGACGAACTTTCAAATCATCAAGCATTGCAATATACACTTCTTTCCAAGAAAGTCCCATTTCTTTACAAATCTTTGTTGAAAATGTAACTCCCCAATAATCAGAGGGCACATTTAAATCAATATTTTTTGGGTAGTGTTTCGCAAATTTTAAATACCATAATAAAAATAAAACAACTATAAACCCCAAATAAATAAATATTTTTTTCTTAGTTAGTTTCATAGTTTATTTTGCTACAAAAAATAATCCAACTCCTATTAATAATATTGCAATAATTTTTTGAATTATGATTGATTTGGAAATATCCTCTTTTATTGCTTGAGGTTTAAAAATTGTAATAATAAAACCAAGAACAATTAAAAACACATACTGAATTCCTTGCATTGCATTTACAAGTGCAACAGATCCAAGCGCTATAGCATAATTCTGTAATACAAATCCAACCCCAGCTAATCCCTGATTTCCAAAAAATAATAATTTATTTTTCCCCTGCATTAGGTTTTTAAAACTATCAAATATGGCAATTCTATCAGATTTATTTATCAAAAATGTTAAAACAGCAATAAGTGTCCCTAGTCTTATCCATATAAATCCAGACCAAAATGGTTGAACTGAATACAAATATTTTGTTCCTATAAAAAACAAAGCGTAAAAAAGTGCTGCGAGTATTGCTTCGATAATTCCTTTTTTTGGATTATCATCAGTCATACCAAACATTACAGAAATTTTATGCCAAAATGTTTTTTTATTTGGAAGCCAGGCGATAATAATTGTTCCCACAATAAGCAATACGATTCCGAGCCATTGGTTTTTTGTAAAAACTTCTCCTAAAATAAAAATTGACATAATTACTGTAAAAATAGGTATTGCCCCCCCCACTAAAGTTATCATTTTTGATGTGTCTCCTATTTTTAAAGACCTGTACATAAAAGTAAGTGCGATTGGAAAAAGCGCCCCAACTAAAATATTTAACATGAGTATTTTCCACCCACACCACACAAGAAAAAATGGAGATAAAACAACCACGGCACAACCCAAAACACCAACAAAAAAAGTATAGGCTCTACTGTTTGGGATCATATTTCCCAAAATAAATTTATCTGCCAAATTTACAACAGCTAAAATAAGATACGAAACTATTACGATTATCAAAAAATTCATATTTTTTTATTCCGATAAACGGAATTGTTACTTATTAAATTATAACATTGAAATAATTTCTCTTATATTTTTCATTTTTGATGAGTTAAAATCTGATTCTGTAATTAAATTTGCTGCATATAATGCACTAAGTGCCTTACTATCATTTCTTTGATATTTTCTAGGATAATTATCTTCTAAAACACCATTTGGAAAAATAAAAATTCCATTTTGTTTTAATTGTGCCACATCTCTCAAATTAATATTTAAATTAAGACGACTAGTTAAACTTTCTAAATATCCTCCTTTTAACATATCTCTATCAAAAACCATTATAAATGGAATATTAAAAATTTTTAATAGATCTGAGTAAACAATAGCATTTCCTTTTCCGTATGTTTGAACAACTTTTATATCTTTATCTCCTTTATAAAATCTGTTTATAAGACCCCTAAAAAGAAGCCTGTCTGAAATTCCCTCAACTATCAAAACCTTATCTGCAAAAAACATTTCCATATTATCCGAATTCATTTCCTCAGACAATCTTTCCTTATTAAATTTTGCGCCTGTATAATCATATGCTCTTGTTGATTTTTCATCACGAACAACTCTTACTAAATTAGGAATAGTTTTAGCTGATATAAAAAGAGAAGTGTGTGTTGTAAAAAAAACTTGAGTCAAACTTGAATTCTGTATGGCATTTAACAAATTTTTTATAAGTGCTGGATGTAGATGATTTTCTGGTTCATCTATTAAAACAATGTGGTATTGTGGATGATAAATATATAATAATATTGTAAAAACTCTTATAAACCCAGAACCCAAATGATCAATAGTTGCGCGTCTACTACCCTCATACAAACCAACGTGTTCAAAGTGTGGGTCTAGCGCTTCTTCATTTGCTGTAATTTTTGGAAAATGTTTTTTTAAGGCATTTTGAAATAATTTTAAATTTTCTGAGTAATTAAAAATAGATTTAAAATCCTTTTCAATTGATTTTATATCCAAAAAAGATTCTTCATTTAATTTTTTAATCTTTTTTGAAAATTTTTCTACATATTTTAAATAATCTATTTCTATATTTTTAAAAACTAAAGTTCTTTTATTTACTTCTAATTTTAGAATTGCATTATTTTCTGGAAAATTAAATTCTCTTTTTTCTTTGTCGGAAAATTCTATATTTAATTCAACGTCTGACTTATGATAAAAAACATAGGTATTATCAAGCTCCGGACAAAGAGCAATCTGAATTGCATTTAAAATACTTGATTTACCACAATTATTTTGACCAATAAAAGTATTAACATCTGAAAATTCAAGACGCATCTTATCTTTTATGCTTTTGTAAAGATTTATTGTTAAATTTTTTATTTTCATAATTACAATAAATGAATTTCGTTTGCTTCAACGACTTTCCTCTTTAATACAATATCCTCAATATGATATGCGCCAAGCTTTGGTGCATTTAAAAATCCATTCATAGCTGCCTCGGCTAGCCATCCGGATTCTAGCCAATCAAAAAGCCATTCATCTACATACTCTGGATTCAAACCATTAACTCCAGCTCCTATATACATAAGCCAGTCTCTATTATAATCTTCCTGGGAGCCAACCGGATCAGAAATAATAATTGGGATTCCCAATCCACTAAAAAATGTGAGTTCTGATGGTTTTGTCCACAATATATCCGTTGTTCTTAATGCTAAATTAAAATCTCTAAAATATTCAAATTTATTTGTACTATAAATAATATTTACATTTTTTGTTTTATCTAAATTATTTTTTGTTAAAATATTTTGATAAAATAAATAGACGTCATTTCTATTTCCAGCAACTAAATTTAATCTTAATTTCCCTGATGTAATTTTCTTTTGCAGTTTCTTTAAAATTATAGCACCTATTTCTCTCTGAGCACCAGCGCCACCAACCGCAAAAGTAATTGTTAATGGGTGTTTATTTTTTTTAATTTCTTTAACTGGACAGACATAATCCTCTATCAACTTACGATATTTTTTTCTATAAGCACCACGCGGATCTAAATTAAATAACCTCGCCTTCAAATCTGTTTTTATTATTTTAAGTGATTCTCCGCCAATATTTTCTTTTGGTAGTGGAAATCCAGTTATATATATATTTTCCCTTTTTACTCCATATAAAATTAGTCTTTCTTTCACGCGTTTATTTGGAACTAAATATTTTATTCTGCTTTCTTTTGGTTTTGGTGGCGCCCAAGCACGAGCCACATCAGCATCGCAAACAATACAGTAAATATCATTTTTATATCCCCAATATTCAGCAAAATAGGCTGGCACAAAAAAAGTTGTTACAAATGGTAGTGGATTTTGATTTAATTCTTCTATTAATCTTTTTCCAAGCCCCCCTTTTACTTGATTATAAAACCACTTTTGTTGAGAAGAATTTTTTGAAAGATCTCTTTTTGGATAAAAAGGTTCTATTTTTTGAAAACTATCCATTATAGAAAAAGCAATTTCACCCAATATTGAAACATTTTTAAACCTTGAAATAATTTCATACCAATACCTACCACCACTCCATTGTTTCTGTTCTCTTTTACTTATTCCTTTGTATTTATTTGCATTTATAATTCCACCTTCTGCAGATTCAAGAAGTGGGGATGCTGCTCTTTGATGACCATAACCCATATCAACAGCAACAACATACATTTTGTCTTTATTATTATTTTTGTTTTGAATCATGCTATATATATTTAAAAATAAAAATGGAGATATTTATAATATTATTATAACATAAAAAGTCTCGTTAAAAAACGAGACTTTTTATTAAGATTTATTATTCATTTAACCATTTTTTCATCTTTTCCTGTCTTACTTTTCTATACTCAACTGTTAAATAATATAAAGGATCATTTAATTCCTCTATTCTCTCATTTAAACCAGATAAAAATTTACTTATTTTTGCTCTAAAATTTATAATTATTTTTTGTTCAAGCTTAACCTTATTAACACCACTTTCAATTAAAGATAATTGTCGATCCGCATTTTTTGCAATTTCTAAATACTCGATTAATTCTTCCATATTGTCAATATTTTCATAATCAAAATCTATAAAATTGTCATAAAAACGCTTTTTAAAATCCTTAATATCTTTAACGTCTTCTTCTCTTTTATCTGTAAATATTTTTTGTAGCTCTTTTATATTGTATTTATTAATCAAATAAGTATTTGTTTTTTCTAAAATACTTGGAGCTGTTTTTGTTAAAAAATTTACAATAAAATTCTTGTTATCTTCTCTACCCCTATCTTTCATATCATTTATCTCGTTGAGACTTTTTCTTTCTTCAAAAATCTGCTTATCATTTAATTGATCTAGTATTTGATTTAGGGTATTGATATTTTGTTCCTGATTTTCTTCTGGTTTTAACTCTGACTTATTTTTAATGAGTGCATTATTTTTTATTCTTTTAATAATTTCAATGAGTTGTCTTGCGTGCATCTTGGCCCACTGAATTTGTTTTTCATTATTTTCATAATCCATGCCCTCTTCTGGATTAGATAATCCAGCCATTTTTCTATTTTCTATATCATGCATTTTCCAGCTCATTAAAATTTTATAAGCCATTACTGTTTCTAGAAATTTTATGTCCTTAAAGTCTTCATAATTCTTATAATAGTACTCAAAAATACTCCTATAATCAATTCCTAGCCTTATATTATCTGGATTATCAAAGCCTATATATAAATCTTCAACAGTAAAAGATGTCATTTCTCTGTATTCATCTTGATTTTCTGGCAACTCTGTTTTTATAAGTTTTTCTGGAAGATAATTAGGGTCTATTTCAAAATCTTCTTTTTGTTTTTCATCTAGATGTGGTTGTGATTTTTCTTGTTCTACTTCTTCTTGTTTTGGTAATTCATTTTCTTCTTCTTTTGGAGTTGGTTCTGGTTCCCTACTATCATTTTTTTCTTTTTTCTTTTTAGAGAACATTCTCCAAACAAGGGGCAATAATAATAAAATTGGTATTGGGATAGCAACAATAACCCTTCTTTGACCCTGTAATCCTACTTCTATTTCAACACACCTCTTAGATCCGATTATTTTGTCTAATTTATCAACAACACTTTGATCTTTAATATTTCCAAGATTATAATCTTGGTATAATTTAAATATTCTTTCTATGTCATCTCCACCATCATAATCTTTTGCTAATTCTGCCAATTCACTCATTTCTTCTTCTGTGCATTGATTTTCTATTGATCCACTCTCTCTAACAAAAGATTCTATTTCTTCTGTATTTACACCTAGTTTTTTTAATTCATCAAGTGTCATTCTTTCTGCGGCATTGGCCCTTGTATGCCCGAGTTCTATATTATCTTCATCTATATTTCCTGGAATTATAGTTTCTTTACCATCACTTACATGACCCTCTGGGGATGTCATTCCCACAACTCTCATATATTCAACCTTAATAGATTGATCTTCTAATTCCCCTGGATGGTTTGTGTTGTAAACATTTTCACTCCAACCAAAACCGTGAAAAGCATTGTTTAATTCAGTTTGTAATTCTGTTTTTACATAATTACTTAATAATTGATAATCATTTGAATCAATTTCTTTTTCGGCATTTGGATCCTCACTGAACAATCTTGCATATTCATATGGAATAGTAAAGGAAGTTGTATATTCTTGATTTTCAACGGTTGATATTGTCAAATCAAAAGGCGCAATTATAGACATAAAATTAAATTCTTTGTTTCCCGTTTCTGGATCTGTTTGAATAAATGTAGGAGATAAATTAATTTTTTCAAAATTTTTATCCTTTTCTACATCACTTTTTTCTGCGTCAAAAAAATCAGAACCATGATGATTATTAGTATCAAGAGGAAGTTCTGTGTCTGGAGTATTTTTCTTATCCCCCACAATAATAGATTTTGCTTCTGTTGATTTTAATGGTGATAATAAAACAGACGCCATAAGTAACGTCCTTAAACTCCTTCCAATTTTTGCCCTAATTTTTTCAAAAATAGATGATTTTTTTTGTTCCTTTTTCTCAAAAAATTCCATATTCATACATTTAATATTAATAATAAATTAATTTTATATATTAAATTATATCACACATATTGTCAAAAGTCAAATTTAACTAGTCGGCAACACTAAATACCTCCTCTATTGATGTAATACCGTCTTTTGCCTTTAAAAGTCCGTCCTGAACCATTGTAACCATACCATTTTTTTGGGCCATATCCTGAATTATATACTCAGAAACTTTATTATCTAAAATAGCTTCCTCTATTTCTTTATTCATTATAAATATTTCATAAATCCCCACCCTTCCTTTATATCCTAAGCCATAACACCTATCACAACCCGTACTTTTATAAAATTTTAAATTATCTAATTCTTGTTTATCAAGTCTTGAACCAGAATTAACTGGAATTTGATTTAAAATATTTAAAACCTCTGTCATCATAGCATTATCTAATTTTTGTTCTTCCTTGCAATAAGGACAAAGCTTTCTAACTAATCTTTGACCTATTATGGCATTTAATGCCGGGGAAAGTAAAAATGGTTTGACTCCCATAGCCAAAAATCTCGGAATAGCTCCAGATGCTGAATTTGTATGCAGTGTTGAAATAACTAAATGTCCAGTAAGTGCTGCATT
>DAORGW010000002.1:0-61375 GCA_035356975.1 bacterium | reverse complement strand
TATATTCAGTTTGTTTCTGTATTATAGTTCTAATGTCCTGGACTATACGGAGCCAACCTAGTACATGTTTCGAGCAACCGACTTGCGTCGAAAATCACATATTAGAGCACAAAGACGTTATTTATCAAGACGTCTTTTGTTTTACTTCTTTATTATATTGTGAGAAAATTATAATACATGAATAAGAAAATTATTAAAAATATTTTATCATTAATATCAATACCATTTTTTGGTTTTATTTTGTTAAATATAACTTTTATATTAAATGCATTGTTTTATTTTTTAGTTACAAGAATAATAAATGTTATCGGAATTGATGGCGAAATGCATTGGTATTTTATCCCCAGCATTATACGTTTTTGTTTTTTGGGTATAATAATCATTATTTCTTATTTTATTTTTCATTCAAAACTTAAAACAATTTTTAAGGCAATTTTTTTAGTTGTTCCATTAGCAACAACACTAGTAACAATAGGAATATTTTTATACCATTGGCCAATAATTATTTATAGTTTGGGATTTTTATTGGTTTTGAGCTCTATATATTATTTTTATCAAACAAAACAGCCCTGGATTTATTATTATAGCGTAATTTTAACTAGTTTGGTTTTGGCTATATTTTTTGCTCTCGGAGGAGATATATAGACTGTAGATAAATAATATTATGTAATATAAATATTTTATTGATTTTTCCAACAAAATATGAGATTATATAGTATATTATAAGTAAATAAGGATTTATGAAAGATAAAATTTTAATAACAACAGCAATCGATTATGCAAATGATGTTATTCATATTGGTCATGCATATCAAAAAGTTTTAGCTGACTGTTTTGCAAGATATTATAGAATTTTAGGTAAACAAGTATTTTTTGTCACGGGAACAGATGAGCACGGTGCAAATATAGAAAAAATAGCAAATTCAAACGGAAAAGATGTAAAAGATTATGTTGATTATGTTTCTAGTGAAGATCAAAAACAAATTGATTCACTGGGTGTAAAATATGACAGATTTATAAGAACAACTGATTTAGATCATAAAGAAACAGTAAATAAAATTTGGAAAATAATTTTTGATAAGGGAGATGTATATAAAAAATCATTTACAGGACTTTATTGTTTGAGCTGTGAATCATTTAAAACAGAATCGGAAACAGAAAATGGATTTTGTAATGTTCATAAAACTCTTAAATTAACTGAGCAAAAAGAAGAAAATTATTTTTTCAAATGGTCTAATTATCAAAAATTTTTAGAGGAGTTTTTTGAAAAAAATAAAAATTTTGTTTTACCACAAAACAAATATAATGAAATGTTTAATTTTTTAAAGTCTGGCATAGAGGACATTTCAATATCAAGACAAAATATAAAATGGGGAATAAAAGTTCCAGAAGATGAAACTCAGGTTATTTATGTTTGGTTTGATGCGCTTATTAATTATTATACGGCTGGAATTAAAACCGATTTTTGGGATGAAGACACTACAATTATTCATTTTTTAGGAAAGGATAATTTAAGATGGCATTCATTGCTTTGGCCAGCAATGCTTAAATCTGCAGATTTAAAAATTCCGGATATTGTTTATTCTCATGATTTTATAAATATAGATGGACAGAAAATTAGTAAAACCTTAGGAAATATAATTCGTCCAAGTGAATTAGTTGAGGAATTTGATGTAAATGCGATTAGGTACTTTTTGTTAAAGAGAGGACCACTTTATGATGATGTTGATATTTCAAAGGAAAAGATTAAAGAAGTGAATAATTCTGATTTAGCGAATGGATTGGGGAATTTAGTTCAGCGTGTTACAAAAATTTGTGAAAAAATAAATTATACAAACACAACCCCATATCCAGAAAATTTTTCAGAAAAAGTTAGAGAACATTTTGATAATTTTAGATTAGATTTGTGTTTAGAATATATTCAGGAAAAAATTACAGAAGAGAATCGTTTTATTGAAACAGAAAAGTTATGGAATAAGGAGGGCGAAGAATTAATAAATAATCTAAATAGGTGTATAATAAACATAAGACAAATAGCTTTTGATCTGCAACCATTTATGCCGGATATTTCAGAGAAAATTAAACAAAGATTGGGAGAGAAAATATTTTTTGAAGACCCGCTTTTTAAAAAAATTTAATAATTTAAGTATAATAGAGCATAGCTCTAAATTAATTTTATGGAAGAAGATTTAACAAAAAAAGAAACAATAAAAGAAGAGCAAAACAAGGAAGATATAATAGATTTAAAAGAGTCTGATGAAAAAATAGACAAAAAATCTATTAAAATTAATAAAAAAACTATAATTATAGTTGCAATAATTGTAGCCGTATTAGTTGTTTTTTATCTTATAAAAGGATTTTTTGTGGTTGCCACCGTTAATGGTAATCCAATAAGTCGCTTGTCTCTTATAAATAAACTTGAACAACAAGGCGGAGCCTCTGTTCTTGATTCAATAATTACAGAAAAATTAATAGAAAATGAAGCTAGGGCAAAAAAAATTGTCATAAGTAATGAAGAAATAAATGAAGAAATCAAAAAAGTGGAAGATCAAGTCAAGGCTCAGGGTGGTACACTTGAAGCCATATTAGACTCACAAGGAATGACATTAAATGATGTTAAAAAACAGATAACATTACAAAAACAAGTTGAAAAATTATTGTCTGATAAGATAAACGTTACAGATGAAGAAGTAGCAAAATATATCAAAGATAATGCTATTACAGTTGAAAGCGGACAAGAAGAAGAGGTAAATATCCAAGTAAAAAGCGCATTAACAAATGAAAAATTAAATATTGAAGCACAGGCTTTTATAAATGATCTTAAAACAAAAGCAAAGATAAAATATTTTGTAAAATATTAATTTGTTGTTTTAAAAAACGCCTTATTTATTAGGCGTTTTTTATTTTTGTAAAAAAATATAAGTTGTTATATTTAAATTTGCAATGCGATAATAGTATAAAGAAAAATAAAATATATAGATATTAAAAATAATCCCTCTATTCTGTCTAAAGACTTTTTTGTTTTATAAAATATCGCAGTAAGTAATAATATAAGAGAAACAAAAATTATTAGTAATGTATATGAATATCCCAAATTAATTGTTATCGGATTTATTATACTTATTGAGCCCAGTATAATAACATTTGTTATTATTGAACCCATTAGATGACTGACAGATAATTCTGGTGATTTTTTCTTCCAAGATGTAATAGCCACTGTTATTTCTGGTAAATTTGTCCCAAGAGAAAATATTAATAATCCAAGAATAAATGGTTTTATTTCTAATTTATTTAATAATATTACAGATAATTTTACTATTATATAAGATGATGCGACAACTACTATTGCCGAAATTATACTAAGTAAAATTGATTTAAAAATTTTTTGTTCTTTAATGATGGAAATTTGAATATTTTGGTATTTTTTACTTATTTGATATAAATATATTAGTAAAATTATATAAATTGAAATCATTATAACTCCATCAACTACTCCAAATTTTTTATCAAGTCCCAATATAAATGGTAAAAAAACAATTCCTAATTGCGGTAATAAATATTTCATATCTCCATCTGTGCGGATTTTTCTATTTAAAATTAAACTAATTCCTAGAATTAATCCAAATATTACCATTACGCTACCCATTAAATTTCCAACTGATATATTTGGTACTTTATTTATAATAGAATTTACACTCACAGCCATTTCCGGAAGTGATGTCATAACACCAAGAACAATGCCTAGTGCAAATATTTTTATTCCAAGTTTACGAGATATAATTTTTATGTTATGTACTAAAAAATCAGCACTGAGCCCCAGTATACCAAAAAGTATTATTAGTGAAATAATATATAATATTAAATACATATAAATAAGTTTATCATAAATTATAGAATTTTAGTAATTTTATTTTTATGATAGAATATTATTATAAATAATAAGAAATTTAAAATGTATCATTCTTTAAAAATAGAAGAAATTTTTAAATTATTAGATTCTGGAATTAATGGTCTTTCTAGTGTTGAAGCAAGTATTCGTTTAAAAAAGTATGGACAAAATAAAATTCCTGAAAAAGAAAGTGCTAGTATATTTTCTTTAATTTTAGATCAGTTTAAAAATCCACTTATATATATTTTATTTTTTGCTTTAATAATTAGCTTTATTACTAAGCATTCAATAGATGCTTGGATAATTTTAACCATTATTTTAATAAGTGGTTTGATAGGTTTTTTCCAAGAATACAAGGCAAATAGATCGCTTTCAAAACTTAAAAAGATGATAAAATACAGTGTCAGAGTTTTGAGAGATGGAAAACAAATAATTGTTGGGCAAGAAAAATTAGTAAAAGGAGATGTGATTTTGTTATTCCCGGGAGATATGATAGTTGCCGATTGCAGAATTATAGAAGAAAATGATTTTGAGGTTGTGGAGGCAACGCTAACGGGAGAATCAGATCCTTCTAAAAAACACAATAATATAATTTCAAAAGAAGTAGCCTTAGCAGATAGAGAAAATATGATTTATATGGGAACTAGTGTTGCAAGTGGAATTGCGAAGGCAATAGTTGTTGAAACTGGCAAAAATACAGAATTGGGTAAAATGGCAACCCTGATTAAGGAAACAAAAGAGGATCAAACCCCGCTACAAAAACAGATTATTGTTTTAGGAAAGACAATAGGATTTTTACTTATAATAGCTAATATTATTATTTTTGGTGTTGGTATATTAACAGGAAAAGATGTTTTTGAGATGTTTTTAACTTCAGTCGCTGTTGTTGTAGCAGCGGTTCCAGAGGGACTTTTACCAGCCATGTCTGTAATTCTTGCTACGGGAATGCAAAAATTATTAAAACATAATGGCCTAGTAAGAAAAATGATATCAACAGAGACACTAGGATCTGTATCAGTAATTTGTTCTGATAAAACTGGAACTTTAACAGAGGGGCAAATGAAAATTATTAAAATCGTTAGTAATTTAGATAATTTAGAAGATAAAGATAAAAATATTTTAAATATGAAGATAGGTATTTTGTGCAATGATGCGATTGTAGAAAATCCCAATGATGATTTTACAAATTGGAATATTATAGGAAATCCAATTGATAAATCCTTTATTATTGAAAGCGTGGTTTATGGACTTGAAAGAGAATATTTAATGAAGCAGGAGCCACGTATTTTGGAAATTCCTTTTAATTCAGATTCTGGATTTATGGCTACTTTACATAATAAAGACAAGAACTACGTTGCTTATATAAAAGGAGCCCCTGAGAAAATTTTAGAAATGGTGTTCTATATTAATATCAATAATAAAAATGTTTTAATTGATAGCGTTAAAAAAGAAAAGTTAAAAAAACAATTTGAATCATTAACTGCTTTGGGTTTGCGCGTTTTAGCATTGGGATACAATTTAAATATTAAAAAAACAGAATTTGAAAAAATAAATAAAGAAAAATGTAAAAATTTTGTTTTTTCGGGTTTCGTTGCATTTAAAGATCCATTAAGGGTTGATGCAAAAGAATCTATAGAGATTTGTAAAAAAGCAGGAATAAAACCAATTATAATAACAGGGGACCACAGACTTACAGCTATTTCAATAGCAAAAGATCTGGGCTTTAAGATTAGTAGTAAAAACGTTTTAGAGGGTAGAGAATTAGATGAATTGTCAGATCTAGAACTTCAATCACTTGTGGGGGAAATTGTAATTTTTGCAAGAGTGGAACCAAGGCATAAATTAAGGATAATTACAGCACTCAAAAATAATTCTGAAGTTGTAGCCATGATAGGAGATGGAGTAAATGATGCTCCTGCAATAAAAAAAGCTGATGTTGGTGTTGCTGTTGGAAGTGGTACAAGTATAACAAAAGAAATTGCAGATTTGGTATTACTTGATAATAATTTTAAAACAATTGTTGAAACTGTTAAAAGAGGACGAATTATATTTAATAATATAAGAAAGGTGGTTTTATATTTACTCACAGATTCTTTTTCAGAAATGATTATAATATCTGGTTCTGTTCTTCTTTCTCTGCCTCTGCCAATACTACCAGCACAAATTTTATGGATAAAATTAATAGAAGATTCTTTTCCAGCAATGAGCTTATCTTTTGATGAAATTGATGAGAATGTTATGAATGAAAAACCAAGAAAGAGAACAGAAAAAATTGTTAATAATAAATTTAAAATTCTTATATTTTTTTATGCTATAATTATAGATTCATTTTTATTTATGATATTTTATTATTTTTGGAAAACCAGCGGAAATCTTGATTATGCCAGAACAATTACATTTGTGGGCTTAGGCATAACATCTTTGTTTTATATTTATGCAGTAAGAGGAATTAAATTTTCCATATTTAAAATTGGTTTATTTTCAAATAAATATTTAATAGGAACGACGTTTTTGGGATTTATTTTAATGTTAGTCGCTATTTATGTTCCGTTTTTTAATAATATTTTAAAAACAATTCCACTGGGAATAAAAGAGTGGATTATTTTATTATTTTATGCTGTATTTAGTATATTTGTATATGAAATTGGTAAAAAATTTATAATAAATGGAAAACATGAAAATATATAAATTTATTTTTTTTGTTATTATTTTATCAATATTAACAATATTAATTTTTAGAGAAAACGATCAGGAAATAAAACCCGGAATTATAAATTTTGATATAAATATTTCAAATCCTCAACAAATTCAAAACTCATTAAACAATTTTCAAAATACCGGAATGGGAATTAATAATTTTCATGGAGCAAATTCTAATTTACATGGAGCATCGGGTTCTTTTATTAATTTTAAAGATTTTTAAATTAAATAAAATTTATATGAATACAAAAAATACAATATATAATCAATCCAAAAAACTTATAATTTTTTATTCATTTGAAGGAAATACAAAATTTATAGCAGAAGAAATTCAAAAATTAACAAATGCTGATATTTTACAATTAAAAGTAAAAAATGATATTAAGACTCACGGTTTTTTTAAATATTTTTGGGGTGGAAAACAAGTGTTTATGAAAAAAACTCCAGAGTTATTAGATTATAATAAAAATTTTGATGAATATGAAAAAATTTTTATAGGAACCCCTGTTTGGGTAGGAAGTTATACCCCAGCTATTAGAAGTTTTATTTCAGATAATAAAGTTATTGGAAAGGAGTTGTTATTTTTTGCATGTTTTGGGGGCGACGAAGCAAAGGTTTTTGAAAATTTAAAAAATGAATTTAAGGATAATAAAATTTTAGGAACAATTGGATTCAAAGAACCCTTGAAATATAAAGAAGAGAGTATTAAGAGATTAAATGAATTTATGCATAAAATAGGTATTTTATCCACATTTATTGTTTAGTTTTGGGTGTTGACTTTTTCTATGTATTAACGTATAATAATCATATATTAGTCAAGCGACTATGTTTTTATTATTGAGACAATTATATGGCAAACAAATTAACTCAGTACATTAAAGATTCTATAAAAGAATTAAAAAAAGCAACTTGGCCAACAAAACAAGAAGCAACAAGAAAAACATTGCAAGTTCTTTTTGTAAGTATTTTTGTTGCGGTTTTTTTGGGAGTGGTGGATTTTTTATTATCAACTCTATTAACATCATTTATTAAATAAAAAAATGTCTAAACAAAACGAAAGTTTGGGTACAAGATGGTATGTTATACATACATATTCGGGTTATGAAGAAAATGTTAAAAGAAATTTAGAAGAGAGAATTGAATCAATGAATATGAAAGAAAAAATTCTTGAAGTCCTTATACCCACAGAGACAAAAATTAAAATTAAAAACGGAAAAAGAAAAACAGTTAGAGAAAAAATTTTTCCGGGTTATGTTTTAGTAAAGATGATTGTAACTGATGATTCTTGGTATGTTGTAAGAAATACTCCAAATGTAACTGGATTTATTGGATCAGGAACTACACCAATTCCAATGTCAGATGAAGAAGTAAAGGCACTTCAAAAAAGAATGGGAGTAGAGGAGCCAGAATACAAGATTGACGTAGAAAAAGGTGATGCAGTAAAAATTGTTGATGGACCATTTAAAGATTTTGAAGGAAAAGTTTCAAGTATTGATCAAAATCATGGAAAAGTAAAAGTACTTGTTTCTATGTTTGGAAGAGAAACTCCAGTTGAGTTAGACTTTTTACAAATTAAGAGAATATAATTTAAAATTGTTCATGGCCATTGGCCTGCTTCTTGAACAAAAGTAGTAAAATAAATTTATGGCAAAAAAAATTAAAACAACTATAAAGTTACAAATAAAAGCTGGTCAAGCAAATCCAGCTCCACCAGTGGGACCTGCATTGGGTCAGCATGGTGTAAATATTCAGGATTTTTGTACAAAATTTAATGATGCAACAAAAGATAAAATGGGAGAAGTAGCTCCAGTAGTTATTACTATTTATGAAGATACAAGTTTTAGTTTTATACTAAAAACTCCCCCAGCATCTGAATTAATTAAAAAAGCTGCAGGAATTCAAAGAGGTGCAAAAAATGCATTAACAGAAAAGGTTGGAAAAATTACAAAAGCACAAGTAAAAGAAATTGCAGAGAAAAAATTACCGGATTTAAATGCTTATAATATTGAAGCAGCAATGAAAATAATTGAAGGTACTGCAAGACAAATGGGAGTAAAAATTGAATAAATTTTATTTGAGTTTTGAATTATAATTTATAAATTATAAAAAAATTATGCAAAAAATTCCATGGATTAGAATAGTATATTTATATCTTATGACAACAATTGGTTTAATAATTTTTGTTATAGGATCGATAACAATGTTAAATTCTGCTTTAAAGGTATTTGTTTTTAAAAAAGCAGACATGAATTATTATTCAAGACCAAGTGAATTATATTTAGCAAATTCTGAAAAACAAGTAACAATGTTAAAAGAGTGTAGCGATCTAACAGTCCAGGATAAAGAAATGATAGATATGTGGTTAGCTGATTATCAGAATTGGAAGAAAATTGATGAGAGTAATATGCAAATTACATCTCAAAGACAAAGAGATTTTTCAAATTCAATAGCTATGATTTTAATTGGATTTCCACTTTATTTTATACATTGGAGTATAATTAAAAAAGAAAGAAAAAGGGACGAAGAAATAGTTTAATTAAATTTAATGAGGGACTGTGAAATTTTCATGGGTTTGTACCTCAAAAGAAAGTAAAAAATATGGCAAAATTGTCAAAAAGAATGAAAGCGATAAAAAGTAGTGTTGATACAAAGAAAATTTATACAGTTGAAGAAGCTGTGTCAATTCTTAAAAATACTGCAAATGTAAAATTTGATTCATCTCTTGAGGCTCATATTTCTTTAGGTATTGATCCTAAAAAAGGTGAACAAATAGTAAGATCAACCGTTACATTACCACATGGCAATGGAAAAGTAAGAAAATTAGTTGCTTTTACTACTAAAATTGATGAAGCAAAAGCTGCCGGAGCTGATATAATTGGTGATGATGAGTATATCGAAAAAATAAGACAAAGTGGAAAATGTGATTTTGATATTGCAGTTGCAACTCCAGAAATTATGCCTCGCCTTGCTTCAATTGCAAAAATTTTAGGTCAAAAAGGATTAATGCCAAATCCAAAATCAGGAACAATTGATAATGACGTTAAAAAAATGATTACAGAATTAAAATCTGGTAAAGAGTCATTTAAAAATGATGATAGTGCAAATGTTCATTTAGCTGTCGGAAAAATTAGTTTTGATGAAAATAAATTAGTGGATAATGTAAAATCTTTTGTAGATGCTGTTAAAAAAGCAAAGCCACAATCATTAAAAGGCGTATATATAAAATCAGTTGCACTTTCTTCAACAATGGGACCAGGACTTAAAGTTAATATGTAAATATAAAATTTATATATTTCAAAAACTCCGCTAAGCGGAGTTTTTGAAATTAAAAAAGTTTATCAATTAATGATGTTGTGTAAACACAACCTCTCCATTTTGAATAGTTACTTGTTCTGGATCTACACATATCGCTAGTACGCGAATACTACCCGGTCCCTTACAAGCCCCCTTCCATCCAATATTTTGAAAATTAATTATCTCAGGTCCTGAGTAAACCATTGATGGTCTTGTGCCACCATTTATTCCATTGCAAGTGACATTTGCCCCTATTGCTACTTTTCCATTGGGACACATTGATGTTGCTTCGTAACTTATCTGATCATTGGTTGTGTGTTCATTTTCCCCGAGAGTTTCTCCTTGATAGGTTGTTATTCTGTCTGAATTCGCACATATTGCACCTACATATACACTACCATTGCCTTTACATGCGCCTATCCATCCAGTATGTTGAAAATTAGTTATTAATGGTTCAGAGTAAACCATTGATGGTCTAACGGTTGTTGATCCTGGATCAGCACAATCAACCCATCCACCTATTGCCGTTGTACTCGTTGGACACACTGAAACGGCCTCATAGCTTTCTTCATCATTTGTGTAATGAGTTGTGTGTGCAAATGGTGCATTTTGAATAGATAATTCATCGGGGTCAATACATATTGATCCCACCCAAACATCACCTATTCCCCTGCATGTTCCTATCCAGCCATTGTTTGTAAAGTTAGATGTTTCTGCTGAAGAAGATACCATTGATGGTCTTATGGTGGATCCATTTTCATTACATGCAATGTTCCCATTTATTGCTACCATACCTCTAGGACATCTAGATAAAGCATAAAACGACTCATCATTTTTTCTTGAAGATATAGTTGTTGGTCTATTGGTGTTTTTTTGAGGGGTGTTTATTAACTTTGTTGTACTTGACGCTATAGCAAACATTCCACCTAAACAAGCCATCATCATTAAACCAAGTAAAACTTTTGTCTTTGTAGAGACTTTTGTTGCTACTTGAGTCTTTATGGCATTTACAAATTTTTCTTGCATAATTTTTTCTTGTTTTAAACAAGATTTAATTTTTTAAATTAATGGTTATTTTTTAATATTTTTTATAATGATATTTTTTAATTTAAATTTAAATATTTTTATTTAATAATAAGAGTGCTTGGGTCTATTGTTACAGAATACTCTTTACAACTAACTCCACAATCCCCAGTACAACTACCAGAACAACTTGTCATATTATTATCTTGCACTACGGTACTACAATTTGCCGTACAAGAACCAGTAGCGCTTTCGTAAAAACAATCACAGCCAGTGAATGTAATTCCACCTGGTAACTCAAGATATGTTCCATCTCCAATATTTTTAACAATTTGCAATAAATTATTATTTATTCTTATAAATTTATATCCCGCCTCTAATTTAAGTCCATTATTTGTTCTATACAAAATGCGTTCCCCTGTTTTTTGGTCAAATAAATCATTTTCTATTATTTTCTTCTTTGTCTCGATTAATTGTTTTTTAGTGCCCATATTATTAATACTTAAACTAATTACAACAAAGATTCCAGTTATTGAGGCAACAATAATAAGTCCTAACAAAATTTTTGTCTTTGTTGAAACTTGTGTGGTTGTTTGTGTTTGTGTAGCATTTATAAATTTTTCTTGCATAATTTTTTCTTGTTTTAAACAAGATTTAATTTTTAAATTATATGTGAAATTAATAAATATTATAATCCAAGTAGCCAACCAATTATTGCATTTAAAAGTCCTGTAAAATTGCATGCGCAACAAGTATCTTCACCACAGGGTTTCAGACAATAGTAATTGCAGAAACGTTCGCAACAGGGATGATCTGGTCCAGGATCTGTTCCATATGTTTCTTCTATTGAATTTGCGGTATTGATGGTTTCCACAAGCTCATTTGTAGAATATCCAGAGATTTTTTTTAATGGGAAATTATTATTTTCTAAACATTCCAAGTATTCTAAATTATCAGTTATTGTTTTTGCTGTATCTGTTTTTATACAGCTTTGTAAAATTTGTTTATCATGATTGGTTGGGGTGTTTTTTTCTGTATTATTTATAAAATTTTCTAACAATAAAATATGTTCAATAAGCTCTGGTTTATTATTTTTATTTTGGTTTTTAAAATCATTTAATATGCGTTTTAGATTAATATAATCATTAGAATGTGTTGTTGTAACTTTTCTTGTTTGTTTTAATGTTTTAAAATTAAGTGTATTTATTATTGCAAACATTCCACCTAAACAAGCCATCATCATTAAACCAAGTAAAACTTTTGTCTTTGTAGAGACTTTTGTTGCTACTTGAGTCTTTATGGCATTTACAAATTTTTCTTGCATAATTTTTTCTTGTTTTAAACAAGATTTAATTTTTAAATTATATGTGAAATTTTAAATAGGAAATTTTATTATGATTCTGTCTTATTGTGGCGATGTATGAAGAACATTTGTTGGCGGTTTACTTATTGTTGGTTCTATTATTCTTATTTTATAATAACCGTAAGGATCAGGATAAAGCGTTGATGGTGATAAAGACATGCCCCCCGCCCCAAAGAAATGTCTTATGCCTATTAATCTTTCATTCGATCCAAGATTTAAATCGCTTTCATCATTAAAACCCTCAACATAGATGCCGTCTTGTCCCTTTAATGGAATAAGCATTTCTCCAGATATAACACAAAGATCATTATTTTGGTATAATGTAACCCCGCCCCTAAAATCTATTTGCTCCGGCATATATGTACTGCACATAGCCTTCCAATAATTAAAATTATTTTGGTCATCAGTTTCTGCTAAATACCCATCACACAAATAAGTTTGCCCATCATTAAAGTTTAAATCTAAATGTACCATTTTCAAATCTTCCTGATGTGCATTATTGGCATAATCTAAACTCCCAGAACCATAAAATGTATTATGGCCCTCTTCTAATTTAACATTAAAATTAATAATTTGCATATAAGGAAATTTCTTTATATCGCAAACATCAGCATAACCGCTTGCCTTTACAGCCAAATAAATTTTATTGTCCACCAGTTTACTATATATATCGTGAGAAAAATTATTTGATCCTGGAAGAGAATGTCTTATTGTTGTATTTTCTTGCTCCCAATCATTAATTATTCCGTCCATTGTGGGAATGTGATCGTTATTAGTACCATAACTTATACCTAAAACTATATCATTATACGGGATATTAATTTCCCTTGTTTCTATTTTTTCTGTTTCCGTATAAACATATTTATTTAATAAATTGTTCTGTATTTTTCCGGTATCTATTCTGTTTACTTTTACAATTTCATCATTGACAGTCATATTTGAATTTGTTTTCCTCACAACATTTTGCTTTAATAATGTTTTTGAACTTAGTCCTATGAGTGCAAACATGCCACTAAGGGATGCAACAATAATAAGTCCTAACAAAACTTTTGTCTTTGTAGAGACTTTTGTTGCTACTTGAGTCTTTATGGCATTTACAAATTTTTCTTGCATAATTTTTTCTTGTTTTAAACAAGATTTAATTTTTTAAATTATATGTGAAATTAATTATCGTTATTCTTTATTAGTATTTAAAATTATTATAGAGCCCAGCATTGCCCCAATAAGATTAAATACTAAATCAAGGGCATTGTTGTAATAATTACCAACACCTTGTGTATGAAAGAAAACAACCGTAGATAATTCTATTATTTCATTTATTGCACCAATTCCCTCCGCGATTAAAACAATAATAAACAAAGTCATTCCCTTGCTTATATTTTCTTTTAGACTATTTTTGACAACTGAATAAACAAAGAACACGAAAACAAAATAACAAAAGGTGTGTAATAATTGATCATATCTAAAAATATTTAATGGTTCAGAAAAAATAGGAATAAGTATTGTGTCATACAATCTAATTCCATTAATTTTTAGAGAGCCACCTAGAAAATGTAATAACAACCAGATAGCAAATCCAAATTTAGCAATTTGAGGATAATTAAATTTTTTATCTGTTTTTATGATAATAAAAATTAAAAAACCTATAGAAATTGTATAGGTTATAAATTCAAAATTGCCTTTAATCAAAAAAATTATTGTAAAAATAATAAGAATTAACGAACTTAGGTACATGCCTAAATTTTTTTGTAGTTTATACATTTAGTATATTGTTTTGTTTGCTGATTTAATTATATATAAAAATTATATAAATAAAAATCAATTATTTTATTGATTTGCAAAGCTAATTGATACTTGATAAAATGTTTTTAGTTATAATTAGATTAAAAATATGGAAAAAGATAAACAATACAAAAGACCAAGTTGGGATGAATATTTTATGAGCATTGTTGATATTGTAGGAACAAGAGGTACTTGCGATAGGGGAAGAGCTGGTACAATTATTGTAAAAGATAAAAGGATTTTAACAACCGGATATGTTGGCGCCCCAGAGAATTGTGCGTCGTGTGATGAAATAGGTCATGAGCTTAATACAGTTATACACGAAGACGGAGAAAAAACTCAGCATTGTATGAGGACAACTCACTCTGAGCAAAATGCTATTTGTCAGGCAGCAAGAATGGGAATTTCTATTCATGGAAGTACTTTATATACAAGAATGACTCCTTGCTATGCCTGCGCTAAAATGATTATAAATTGCGGGATTAAAAGAGTGGTTTGTAAAAATGATTATCATGCGGGAGATAGAAGTAAAGAAATTTTTAAAGAAGCAGGTGTTAAATATGAACTTTTAAATGATGAAGTTGTCAAATATGATAATATGTAAAATATATGGATAATAAATTAATTTTAGGATTTGTAGGAGAAATTGCTTCTGGAAAGGGAACTGCAGTTGATTATATTTGTAAAAAATACAATATAAATTCTTATAGATTTTCTACAATTTTAAGAGATGTTTTAGATAGATTATCAATTGAGCAAAGTAGGAGCAATTTACAAGATTTATCTACCACACTAAGAAATACATTTGGTCAGGATTTGCTTGCAAAAGTAATTGTAAAAGACGTTTTAAAAGATAAAAATCAGATAGTTATTGTAGATGGAATAAGAAGAATGGATGATATTAAATATTTAAAAAAATTATCTGGATTTTGTGTTATAAATGTTTATACCGATTCAGAAATTAGATACAAAAGATTAATACTCCGAAGTGAAAATTCAGATGATAAAAATAAAACCTATGAACAATTTTTAGAAGACGCTAAACAAGAAGCAGAATCTCAAATAAGAGAAGTTGCAGAAAATGCAGATTTTACAATTGATAATAACACAACTCAAGAGAATCTACACAAACAAGTTGATGAAGTTATTGATACAAAAATAAAAGAATTAGAAATTAATTTATAATAAAATTTTTTATATAAATGAAAGAAATTAATGTAAAAATAAAAAAATTATACGATGATGTGATAATTCCTTCATATGCTTTATATGGTGATGCGGGATTAGATGTGTTTAGCAGAGAAGATGTTATTATAGAGCCAATGGAAAGATATATTTTTCACGCTGGTTTTGCATTAGAAATTCCCGAAGGATATTGTGCGCTTATTTGGGATAAGGGCGGAATATCTATGAAAAGAGGATTAAAAGTCATGGGTGGGGTTTTTGAATATACTTATAGAGGAGAATATACAATATGTTTATTAAACACAGGAAAAGAAGCACAAGAATTTAAAAAGGGAGATAAAATAGCACAGATTTTAATTCAGCCTATTATTAAAGCGAATATTGTAGAAGTAGAAGATCTTAGTGAAACAGAAAGAGGTGCTGGAAAGTGGGGGAGCACGGGAAAATAATTTTTAGTTCATAAATTTTAGTATTAAAATTAGAAATATGGCAAAAATTTTTATTTTTGATGAATTTAATCCTGAAGATAATGCAATGCTTCAAGCGCTCTATTCAAGAAGCGCTAGTTCTGTTATAGATCACGTTGAAAAAGTAAGAAAATGTGGATCTGGAAAATTTATGGAAACTTTTTATCTCGGATATGGGCACTCAAGTATTGCCGATTGTGGAAGTACCACGATTTTTATAGAGAAATTAAGTATTCTAGCGGATAAATCTATTCAAGATTGGCCACTTTACAGTGGACAAGAAACAAGTACTAGATATATTGATATGTCAAAACAAGAAATTATAGATCCTTTAAATAATGAAAAATCTAAAGAAATTTTGAATAATTGGATGAAGTTTTACATTGGAAATCAAGAAAGTGTTAAAAGTCATATAAGATCAATTTATTCAAAGAAATCAGATGAAGATGAAAATATTTATCAAAGGGCTATAAATGCAAGATGTTTTGATATAATGAGAGGATTTTTACCAGCTGGAATTACGACACAGTTAAGTTGGCATACAAATTTAAGACAAGCAAGTGATAAATTGCTTTTAATGCAGTATCATCCGATAGAAGAAGTTAGAAATATTGCAAAAGAAATTTGGAATAAGTTAAAAGAAAAATATTCTCATAGTTTCAGTGATGTTACATTTGAAGAACAAGAAAATTATAGAAAGTATGTAATGCAAAAATATTCATATTATAAATTAGAAAAATTAGATTCAGACTTTGCCTTTTATACAGACATAAAACACGAGGAATTAAAAAAATATATTGATTTATTTAATAAAAGATCTATTAAAACAGGATTACCACATTTTTTGACAGAGTTAGGGGTTATAAGATTTGATTTTCTGCTTGATTTTGGTTCATTTAGGGATCTGCAAAGACACAGAAATGGAGTTTGTCGTATGCCACTTCTTACAACTGAATTTGGTTTTAATGAGTGGTATTTATCTCAATTACCAGATGATTTAAGAATTGAAGCAGAAAATTTAATAAAGAATCAGAAAAAATTAATAGATGAATTAGATACTTCTGAATTTATAAAGCAATATTATATATCACTTGGTTTTAATGTTACTTGTCGTGTAGCTTATGGACTTCCTGCTGCTTGTTATGTAACAGAACTTAGATCTGGGAAAAGTGTTCATCCAACATTGAGAAATATTGCACATAAAATGACAAGAGAGCTTTTAAATAATTTTCCAGAGATTAAACTACAATCAGATCTAGATAAAGATGATTGGGATATAAGAAGAGGAACGCAAGATATAAAAGAAAAATAATTTAATATGATAAACATAATCGCGGTTGTTGCAAAAAATTTGGCAATAGGGAAAAATAATCAATTATTGTGGCATTTGCCAGATGATTTGAAACACTTTAAAGAAATTACTCAAAACCATCCTGTTTTAATGGGACTTAATACTTATTATTCTATAGGAAAACCACTAGCAAATAGAATTAATGTTGTAGTGAGTAAAGATAAAATTGAAATTCCTAATTGTGAAGTTTTTACATCACTTGAGATGGCAATTGATTTTGCACTATCAAAAGACAAAGAAATTTTTATAATAGGTGGCGCAAGTATTTATGAACAAACTATAAAAACAGCAGACAAATTATATCTTACAATTGTTGACTGTGAAGTTACTGATGCAGATGCATTTTTCCCGGATTATAGTGAATTTAAAAATATAATAAAACAGGAAAATTTTGAAACAGATGATTTTAAATACTCGTTTGTTGAATTAATAAAATAATAAATGGAGGAATCCAAAATGAAAGGAAAATTTGTAGTCATTGATGGGCTAGATGGAGTAGGAAAAGGAGTGGGAATAGATGCAATAATTGAATTTCTTGAATTACAAGGAAAAAGAGTTCTAAATTTAGATAAATATTGGGTAGAGCATGGTTTTCATCCTGATTTTGAAAATAACAACTCTGATTATTATCTAGATTTGAATTCTTTTGATGTGATTCGTTCATCTGAACCAACTTTTACAGGAACTGGTCTTTCTATAAGAGAAGAGGTTATTAAAAAAACTTCCAGAAGATATTCTGCCAGATTTACAGCAGAATGTTATTCAAATGATAGAATGGTTTTGTATAGGAGAATTATTTTGCCAGCGCTCGACGTGGGGAAAACAATTATTCAATCAAGAAGCGTCTCAACCTCTATTACCTATCAAACACTTCAATCAAAAGAACAAAAAGAAAATGATTTAAGCGTTGAAGAAATTATTAAAATGGAGGGAAATGCCTTTGCCCTTTCTCATCCAATGAATCTTTTAATAGTTCCAACAATTCAAAACCCAGAAGATTTAGAAAAAAGATTACAAAACAGAACAGAAAAAAATGATGATTGTAATTTTGAACAACTTGATTTTCAGAAAAAACTTAAACCAATTTATGAAAGTCAAGATTTTCAAATGATATTTCAGTCTCGGGGTGTAAAAGTAGTTTATATTGATGCCTCAGTTTCTATAGAAGAAACAAAGCGTCAGGCAGTTGAAGCCTTTAAAACAATTTTGTAAGTCAATAATCAAAAAAAGCCAAGTTTATCTTGGCTTTTTGAGTTTACCATTGATTTAACTTTGTATATGGTGTTATATATAAGATATATGATTAATGTGATTTATTATATATAAAAAATTAATTAAATAATAATATGAAAAGAATAAATAAGATTTTATTGATAATATCTTTAATGGTTGTGGGTGCAAGTATATATTTTATTAGTAATTCTCTGGCAGATACAACATTGTCAGAAAATATATATCAAGGGGCAAATAATCAGATATATGTTTATACTCTTCAGCCAGATGGCAAAATAATAATAGGTGGTGATTTTACAACATATAATGGTACATCAAGAAATCGTATTGCAAGATTAAACTCAGATGGTTCGCTTGATACAAGTTTTAATCCTGGCTCTGGGTTAAATAATATAATCCGTTCTATGTGTGAACAACAAGACGGAAAAATAATAATAGGTGGTGATTTTACAACATATAATGGTACATCAAGAAACCGTATCGCAAGATTAAACTCAGATGGTTCGCTTGATACAAGTTTTAATATTGGTAATGGGGCGGATAATTCTATTTATGGCTGCTCTATTCAGTCAGATGGAAAAATAATAATAGTAGGAGACTTTACAAGATATGACTATTTAGGAAGGGGTGGTGTTGCAAGATTAAATTCAGATGGATCACTTGATACAAGTTTTAATCCTGGTTTGGGGGCAAGATATTCTGTTTATACTTCTACTTTTCAACCAGATGGAAAAATAATAATAGGTGGTGATTTTACAACATATAACGGGATATCAAGAAATCGTATTGCAAGATTAAATTTAGATGGATCACTTGATACAAGTTTTAATCCTGGTTCTGGGGCAGATCAATTTATTAGATTTTTAACAATTGGATCTGGTGGAAAAATAATAATAGGTGGTGATTTTACAACATATAACGGGATATCAAGAAATCGTATTGCAAGATTAAACTCAGATGGTTCGCTTGATACAAGTTTTAATCCTGGTTCTGGGGCAGATTATACTATTTATTCTATATACAGACAGCGGGATAATAAATTAATAATAAGTGGATATTTTTCAAAATATAACAGGACATCAAGAAATCGTATTGCAAGATTAAACTCAGATGGTTCGCTTGATACAAGTTTTAACCCAAATCTCGGCGCAGATAACGCAATCTTTTTTTCTAAATTAGATCAAGATAGTCGAATAATTATAGTTGGTAAATTTACAATGTATAATGGGCAGATGAGAAATTATATTGCAAGATTAAATTTAGACGCTTCTTTGGATAATAGTTTTAATAAACAAAATTTATCATTTTGGACTAGGGGTTCTTGGGTAAAGTCAAGGGACACATCCGCCGTATATTTTATAGATATGAATCAAATAAGGCACGCATATATTAATGAATCTATATGGTATTCTTATTTTGATAGTAATGCTTTTTATAATATCCCCTCTGTGTCTTCTAGAAAATTAGAATCATATCCTTTGGGTAAAAATGTACCATTTAATGCCAATTCTTTAGTAAAAATACCATCAATTCCAAAAGTGTATAGAGTTTCTGCTGGTGGAGCATTGCAGTGGATAAAAACAGAAAATGCCGCCAATAGATTATATGGTCCTAATTGGAATAAATTAGTTCATGATATAAGTGAAGCATCTTTTAGGGATTATGAAATAGGTTTTAGTATAGAGTAATATATTTATATAAAAAACAGCTCAAAGTGTTGGGCTGTTTTTTTGTTTTTAATATTAAATTATGAGTTTTATTATAAAAACCCTACCAAGACTATTTAGATCTTTTTTTATTTCAATTATTGTTTTTTTAAATATTTGCTTTACAAAAGTTTCTAAAATCGGACGCTGTTCGGGATCTATTTCAAAAAATATATACTTTGGATTAAATTCGAATTTTTTTATTTGGTGTAATAATTTTTTATAATACGACAATCCATCTTTTGAGTAAGAATAGAGCGCAGAGCGTGGTTCATATTTTATAGAATCATTAGTATAGTCTTTTTTTACATAGGGTAGGTTTGCCACAATGATATCTATTTTTTTATTTTTTATATTTTTTAATAAATCACTTTTTATAAATTCAATATTGTTTACTTTGTTTATCTTCGCATTTTTCTTAGCAATTCTTAGTGCTTTTTGTGAAATATCGCATGCTATAATTTTTACATTTTTTATTTTTTTTGCAAGTGTAATTGCGATACAACCAGAACCCGTTCCAATATCAAGGATTGTTAACCTCGCAGGTTGACCACCTCGCAGGTTGACCACCTCGAAGGTGCCATCAACTAAAATTTCTGTTTCTGGCCTTGGTATTAACACGCTTTTATTTACTTTAAATTTTAATCCATAAAAATAT
This sequence comes from bacterium, assembly GCA_035356975.1. Lineage (GTDB taxonomy): Bacteria > Patescibacteriota > Patescibacteriia > UBA1558 > S5-K13 > STF1-138. The sequence goes on along the minus strand of DAORGW010000002.1, from coordinate 40,724 downwards.
TTATAGCCCAAAATATATGCAACTGGATAATTTTTTACACGTTTTATAATTAATCTAAAAAATTTTTTTTCTGCTTTTTTGTGAAGTATAAAATCAGGATTTGCTAAAATCCATTCCCTGCTTTTTTTCAAAACAAACCCCAATAAAATTTCAGAATCTAAAACAAAAGAATCAATCCCAGCCTTTCTTAAAATTTCATGGGCAAATTTTAATGATTCATTAATTTTCATTTCTATAGAATTCTTTTAATTTTTCTATGAATTCATCTATCTCACCATCAAGAACTCTATCTAAATTATATGAAGTTAAATTTATTCTATGATCTGTAACTCTGTTTTGTGGAAAATTATATGTTCTTATTTTTTCTGATCTATCACCAGATCCAACCTGAGATTTTCTATTTTTAGCAATTTCTTGTTGTCTTTTTTCTTCTTCTAACGCAAGTAAACGAGATTTTAAAATTTGCATTGCCTTTTCCTTGTTTTGTGATTGGGATCTTTCGTCTTGGCACGAGACAACAAGACCACTTGGAAGATGAGTAATTCTTACAGCAGAATAAGTTGTGTTAACCGATTGACCACCAGCACCACTTGAACAAAATGTATCAATTTTTAAGTCCTTATCTTCAATTTTAATATCAACATCTTCTGCTTCTGGAAGCACAGCAACTGTTGAGGCTGATGTATGAATTCTTCCAGATTTTTCAGTTTCTGGAACGCGCTGTACTCTATGAACCCCGCTTTCGTATTTAAGCACACCAAATGCATTATCACCAATTATTTCAAAAATTATTTCTTTAAATCCACCTATTTCAGTCCGGCTATCACTTAGTATTTGTAGTTTAAATCCGTATCTTTCACAATATCTTGAATACATTCTAAATAAATCAGCAGAGAAAAGCCCAGATTCTTCTCCACCCGTTCCAGCGCGAATCTCCATAATCGCATTTTTTTTATCATACGGAGAAGATGGATTTATCATTTCTTCAGTTTCTAAATTTAATTTATTTAATTTTTGTTCTAAACTTTCCTTTTCAGATTTTGCAATTTCAATCATAGAAACATCCTCGGATTTTAAAATTTCATCACATTCAGAAATTTGTTTTTCTATCAATTGAATTTTTGAAAAATTATCTAAAATTTTTTTTATCTCATTGTACTCTTTTGATATATTTTTAATTTTTGAAAGATCGTTAAAAATTACCGGATCATTCATTTGATTTTCCAATTCTTCGGATTTTTTTTGTAATTCTTCTATTTTTTTAATATTAATCATGTATTTATTTTATCAAAATTTACAAAATAAAAACATCTTTGTTGTGTAAAAGATGCTTTTATTGCTTATGTTATTTTTTTGTAGATTTTGTTGACTTTTTAACAGCTTGTCTTGCTCTTTTTGCTTTTTTACCAACTTTTGTTTTTGAAATTTTTCCATGACTTTCAACTCTTTTAGCATATTTATTAATAATTCCTGAATCATCAATAAGTTTCTGTTTGCCCGTGTAAAAAGGATGACATTGTGAACAAATTTCAATATTTATTGGATCCATTGTGGAGCCAGTATAAAAAGTATTGCCACAAGTACATGTAACTTTTACTTTTTCGTTGTATTTTGGATGTAATTCTTTTTTCATAAAAATATAATTTTATTAATATAAACTGAATAAGATATTAGCACAATATTTAACAATATGCAAGGGCTTTTATAATTTATTATAGTTGACACTGTTGTATTTTAGGGGTAATATATTATTATCATTAAATGGGAGGAAAGTATGGAAAAGGAAAAACAGAAAACCAAAGTGTCTATTGGGAAACAAGATGAACCCACGGATGAGGAAATTAAAGCTCTTTCTAATACAAGGGGGCTTAATAACCGTTTGCATCTTTTAGATGAAGACGGTCTCATACCAGAACCCCGTGGTCTTCATTAAGAGACCTCCTTTTTCATGGGTTGCTCTGCGGAGCAACCCTTTTTCTTGCTTTTTTTTCACTATTATGCTAATATTTAATCACTTTAAAGCATAATCATGCTTAATTTTATTAATTTAAATAATAGTTTTCAGATTACAGTTTACAGTTTCCGGAAATCTAGATTTAAATAAATTTCTAAAAACTGAAACCTAAAAACTGAAGCCTAATAATACAATATGAAAACAGTATCAATTCTAGATTTATTAAAAAGTGGAGCACATTTTGGCCAAGTAAAATCAAAAAGATATCCAAAAATGGATAAATATATTTTCGGCGTAAAAGACGGGGTTCATATTATTGATTTGGAAAAAACAATAGAATCTCTTGAAAAGGCATCTGAATTTGTAAAAAAAATAATTGCAAATAAAGGAAAAATTCTTTTTGTTGGAACAAAACGTCAAGCAAAAGCAATTGTTAAAGAATTTGCTGAAAGCATAAATATGCCATACGTAATATCTCGTTGGTTGGGCGGAACATTTACAAATTTTGATAACATTATTCGCCTACCAAATAAAATGAAGAAATTAGAGGAAGATATGGCAAATGGTGTGTACGAAAAATATACAAAAAAAGAAAAACTAATGATTGAGAGAGAAATCGCAAAATTAAAAGAAATGGTAGAGGGAATTAGAGATTTAAATGGTATACCACAAGCAATTTTTGTAGTTGATATAAATTATGAAAAAACAGCCGTGACAGAAGCAAAAGAAAGAAAAATTCCAGTAATTGCAATTGCTGATACAAATACAAATCCAGAACTCGTTGATTATCCAATTCCCGCAAATGATGATTCCGTAAACACTTTAAAACTTATACTTTCAGTATTTAAAGAATCTATAAACGAAGCAAAAAAGTAAAAAATTGGCATCAATTATCAAGTTATAAAGTTTTAGGTTTTTTTAAACTTACGAACTTTATAACTTTTAACTTTATAATTTTTTAACAAAAATAAATATGGACATAGCACAAATTAAACAACTCAGAGATTTAACTGGTGCAGGAATGAGTGATTGCCAGAAAGCACTAGAAGAAACAAATGGCGACTTAAATCAAGCAGTCGAACTTCTTAGAAAAAAGGGTGAACAATTAGCAGATAAAAAATCTTCAAGAACAGCAAATGAAGGTTGTATTTCTATTATTAAAAAAGATAATAAAATTTCAGTAGTTGGATTAAATTGTGAAACAGATTTCGTTGCAAGAAATTCAGATTTTATAAGCTCTACCAAGGAATTATCAGAAAAACTTTTAGAAACAGGAGTCGAAAATTTTGAATCAATAGCTGACGATAAAATAAAAAATGAATTAATTGTAAAAATTGGCGAGAACTTAAAGTTAGCATTTTTTGAAATTATAGAAGGAAGTCCAATTTCATATTATTTGCATACAAATAATAAAATTGCTTCAATAGTATCATTAATAGGTGGAAGTGAAGAATTGGCAAGAGATATTGCAATGCACGCAACAGCAATGAATCCAGCATATTTGCATCCAGAAGATGTTCCAAATGATATAATAGAGAAAGAAAAAGAAATTTACAGAGAACAATTAAGCAAAGAAGGAAAGCCGGAAAATATAATTGAAAACATATTAAATGGTAAATTAGATAAATTTTACAAAGAAAATTGTCTTACTAATCAGTTGTTTGTAAAAGATGATACAAAAACAATCTCCAAATTATTAGAAGAAAATCAAGCAAAAATAGATAAATTTAGAAGATTTAGTCTGTAGTTTGTTATTTGTTGTTGTGAGCTGTATAATGAAATTATAATAATTTATTTTTCTTCATGAAATATAAAAAAGTGGTTATTAAATTATCGGGAGAGGCTCTAAGCGGAGCTGGTAATTTTGGTTTTGATTTTGTAATAATTAAAAAATTAGCAAATGAGCTAAAATATATAAATCAAAAAGGTGTAAGAATAGGAATTATGATAGGCGGTGGAAATATTTTCAGGGGTCGTATGATAAAAAATAATGAGTTAGATAAAATACGCGCAGATCACATGGGAATGACAGCAACAGTTTTAAATGCAATGTGTTTAAGTGGTGTGCTAAATCAAATTGGAGTAAAATCAAAGGTAATTTCTGCATTTCCAGTTTCTAATTTTGTAGAGCTTTATAATAATAAAAAATGTTTAAAATATTTTAAGGAAAATTATATTTTGGTTTTTGCTGGAGGAACCGGAAATCCTCATTTTACAACAGACACCTCGTCCGTTGATGTGGCAAGAAAATTAAGAGCAGAAATAGTTTTAAAAGCAACTCAAGTTGATGGTGTTTATGATAAAGATCCAAATAAATATAAGAATGCAAAACAATTTCAAGAACTAAAATTAAAAGATGCGATAAAAATGAAATTGGGGATTATGGACTTACGTGCCTATGAAATAGCCGATAAAAATAATATAAAAATAAAAGTTTTCAAATTAAAAAGTGGAAATTTTAAACGTATTTTCGAAAAAGATGATATTGGAACTTTAATGATAAAATAATATGAAAATATTTGGTGCAAAATTTGTTTCATGGGACTCTACAAACTTTTTTTTATTAAAAGAAGAAAATTTTTCTATTGGAGATAAAGTCGTTGTGGAGCACATGGAGGTAAACGATATTGCAGAAATAGTTGAAATAAAAGAATCTAATGAAACACAGGGATTGGGTGAAGTTATAAGACTTGTTAATGATAAAGACCTATCTCAATTCAAAAAAAATAATATAAATAATGATAAAATTCTCAAAGACGTAAAAAATCTTATTAAAAAACAAGAACTTGAAATGAAGCTCGTTGATTTACATATATCACTCGATAATTCAATGATGGTTTTTTCTTTTGTTGCTGATGGAAGGGTTGATTTCAGGGAGTTAGTAAAAAATATTTCTAAAAAGTATAAGAAAAAAATTAGATTATATCAGATTGGAGTTAGAGATGAGGCAAAATCTTTCGGTGATATTGGAGAGTGTGGTCAGGTTTTGTGTTGTAAAAGATTTTTAAAAACATTAGAAAGTATAAATACAAGTTTTGCAAGAGATCAGCAAGTTGCTCATCGAGGACTTGAAAAATTATCTGGAATGTGTGGAAGATTAAAATGTTGCCTTGCTTATGAAGAAGACGCTTATAAGGAATTATTAACTGGAATGCCAGAAATAGGAGATAGAGTTAAAACAAAAAATGGAGAAGCTGAAGTAATAGAATTAATGCCACTTAAAAGATCATATAAAGTAAAATTAGATAAAGATCAAAGTATTATAATTATTAATTTATAATAATTATGCAATACAAAGAAGGAGAAAAATCTTTTATAAATCATCCTAAATATTGCAAGGGTTGTGGGCTTTGTATAGAATTTTGTCCAAAGAAATGTTTAGAATTTAAAGACAGCGAACGAGGAGTATATGGAAATGACACCATTAAATGCGATATTTCAAAATGTATTCAATGTAAGATTTGCGAGAGAATTTGTCCTGATGGCGCAATTAAAATTGGCTCTTAGCTTTCAGTTATCAGTTTTTAGGAAATTATAAAAAAACTCTCCGAAGAGAGTTTTTCTTTTTTATAATATTTTTACGCCATTATGCTTTTTGTATAATAGCTATTATGCTTATTATAATAGAAATAGAGAAGAGTAGAGCGGGCACTACCTGCATATTTAAATATCGTTTCAAAAGAGTTCCCACTATTGATAGCATAATCGCTACAATTACCAATACCAATTTTACTTTGATACTGTTTAATTTTTTCATGTTTTCCCCCATGATGTTTAAAAATTTCTAATTTTTTTGTTGGAATGGAGTATATTATCATATATTATATTTTTTGTCAATATATAAAAATATAAAGTTATTTAATGCTTTTGCCTATTTTCTTTATTTCCTTTATAATCCTTATATAATGAAAAGAAAAATTATGTCAAAAAAGTGGAAATTAGCAGAGAGTATTCTTGATGATTTAATAAAAGAATTTCCGGATTTAAGTCCGGTAATTTTGCAATTACTTCATAACAGAGGGATCAAAACTCAAGAACAAATTGATGAATTTTTTAATGCTGATTTTATTTCTGATATTTGTGATCCATATGTTTTAATTGATATGGAGCGTGCTGTTAAAAGAATATTTGAGGCAGTGGAGAAAAATGAAAAAGTTCTAATTTATGGAGATTATGATGCTGATGGCGTGACAAGTTCTACGCTTTTGTATGATATTTTTACTCAAATTGGACTTCATCCAGAAGTTTATATTCCACAGCGAGAAACAGAGGGATATGGGTTAAATGAATCTGCTGTAAAGGAAATTATTGATAGAAAATTTAATTTAGTTGTTACTTGTGATTGTGGAATAAGTAATTTTGATGAAGTAGAGCTTTTTAATAATTATGGGGTCGATGTAATTATAACGGATCATCACAAAGAACCGGAAAAATTACCAAATGCATTTGCTATAATTCATCCTGGACTTAAGAGAGAAAATTATCCAAGTAAAAATTTAGCTGGAGTGGGTGTTACATATAAGCTCGCATCAGGAATTATAAAAAGTGAATTTTTTAATAAAGATGAAACTGAGCGTGAAAAAAGTTTAAAATGGCTACTGGATTTAGTTGCAATTGGTTCTGTTACTGACATGGTTCCTTTAATTGGAGAAAATAGAACTCTGGTAAAATATGGGCTTATAGTTTTGCGAAAAACTCAGAGGTTGGGATTGCAACAACTTTATGAAATTGCAGGAACAAATGTTGATAAAATAAATAGCACAACAATTGGTTTTCAAATTGGTCCAAGGCTTAATTCTGCAGGTCGTATGGATCACGCAAATAACGCATTTGAATTATTAAAAACAAATAATTTAGAAACAGCAATAAAAATTGCAAAAGAATTAAATATAAGTAATACAAAAAGACAGGATTTAACAAATAAAATTGTGCAGGATGCAAAGAGTCAGATTGATTGCGTTGATGAAAATACAAAGTTTATTTTTGTAAAAAATGAAAAATGGAATTTAGGAATTATAGGACTGGTAGCCGGAAAATTATCTCAGGAATATTACAGGCCAAGTTTTGTTTTGGGATATGATGGTAAATATTGGGTTTGTTCTTGCCGCTCAATTGATGAAATTGATATAATGGAAATAATTTTAAAATTTAGTGACAAATTGATTAGATTTGGTGGACATAAATCAGCGGCAGGATTTTCTATTCCAGAGGAAAATTTAGAATTTGTTCAAAATGTTATAAAAAATGAATTAGAAAAAAAATTACAAGGCATTGAATTGAGCCCGTCTCTAAAAGTTGAGTCAGAAATTAATTTATCCGATATTGATTGGAATTTATGTGACTGGCTAGAAAAATTTGAACCATTTGGAATGGAGAATCCAGAACCAAAATTTTTATTAAAAAATTGTATTGTAAAAGAAATATCAACAATAGGTTCTGATAAATCACATTTAAGAATTACATTAGAACAAGATGGAATAATAAAAAGAGCGGTTGGATTTGGATTTGCAAACAAGTTTTCAAATTTGAAAATTGGAGATAAAATAGATTTAGTGGTAAATATTGGTATAAACGAGTGGAATGGAAATAGAAATATAGAAATATATATTTCGGATATGGGAATTGGGGTTTAGAATTTGTTTTTAAATTAAATAAAAATATGTATAAGTTATATACAGACGGTGGTTCTCGTGGTAATCCAGGGCCTAGTGCGATAGGTGGAGTTATTTATGATGGAAATAAAATTATAAAACAATTTAATGAATGTATTGGAATAACTACAAATAATCAGGCAGAGTATCGAGCGCTTATAAAAGGTCTAGAAATAGCCAAAGATTTAGAAATAAAAGAATTAGAGTGTTTTTTGGATAGTGAATTAGTTGTAAAGCAAGTTAATAGAGAATTTAAAGTAAAAGATAAAGATTTGGCGGTTCTTTTTGTTCGTGTGTGGAATATGAAACAGGAATTTCAAAAGATTACATTTACCCACGTTATTCGTGAACAAAATTTTTATGCGGATAAGTTAGTAAATCAGGCGCTTAATGAGGATTAAGATTTGAGATTTAAGAAAATTTATAATCAGCTATATGCTGATTTTTTGTAAATAAAAAAAGACGAGAGAGAAAATAGTATTTACTACCAAGTATGCTATTTTCTCTTTATCTCGTCTGAGTCTTCGCTCCAGATGTTTGATGTTTAAAATCAATCATCCATTTGTCCCTAAATTGCCCTGGGACCACGGGCACAGTCCTTAATGTAGATATTAAACTTTTATTTTAATTTTGTCAAGGGCTTTAAATAAAAAAGAAAACCAGCCTTGGATTAGGTTGGTTTAAAAAATGATCCGGCACCTCCAATGAGCGATGTTTATCTCTTACTCTTTTGAAGGCGGGGAGGCGCTGGATATATTTTACCGTGGGGAAGGGGCTCAATTTAGCTAGGTAGTAAACCGGAGATTAATCTCCATAATGTTATACCAGGCAGTTTTTAGCTTTTCGCTAAAAAGAGCGCCTCCACCACTGGTGATCTCAACTCCTTGTGTTCCGGCGCGGGATTATCTTCCGCGGTAGAATTTCCCGCAAATGGAGAAGAGATCAATTTCCAGTACTTTTTGCACGTGATTTTTCACGTGGGCTCCTTGTCTGGGTGGGGAGCCTTTTTTCAGGGGCGGGAGTGGCGTGTTGCCTGAGTCGGTTTTAAACCAGTGCTTCACCCTACAGTACCCATGGGTAGTGTGTGGGTATGCTGTGCTGGGTTTTTCCGACCACGTGTCCCGCTAGTTTGCCTATTTATAAAGCGCTCGGCAAGCGCAACAGGCAAGAACGGGTAATTCCCGCATTACCTTAGTAAAATCCAGAATTGGCCACAACCTCCATGACTTTTGGTTTTTTTGGAGTTTGTTGCCGCAGGCGTCTCAGGGTGATCATCCTTCCTCCAATAGGTTAGGGGAATTTGGATTTCATGTGAGAAGAGAAATGAATCCCGCCTCGTTTATACTCAGAAATTTTTCTACGATCCGGTACCGGCCGTTTGACTCAGTTTAGGGCCGGATTTGACGACAGACATGCTAGTCCATCGGTCCTCCAAAAGCCATGCTAGTTTTTATTTTTCCTCATGAAAGGAAAGCTAGCAAGTTTAGGGCAGAATTATGTAGAAGAAGATGAATTTCATATATTTTAAGCTGTTTCTATGAAGTTTTTAGCTGTTTGTCTTGAATATTTATCTTGCATATCTTCTGCATAATTCTGCCCTTTTCAGGATTTGTCTGTTATTTAATTGTCAAATTACATTTAGATTAACAAATAACTATATCATATCCATAGAATTTGTCAATAGTGAGTTGTGGATAACTACAACCTCGCAGGTTGGCAACCTCGCAGGTTAATTTACATTGAATAAAGCTTCAAAATTTGATATTCTTAACTTATATAAATATAAAGCTTCTAAAACATGAAAGAAGATAAATTTTTGTATAACTGGAATATATTAGGACATGCGAATATAATTAAATATCTACAAAAAATTGTAAGTACTAGAAATTTTTTAAATACTTATCTTTTTTCGGGAGCAGAAGATGTTGGTAAAAAAACAGTTGCAAGATATTTTGTTAGTTCTATTTTTTGTAAAAGTGAAGAAAATATTCCATGTAATAAATGTAATGATTGTTTAGAGATAAAAAATTTCACTCATCCAGATTTAATTTCTGTTTCACTTGAAGAGGGAAAGAAAAATATTTCCATTGAACAAATAAGAGATTTTAGGGAAAAATTTTCCTTAACTCCACTTAGATCCGAATTTAAAATAGGAATTATAAATGATGCAGATAGGTTAAATCCTGAATCATCAAATGCACTTTTAAAAATTATCGAAGAGCCACCAAGAAATTCTTTTATAATTCTAATAGCTTGCGATGCTGATAGAATTTTACCAACAATAAAATCCAGATCGCAGAATATTATTTTTGGTGGCGTAAAACAAAAAGAAATTTATGATTATTTAATTGATGGCGGCGCTGACAAGAATTTAGCACAGGAATTATCAAAATTTTCGGGTGGAGCGCCTGGAGTAGCGATGGCATATTTAAAAAATCCAAAAGAATGGGAGAAAAGAAAAAAGGATTTAGGAGAGATAATTGAAATAATGCAATCTTCAATAAATGAAAAATTTAAATGGATTGAAAATATTGTAGATAAATCAAGAACTCAGGATTCATATAGCGCACTCTCAAAAACCCTTATTGATTTTATGAGAATTGCAAGAGATCTTTGTGTTTTTAAAACAGATAAGCATACTGAATTAATCCACCCCTTTTTAGAAGAAGATATAAAGGTTATTTCAGAAAAATATAAGATAGAAAAATTATTGGAATTTTATGATTTTGCAAATAAGTCAAGAAATATTATTTTTGAAAACGTAAATCCAAGATTAATTTTTGAAAATTTATTATTAATATAAGGTAGTTGAAAGTTAAAAGTTATAAAGCGAAGAGAATCTTTATAACCAATAACTTTACAATTTTATAATTTAAATCTATGAACACAAAAATAAAAATTTTATTAGTTATTTTATTTTGCTTTGTTTTAACCGGATGTTCATTGCAAATAGGAGGACTTGGGAAGAAAAAGATTGATGATTCTGGTGTTTATATAAGCTATGATAGGGGGGCAACTTGGGTACAAAAAGTTGAATATTTGAACGTTGGCCCAAATAGATCATTTTTTAAAACAGCTCAATCTACATTTATAAAACAAGATCAAAATGACCCAAAGGCGATTTATTTAGGAACATTACAAGATGGTTTATTATATTCTTTTGATGGTGGTGCTGGTTGGCAAAAAACACTTTTTGGAAAGGGTGCTATAAATGACATTGCAATTGATAATAAATATAGATGTACTATGTATGGTGCTGTAAGTACTAAAATTTACAAAACAGAGGATTGTGGAAGAAATTGGAGACAAATTTATACTGATGGAAATAATAAAATAGTTAAATCTGTTTTAGTTGATTATATAAATAATAATAAAATATATTTAGCAACAACAGATGGAAGATTTTATAAAAGTGATGATTTTGGTATTTCTTGGAAAATGATAAAAAGCTTTGATGATGAGACTATTGTAAAAGCTACAATGAATCCAAAAAATTCAGATAAAATTTATGTGTGTACTGAAAAAGACGGCATATTTAAAACAGAAAATGGAGGAATTGATTGGTTTAATATTACCGATAAGATAGATTTAGGAGATAAGAAAAGTAATTCAAATGTAGGCGTTTATAAAGATTTCGAATTTGATTTGTCAAAAGAAGATGCATTTTTTTATGCCAATAAGTATGGTATTTTTTATTCAAAGGATGGAGGAGAAACGTGGAGTGTTTTAAAGCTTCTTACAAAACCAAGTTCTGTAACTATTTATTCGATTGCCTCTAACCCAAAAAATTCAAATGAAATTTATTATACAATTCCAAATAAAATTTATAAAACCTTAGATGGAGGAAATACTTGGATTACTAAAACTCTTCCAACAAAACAAGCTCCAATTGATATGTTGGTTGACTCCGTAAATCAAGATAGTATTTTTATGGCAGTTAAATTAATGGATTAATAATTTATAATAATTAATTAAAAATATTTATGTCACAATTTATAGAATCTTTTAATGGAGACTTTAATAAGGCGATAAAACATTTTCAAGAAGATGTTGAAAAATTAAAAGCCGGAAGAGCGCATCCCTCAATGATAGAAGAAGTTCTAGTAGAGTGCTATGGGGTTAAGACTCCACTTAAACAAGTCGCCTCAATTTCAATACCAGAGCCTTCATTATTGCAGGTTGAGCCATGGGATAAAACAGTTACAAAAGAGATTGAAAAAGCATTATCATCTGCAAATTTAGATTTAAGTGTTTCTGTTACTGGAAATATTGTAAGAGCAAAGATTCCAGCCCTAACCGAAGAAAAAAGGAAGCAGACAATAAAAATTTTAAACGAAAAAAGAGAAGATGCAAAAGTTATAGTTAGACAAGTAAGAGAAAAAATAAAAAAAGAAATAGAAAGACAAGAAAAAGACAAAGAAATTTCGCAGGATGAAAAATTTTCTTTTATTGAAGAATTAGACAAAGTTACCAAGGATAAATCAACTGAAATTGATAATATTTCAAAAGCAAAAGAGGAAGATATTATGAAAATATAAATTATAAGATTTTTGACTTTTAATTTAAAATTTTTGTAACCTAGTATTTTAATTTTTTAAACAAATAATATGTTTTTAACAATAATAATATTTTTTATAATTTTAGGTATCATAGTTTTTGTTCATGAAATAGGACATTTTTATACTGCAAGGAAATTAGGCATTGGAGTGGAGGAGTTTGGATTCGGATTCCCGCCAAGAATTTTCGGTATAAAGAAAAATGGAATAATGTATTCTGTAAATTGGATTCCAATCGGAGGTTTTGTAAAAATAAAAGGTGAATCTGGTGATAATAATGATCCAGATAGTTTTATATCTCAACCAGCCTGGAAAAGGGCTATAGTTCTTTTTGCTGGAGTTTTTATGAATTTTATCTCAGCTTGTATTATATTAAGCATTGGTTTTGGTATAGGATTACCCTCTGCATTAGAAGATCTTCCGGGTGATGCAAAAATAAGAGACAAGAAAATACAAATTATAGAAGTTTATCCAAATTCTCCAGCACAAAATGCAGGAATAAAACTTGGTGATTATTTAGTTTCTTTTGATGATAATAATTTTACAAACTCTAATGAGGCTATTAATTATGTTTATAATAATCAAGAGAAAAATATAAAAGTTGTAACTAATGATTCTAAAGAAAATAAATCAGTAGAGATAAGGCCAGAAAGCCTAGAGGGGATTACTGATAAAAAAGTTTTGGGAATCTCTATGGTTGACACTGGAGTTGTTTCTTATCCCTGGTATAAAGCTCCTCTATATGGATTTAAAGCAGGTTTTAATTTAACTGTTGCAATAGGAGATGCATTTTTTAATTTATTAAAGGGTTTATTTAGGGGTGAGGGCGCTAAAGATGTTTCTGGTCCAATTGGCGTGGCTGTGTTTACAGGACGCGCTGTTTCAATGGGATTTTCTTATATATTGCAATTCATGGCACTTTTATCAATTAATTTAGCAATAATAAATATATTTCCATTTCCAGCGCTTGATGGTGGGAGATTGTTGTTTTTGTTAATTGAAAAAATAAGAAGAAAACCCAATAATCAGAAAATAGAAGCAATTGTTCACAATGTTGGTTTTGGACTTTTGATGTTGCTTATGATTTTAGTAACATACAAAGATATATTAAAATATGTTTTTCATAAATAAATGAAATTTAAAATACAAGCAGATTTTAAAGAAAATCTTGATGTGATTTTGAAAAAATGTGGATATCGTTTACATCCAAGATATGAAAATAGTTATATAAGAAGATTATCAAATGTTGGATTTTACCCGAGATGGCATTTATATTTTGAAAAAAACAATAATTTTTATGAATTTGATTTACATTTAGATCAAAAAAAAGCATCATACCAAGGACAAACGGCACATAGTGGAGATTACAATGATTTAAGTGTAAAAAATGAAATAAAAAGAATGTTAAATATAATGTCAAAAAATATTTAAAATATAGAGCATAGCTCGAAATAAAAAAATGAAACAATCACAACTTTTTACAAAAACTCTAAGAAGTATTGATAAAGAAGAAAAAAGTATAAGCACCCAATTTCTTTTAAAATCCAGTTTTATTTATAAAGAACTTGCCGGTGTTTATGTTTATTTACCCCTTGGACTTAGGGTTCTAAATAAAATAAATAATATAATTCGTGAAGAAATGAATGCGATAGGAGGACAGGAATTGTTTTTAACATCATTGCAAAATCCAGAATTATGGAAAAAAACAGATAGGTGGAGTGATGAATCGGTGGATAATTGGTTTAGAACAAAATTGAAAAATAATACAGAATTAGGACTTAGCTTTACACATGAAGAACCACTCACGAATTTAATGAAAAATTATATAAGCTCCTATAAGGATTTACCAAAATTTGCATATCAGATTCAAACTAAGTTTAGAAATGAACTTCGTGCAAAGGGTGGAATTATGAGATGCAGAGAGTTTCTTATGAAAGATATGTATTCTTTTTGTAGAGATCAAAAAGAGCACGAGATATTTTATGAAAAATCAAAGCAAGCATACATAAATGTTTTTGAAAGATGCGGATTGGGAGATATAACTTATTTAACTTTTGCATCCGGAGGAGTTTTTAGTAAATATTCACATGAATTTCAAACATTAGCTAAAAATGGTGAGGATACAATTTATGTTGATAAAAAAAAGAAGCTTGCCGTGAATAAAGAAGTTTACAATGACGAAGTATTAAATAATTTAAGTTTGAATAAAAAAGATTTGATTGAGGAGCGTGCTGTTGAGGTTGGAAATATTTTTACGCTTGGATATAAATTTTCAGGTGCGCTTGATTTACAATTTACAAATGAAAATGGTGTAAAACAAGACGTCTTTATGGGGAGTTATGGTATAGGACCGGGGAGAGTTATGGGAACAATCGCAGAAATTCATAATGATAAAAACGGATTAATGTGGCCAAAAAATGTTTCGCCATTTAATGTTCATTTACTTGATTTAAGAACGAATAAAGATGATAAATTTTATAATATTTTACAAAAAAACAATATTGAAGTACTATATGATGACAGAAATGAAAATCCGGGGGTTAAATTAAAAGATGCTGATTTAATTGGAATTTATTATAGGTTTATTTTAAGTGATAAGTTGGGTGATAAAATAGAAATAAAAAAGAGAATAGATAAAACGAGTCAAATTTTATCGCAAAAAGAATCAATTGATTTATTAAAAAAAGAATTTTTTAAATAATTATGTTGAAGAGTTTTTTTGGAAAATTTTCAAAAGATATTGGTGTTGATTTAGGAACATCAAATACTTTGGTCTATGTAAAGGGCAAGGGGATTGTTATAAACGAACCATCCGTTGTCGCAATTAATTTAAGAACTGATCAAATTTTGTCAGTTGGAGAAGAGGCTAGAAGAATGCTTGGTAAAACGCCTCAACATATTTCAGCCGTACAACCTCTTAGAAATGGAATTATTTCTGATTTTGAAGTCGCAGAAAAAATGATGAAATATTTTGTAGATAGAATTCATAAAGAATCATTTTCTTTTGCACCTCGTCCAAGAATTATAATTGGAGTTCCACTTGATATAACAGAGGTAGAGAGAAAAGCAGTAGAAGATGTTGCTGTTTCTGCAGGTGCAAGAGAGGTTCATTTAATAGAGCAACCGGTCGCAACTTCAATTGGTGCAAGATTGCCAATTCAGGAAGCAAGTGGAAGTATGATTATTGAAATTGGTGGGGGAAAAACAGAAATTGCGGTTATTTCACTTGGTGGAATTGTTGCTTCAAAATCTCTTAAAATTGCGGGAGAAAAACTGGATAATGATATAATTGATTATATAAGAGAAAAATATAATGTATTTTTGGGAGAAAGATCTGCAGAACAAACTAAAATAAAAATAGGAAGTGTTTTGCCCCTTGAAAAGGGTTTAAGAATAAAAGTTAGGGGAAGAAATTTATTAAATGGATTACCAAAAGAAATTGTAATAAAAAGTGATGAGATAAGAGATGCAATAAAAAGATCAATTGATTCTATAGTTGTTGCAGTAAAAGATGTTATAGAACAAACCCCCCCAGAAATTGTATCTGATTTATATCAAAAAGGAATGATTTTATCTGGTGGTGGTGCTGGACTTCGTGGATTAGATAAGCTTATATATGAAGAAACATTGATTCCGGTTACGATAGCTGATGATCCACTTACAACTGTTGTTCGCGGAATAGGTATTGTTTTGGAGGATTTTGACAATTTAAAAGATTTATTTTTACCTCCTGCATCTGATCATAGAAGAAGATAGTTTAAAATTTTAACTCAATTGAATAAATTTATGAGAGAAGTTTTAAAAAGGAAATTATTTTTTTGGATTGTTATAATTGCATTTTTTTTAATAATACTAAACTACAATAAAATATTGTCTCCAATTAAGAAGACATTTTTTAATATTACAGAAAAACCAAGATCGGCTTCTTATGATTTGAGTCAAAATATTGATTCTTATTTTTATTATATTTTTCATCATAAAGAAATAAGAAGTTATATAAATGATTTGAATAAACAATTAGCAGAGAGAGTTGTTGATTATAGTAAATTGCAAGAATTACAAAATGAAAATACAGTATTAAAAAATGAAATTGGTTATATAAAAACACCAAATGTAAAATTTGTTACTGGAGAAGTTGTTTCAGGTTTTAATTTAGATAGCGGGAATATGGTCAGAATAAATGTTGGTAAAAATGACGGAATTTTTGACAATTTACCAGTTATATATAATGGAGTTTTAATAGGAACAATTTTAAAAACAGATGATAATTTTGCAGACGTAATGTTATTATCGGATAGAAAAAGTTTAATAAGTGCTTCAATTCAGGGAGAGGAAAAAATATCTGGAATTTTAAAAGGTAATTTAGCAAATGCAATGGAAATGTCTTATATTCCACTAGATTCAAAAGTTAAAACAGGAGATATTGTTACAACATCTGGATTTGAAGAATATATTCCAAGGGGTTTAGTTATAGGTCAGATTAGAGAATTAACTTTTTCTGATGGAGATTATTTCAAGACAGCCGTTGTTTATCCATTTTTTGATATGAATTTTTTAAATTTTGTAAATGTTATGATAATTCAATGAAATTTAAAATTATTATAATATTACTTTCTTTTGTTCTTGCCTTGATTCAATCAAGTTTTGATTTTGGAATTTTAAATCTTAATTTACCATTAATTTTTTTTATTTACGTTTTATTTTTTCATAATCCCAATGATTCACTTATTGTAGCTTTTATGAGTGCAGTGATTATGGATTTTTTTGCAATAAATTTTGGTGTATATATATTTTCTTTTTTATTAATATTTATAATTCTTTATTATATAGAAAAAGAGCTTTTACCAAATGACAGATTTTCTACATATGTTTGGATGAATATGATGGGTATATTTTTTTTATTTGTTTTTTTCTTTCTTTACAATTTACTTATAAATAGTTTAAATTTAGGTATTTATAATATTAATTTTGGGAAATATATTGTTATGCTTTTTGAGGCGATATTTTTTAATATTATTATTTCGAGCTTTTTTTATTATCTTACAAATACATTATCTCATAAAACTAAAAATAGATTTATTTCAATAGGTTAATTAGGTTAATATGGAATATTTTGAAATATCTGAAATAGATTTAAAATCTAGACCAGATAAAAAAAATTCTTTAATAAAGGACTATTCTCAGAAAAGAGGAATGGGAGATTTTTTTAATACTTACGAGAGTGGTGGTAATATAGGAATTTTGTTAAATAAATATAGATTTTCAATAATGACTATTTTTATGCTCTGCGTTTGGGTAATTATTTTTGGAAGAGTTTTTTATTTGCAAATTTTAAGTGGTGATGATTATAGATTATCTGCAGATGAAAACAGAATTAGAATAAAAAGAGTGGATCCAGATCGAGGGATCATTTATGATAGAAATATGAAGCCACTTCTTAAAAATGGAGCTAGTTTTTCTCTTCAAATTTTGCCCATAGATCTTCCTAAAAATAATGATGAACTATTAAAGACTCAAAATATTTTACGCTATGGTGTTGGAGACCATGAGCTTGATTTATCAAAGTATATTTCCAAAGATGTTTTAGAAAATTTTAAACCAAGAATAATAAAAGAATCTCTTAGTTATGATGATGCAATGAGACTTATTGTTATTACAAAAAATTTAAATGGAGTCTCTGTTATTATTAACAATAAAAGAGAGTATATCTACAAAGAGCCACTCGCTCATATACTGGGTTATATGGGAAAAATTTCAGATAAAGAGTATGAAGAATTGAAAAATGAGGGATATTTTTTGGATAATAAAATTGGAAAAACTGGAGTAGAATATGAATATGAAAAAGATTTGAGAGGAGTAATGGGGAAAAGAAAAATAGAAGTTGATTCTTTGGGTAGGGAGATAAAAGAAGTTGCATTTGATAAACCACAGGATGGAACAAACCTTGTTTTATCTTTAGATTTAGATTTACAGCTAAAATCATATGAACTATTAAGTAATCTTTTAACAAGAACAGGATTTAAAAAAGCTAATATTGTAGCTGTTGATCCAAGAAATGGAAGAATTTTAGCGTTAATTTCCACCCCTTCCTATGATAATAATATATTTTCTGAGAAATTAAATAATGAAGATTATAAAAAATTAATAGAAGACCCCGACTTACCCATGTTTTTTAGAGCAATATCGGGAGAATATCCCCCTGGATCAACATTTAAATTAATAATGGCGGCTGCGGCTTTACAGGAAAATATAGTTGATAGAAATACAAGTTTTATGAGTAATGGTGGAATAAAATATGGTGAGTGGTTTTTTCCTGACTGGAAATCTGGCGGGCATGGATCTACAAATGTTTTAAAGGCGATAGCAGAGTCTGTCAATACATTTTTTTATACAGTTGGCGGTGGTTATAATAATTTTAATGGCCTGGGTTTAGAAAAAATTGTTGAATATGCAAAAAAATTTGGTTTGTCTCAAAAATTAGAAATAGATTTACCTGGAGAAGCAAGTGGATTTTTACCATCACAGAAATGGAAACAAGAGGTAAAAAATGAACCATGGTATATAGGAGATACGTATCATTTAAGTATTGGTCAGGGTGATGCCTTAGCTACACCACTACAAATTGCAATGCTTACGAGCGTTATAGCAAATGGAGGAAAATTATATGAACCTAAAATTGTTGATAAAAAAATTAATATTTCAGGAATAGAAGAAATTATCCCAGTGAAAATCAAAAATTCTAATTTTATTGACGGTGATAAATTACAATTAGTTCAAGAAGGAATGAGACAAGGTGTTACTTCTGGAAGTTCAAGGTTTTTATCTACTCTTCCTATTGAGGCAACTGGCAAAACTGGTACAGCACAGTTTGGAAATGAAGGAAAAACACACGCCTGGTTTACTGGATATGCTCCATACGAAAATCCAGAAATAGTAATAACTATTATGATTGAAGGAGGGGGAGAGGGAAGTAGTGTTGCCGTGCCACTTGCTAGAGATATTTTATTATGGTATTTTAAAGATAGGCAGAAATAAAAATTTGCCAGATTATTAAACTAATTAGAGAGCTTTTGCGCTGTCTAGTTTTTCTATTAACAATAACAAATTTATGTCAGATACAAGTTTTTTAACGGAAGAGGGATATAAAAAATTACAAGAAGAGCTTGAATATTTAAAAAAAACAAAGAGATTGGAAGTTGCAAAGAGAATAGACAAGGCAAGGGAATTTGGTGATTTGTCTGAAAATGCAGAATATCAAGATGCAAAAGAAGAGCAGGCATTTATAGAAGGAAGAATTCTAGAAATTGAACATCTTTTTAAAACATCAAGTATAGTTGATACATCAGGGTCATCAAAAAGTACAGTTGTTAAAATTGGTTCTAGGTTATCAGTTGAATTTGATGGAAATAAAAAAGAATTTGAAATCGTGGGCGCTACTGATAGCGATCCATTTAAGGGATTAATTTCTTATAATTCACCACTAGGCCAATCACTTATTGGAAAATTAAAGGGAGATGAATTTGAAGTTGAGGTTCCAAAAGGAAAAGTTAAGTGTAAAATTTTAGATATAAAATAATGTTTAGAAAAAAAATAGGAATAGATCTGGGCACGACAACAACACTAGTTTATGTACCCAAAAAGGGGATCATAATAAATGAGCCATCTGTTGTTGCTATTTCAACTATTGATAAAAAAGTTTTAGCAGTGGGAAATGAAGCAAAAGAAATGATTGGTAGAACCCCTGATTCTATAATGGCCTATAGACCACTTAAAGATGGTGTAATTGCAGATTATAGAACAACTGAAAGCATGTTAAGATATTTTATTAACAAATCTTTGTCTGGAATTAAAATTTTTAGACCAGAGGTTATGATATCAGTTCCCGCGGGTATTACATCAACAGAAAGAAGGGCGGTAATAGGCGCTACAATTTCAGCAGGGGCAAAAGCAGCTTATATAATTAAACAACCACTTGCCGCTGCAATAGGTGCAGAGATTCCAATTGGTTCTGCTTCTGGACATATGATCGTTGAGCTTGGTGGTGGAACAACAGAAATTGCAGTTATTTCACTTGGTGGAATAGTCACATGTAAATCCGTAAGAATTGGTGGAACAAAATTTGATTTATCAATAATGGAACACATTAAGAAAAAATATGGATTAGCTATTGGTGAGTCCACCTCAGAGCAAGCAAAAATTAAAATCGGCTCAGCTTTATTTTTAGATGATAAGGAAAAAATGAGTATGCAGATTAAGGGAAGAGACATGATAACAGGACTTCCAAGAATTTTGAAAATTACATCAGATGACATAACAGAAGCATTACAGAATGATATTTATGGAATTATTTCAGCAATAAAAGCTGTTTTATTTGATACTCCACCCGAGTTATCAGCAGATGTTATGGAAAAGGGTATGATTTTATCTGGTGGTACAGCTCAGCTTAGAAATTTAGATAAATTATTAAATCAGACAACGGGAGTTCCTTCTTATGCATCAGATCATCCATATCTTTGTGTTGCAAAGGGAACAGGAATTGCACTCGAAAACCTGGAATCATATAAGAGAAGTTTGTTGTCAGCAAGATAAATAGTTTTTAACATTCAGCTTTCAGTTTTTAGGAAATGCATTGCTGATAGCCTATAGCTAAAGCTGATAGATAATATGAATATTGGAATAGATTGTTCTAGAATTGAAATCAAACAGAAAACCGGTACAGAGTGGTATTCTTATTATATAGTAAAAAATATTTTAAATATTGATAAAAAAAATCAATATTTTTTATTTTCCAGAGAAAAACTAAGTTATGAATTTACAAATTTTAACAATGTAAAAAATATTGTTTTAAATTGGCCCATGAAAAAATTTTGGACAATTTTTAGACTTAGTCTGAGTTTAAAAAAATATAATTTAGATATTTTTTTCTCGCCATCACATAATCTGCCAATATGTCATTGTAAAAAAATTATAACTTGGCATGATTTGGGCTATAAACATTATCCGGACTATTATTCTTTTTTGCAAAAAATTTCTTTGAATTTAGGTGCAAATAAATTAAAAAAAACAGATGCAATAATCTCACCATCATTTTTTACAAAAAAAGACATAATAAAAATTTATAATATAAATGAAGAAAAAATTAGAGTGATTTCTCATGGAATTGATTTTGAAAAGTATGAAAATACTATATATAATAGAGAAATTTTAGAAAAATTTAATTTAAAAAAATATTTTGTGTATATTGGAAGATTAGAGACAAAGAAAAACATAGAATCATTAATAGATTTTTATGATGGTTATTGTGTTGAATTTGGATTAAATTACGATTTGGTTTTAATTGGTGGACCTGGATATGGTTATGAAAAAATAAAATTTAGAATTGATAATTCAAAATTTAAAGAACATATAAAAATTTTAGGTTACGTTGGCGAAGGTGAGAAAATTCAGATTTTAAAAAATTGTTCACTGTATTTAAATTTTTCAAATTTTGAGGGATTTGGAATGACAATTCTTGAGGCAGTAATTTTAAAAGTTCCATTGTTAATTTCCGACTTAGAAGTATTTCGGGAAATAAATTTAGATGAGATTTGTTATACTAATGATTTTAGAAGTGATGCAATAAGAAAAGCAATGAAAATATTAAAAGATCAGGAATTTAAAAATTATTTAGTTGAGAAAAATTTTGAAATTTTGAAAAATTATACTTGGAAAAATACAGCAGAAAAAACAATTGAAGTTTTTAATAATTTAAAATAAAAGAGCTGAAGTTTTGATAAACATCCAGCTCTAAAGTACTTTTATTATCTGCTTTAAGAATTTAATGGGGGTATATTTTTTTTTGTCTATGTAGAAAAATTCTTCCCAAAAAATTAGTGTTGAATCTTTTGATCCAATTATTCTTATTGGATTTAAAAGATTTGGTTTGATGGTCATATACTCCCATCTCCAGTCAATATTGATTTCTAGATCATCCCGGTTTTTTATAAGCCAAATTAGGAGCCTTTTAATCCAAGAATCATCCATAAAATTTACCACCAATGTTTCATTTAGTGGATTTTTTATAAATTTCATAATACCTCCTTGAGGATTTATACTATAGCATATTCATTATATTTGTCAATAGATGATTTTGCTCATAATTAATTTATATAGTATATTAATAATTAGATAATAATTAATATTAAAATTATGTCATTTGAAGATAGTATTAATAGACTTTTTCAAGAGGCTGATAGGGTTAAGCGTAGTAATGAAACATTTAGAAATCCAGAGTATCTAGAAGAGTGTTACAAAATTGCATTAGAAAATCTTAGTATAGATACAATAGATATCAGTGACCCTGTTTTCTTGACTAAATACAGTCAAGCAGAAATAAATGAAGATAAAAAACACGTACAAGCTCTTGAACATAATTTTGATGAATCAAATACCGATATAGCAAAAAATAATAAAAAAATAGGTACTATTTTAGAGGCTTTTTTATATAATCAGATAGAACAAAATTTAATACTGGGTATGAATGTGCATACAATTAGTACTTGTAAGTATGATGATTATCATAATAGGGTTGATACTATAATGGAATTATTACCAGAAGAATCAGATGAATATGAGCATTTGGCTTTGGCTTATGATGCAACACTTACTTCAAATACAGATCAACTAAATAAAAAAGTCGAAAGTTTAAAAAGAGATATTCTAAATGGAAGATTGGCAAATATAAAATATTTTAAATCAGAGAATTCATATCAATTATCTTTAGAAAATATTCCAAAGCTTGTTATAGGAATGGATATGTTTAATTTAGAAAATGTTATAAGGCTTTGGATGGGCGTTATAAATCAGGAAAAAGGAAGCAATGACAAACTTATTAATCACCCTTTTCGTTTAATTATTATAGATCAGATAATATTGCAATTAGAATATTTTGTTGAATATGCAAAAAGTATAAATCAGGATAGTATTGCAAAAGAATATGAAAATATTTTAATTTTTTTCAAGCAATTAAATGATGAAAAAGATATGAAATCTTTAAGGGACGGTATATTAAGCGATCCAAAAAAATTACAAATGTATGAAAACGACAATGTTTTGAATTTTTTTAAAGACCTCAGGTATAAAAAATAATAATATTTTATTTGACAAAATTAAATAATTGTTATAGTATATATAAGCTAGATTAGTGGATGATCGCGGTAAACTATTATGGTTTATCGAGGAAAGTCCGAACACCATTTTGCCAAGTTTTATAACTCGGGAATAATTGCTAACGGCAATCCTTTTAAAAGTGATTTTAAAAGAGGACAAGTGCAACAGAAAAAATTCCTTCCCTTGATTCGTTTCGCTTCGCGAAATATCGTCGGGGATAAGGGTGAAATTCTGAGATAATTAGCTCAGACGCTCTATTAGCGACAATAGAGAAGAGGTAAACTCTATTCGGTGCAAAACTAAGAAATCCCATTTTGTGGGAGTGGTAAGTTGCTAGATCTATTTAGTGATAAATAGACAAGATAGATGATCATCGCCTCCTTTTGGAGGAAACAGAATTCGGCTTATAGCTAATTTAGCAAATTTATATTTGTTGTTATGATAAGAAATAAACTTTTTTTAAATGCAATAGAAATTCCTCTTGATTTTATTTTGTTAATTGTATCAGGAATTATTGCTTATTATTTAAGATTTGCTCAATTTATAACACAATATAGACCGGTAATTTTTGAATTACCGTTTTTTTTATTTTTACAAATATTAATTGCTACATCATTTGTGGCAATTATAGTGTTTATGATTTCGGGTCTTTATAGCTTTGAAAAAAGAACGGTTTATCAAAAATTTGCAAAAGTTTTTTCAGCTTGTTCAACATTTATTTTAATACTTATAATTGCTTTTTTCTTTGAGCAGAGATTATTTTCTTCAAGATTTATAGTTATAATTTATTGGATAATTGGAATAATATTTCTACTACTAGAAAGAATTGTTCTTGATATAACAAGAAGAATTTTAGCAAAAAAGGGAATTATAAAAACAAAAATTATTCTTGTGGGAAAAAACGAAACCGCAGATGAATTAGAAATAGAATTTAAAAATGATAAAACATATGGATATGAAATTGTAAATCATTTTTCAATAAATAATAACACTATCTATGAAATTGAAAATTATATTTTAAATAATAAAGTTGATGAAATAATTTTAACAGATCCATATGCTGAAAAAGATTTTGTGTCTGCACTTATAAATTTATGTAATGTGAAACATATTACTTATAAATACACGGCATCACTTCTTGATACCAGAATAATAAATTTTGAAGTAAATGATGTAGCTGGAATACCAATTTTGGAGATTAAAAGAACTAAACTTGAGGGTTGGGGTAGAATTTCCAAAAGACTTTTCGATTTAATTCTCGCAATATTGGGATTAATTATCCTTATCCCAATTTATGTAATTATAGGAATTATTATAAAAATCGATTCTCGCGGACCGGTGTTGGTAGGGCTTACAAGAATTGGAGTTAGAAATAAAGAATTTAAAATGTATAAATTTAGATCAATGATTTCTAATGCTGAAAAAATGAAAGATGAGCTTATAAAATTTAATGAAAGAGGAGATGGACCACTTTTTAAAATGAAAAACGATCCAAGAATTACACGCGTTGGAAAATTTTTAAGACGAACATCAATTGATGAAATTCCACAAATTTTGAATGTAATAAAAGGACAAATGAGTTTAGTTGGACCTCGTGCACATGAACCACGCGAGGTGGCTCAGTATAAAGATGAGCAAATGCAATTGTTGGTTATAAAGCCAGGAATAACCGGAATGGCACAGGTTTCAGGGCGTTCAAATTTAAAATTTGAAGACGAAGTAAGACTTGATGTTTATTATATAGAAAATTGGAGTTTAATGCTCGATCTAAGAATTCTACTCAAAACAATAAGGGTTTTATTTAAAAAGGAAGCCGTTTAATTATTCTATAAATTTATTTAAAAAATGAGTTTTTTGCTCATTTTTATTATTTGACCGAGGGGGTTAAATTATTTATAATTCTTATTATGAAAGACAATAAATTAGCAATAACACACGATCATTTATTTCAAATTGGTGGTGCAGAAAGAGTGCTTTTGGAATTTCATAAAATTTATCCAGAAAGTCCCATCTATACACTAATTTGTAATAAAAGAAGTAGAGAATTTTTGAAAAATTGTGATATTAGAACTTCATATATTCAAAAAATTCCTGGTTCTACAAAACTTTTTAAATTATTTTTAACTTTAATGCCAAAAGCATGGGAGAGTTTTGATTTATCCGAGTATGATGTAATTTTATCTTCTACGTCTGCTTTTGCAAAAGGAATTACAAAGCCAAAAAACACAATTCATTTTTGTTATTGTCACACACCAACAAGATATTTATGGAGTGATATGAAAGAATACGTTGATGGACTTCGTTTTCCCAAACCTATCAAATATTTTTTAATAAATGTTTTAGAAAATATGAAAGAATGGGATTATAAAAAAGCACAAGAAGTAGATTATTTTATTGCAAATTCAAAATTTATAGCAGATAGAATTAAAAAATATTACAATAAAGAATCTTATGTTATTTATCCACCGGTTGATGTAGAAAATTTTTATTCCGAGACAAAAGAGAATTATTATATTTTAGTATCTCGCCTAAGACCATACAAAAAAATAGATTTAGCAATTCAGACTTTTAATCAATTAAAATTGCCATTAAAAATTATTGGTGGTGGAGATATTGATTACTATAAAAAAACAGCAAAAGATAATATAGAATTTTTGGGAGAGCTTAGTGATCAAGAAAAATTTAAATATTTATCTCGCGCTAAAGCATTTATTCATCCACAGGAAGAAGATTTTGGAATTTCACTTGTGGAAGCGCTTGCCTCCGGTTGTCCTGTAATTGCATACAAAAAAGGTGGGGCTCTTGAAACAATGATAGAAAATAAAACAGGAGTATTTTTTGAAGAGCAGAATTGGCAATCACTTGCAGAGGCGGTGTTAGATTTTTCTAAAATGAGTTTTGATCATGAATTTATAAAAAATCATGCACAAAATTTTTCTCGTACGAGATTTGAAGAAGAAATTAGAGATTATATTAATGAAAAATTAAATGAAAATAGGAATTGATATAACATCACTTAGGCAGGAAAATATAAGTGGGATAGGAGTTTATCTAAAAAATGTTTTAGAAAATCTTTTTGATATAGATAGTGAAAACGAATATTATCTCATAACTTTTGGAAAAAAAAATATAAAAATTAATTTTGATTTAGATAATTATAAAAATGTTTATCATATTCATTTTAATATTCCAAGTAAATTAATCCTTCTTGCAAATTTTTTCTTTAATTATCCAAAAATTGATAAATTAATAAATAAGAAAAAAAATATACAATTGGATTGTTTTTGGTTGCCAAATATTTCTCCATGCGTTCTATCAAATAAAACAAGATTGATTCTCACAATTCATGATATAAGCTTTTTTTTATTTAAACATTTTTTTGATTTTAAGAGAAACTTGTGGCATTTTTTTGTGCGCCCCAAGAAACTTATCAAAAGAGCCGATAGAATTATCTGTGTTTCTGAAAATACAAAATTTGACCTCATGAATTTTTTAAAAATTAAAAAAGAAAAAATTATTGTAAATCATTTAGGTATATCAACAAACTATAAGAAATTAGATAATTTAGAAATTCAAAATTTTAAGGATAAATATGGACTAAATAGAGATTTTTTACTCTACGTAGGAACAATTGAACCAAGAAAAAATTTAGATTGTATATTAGCTGTTTTTGAAAAATTAACATCTGATTTTAGTAATCTAGATTTAGTAATTTGTGGAGATTTTGGATGGATGAAATATAAATTTGATTTAAATTTTCATAAATTAAAAGATTCTATAAAATCAAGAATAAAATTTTTGGGTTATGTTAAATACGATGAATTGCCAGCACTATATAATAGTGCAAAAATATTTATTTGGCCATCTTTTTATGAAGGATTTGGGCTTCCACCACTTGAAGCTTTAGCCTGTAATTGTGTTACAGTTTCGTCAAATAATTCTTCAATGCCAGAAATAATTGGAAAAAATACGTTACTTTGTGAAGCATATAACATAGAATCATTTTATTTGGGGATAAAATCCTTATTGGAAAATAGTGATTTATATAATTTTTACAAAAATAAAACATTTGATGATACTTATTATGAAAATTGGAAAGAGTGCGCACAAGATTTATTGAAAATATTTTAATTTATGAAAATATTAATTGATGCAAGATTTATGGGCACTGCAACTGGCATAGGAAGATATGTCAGTGAGTTAGTTTTTAATTTAGAAAGTGTTGATCACGATAATCATTATTTTATTTTGATAAATCGTGAAAATGAAAATAAATATGAATCAAAAAAATCTAATTTTAAAAAAGTTATAGTTGATATTCCTTGGTACGGATTAAAAGAACAATTAGAAGTTCCAAAAATTTTAAAAAAAATTAAACCAGATTTAGTTCATTTTCCACATTTTAATGTTCCTCTTTATTGTAAATTTCCATTTATAGTAACAATTCACGATCTAATCCTTACAAGATATCCATCTCAAAAAGCGACAACACTTTCACCAATTAAATATTTTATAAAAAATATTTTATATAGAATGGTAATTTCAAATGCAGTAAAAAAATCTAAAAAAATTATAGCCGTATCAGAATTTACAAAATTAGACATTGTAAAATTTTTTAAGATTAAAAGCGATAAGGTTTTTGTAACTTACGAGGGCGTTTCCCACAAGCTGGTATCAAGCAATGAAAGTTTAGATATTTTAAATAAATTAAATATAAAAAAAGATTTTTTGCTTTATGTGGGAAACGCCTATCCACATAAAAATTTGGAGTTTTTAATTTCCACCTTTAATAAATTTGAACATTTAGAAAATTACGAATTGGTGCTTGTAGGAAAAGAGGATTATTTTTATAAACGACTTAAGCAATTTGTTACAGATAATAGTTTTAAAAATATAATTTTTGCTGGATTTGTAGATGATTCTAATTTAAGTATTTTATATAAAAAATGTTCTGTTTATGTTTTCCCATCACTCTGTGAGGGATTTGGACTTCCACCACTTGAAGCTATGACAAATTCTGCCGTAGTTTTATCAAGTAATTATTCATGTTTGCCAGAAATATTAAAAGACTGTGCAATTTATTTTGATCCAAAAGATGAAACTAATTTTATAGAACAATTAAATAAAATTTTAACCGATGATGATTTGAAAAAAGATTTGAGGTTAAAATCACAGGAATTATTGAAAAATTATACATGGGAAAAAATGACAAGACAAACACTAGAGATATATAAGTAAGTAATATATAAAAATGTCTATAATTAAGTCATTTTTTGTTTATTTGTAAATTATTGACAAAAATATTAAAATATGATATGATTTATATATTAAAAATGCTCTAATGGGGAGGAATCATGATACCAGTATTTTTTAAACCCAGGCTTTCTGGGGTAGGGTTCAGAAGGTTTAATAATCTTCTTGACAAGATGGATCTTCATCAAACTCTTGGAATTCCGGCAATTATCTTCGCCGTCCTGGGTCTAATTTCATCTATTTTTAATTGGGTGAAAATTTTGACCGTGATGGATTTAGTTATATTTCTGGTCTTTTGCTTTATGGCTGGAGGATTGGTGGGGTTTTTTACTATTCTCCAATGGAAGATTTGGAGAATATACAAAAAATTGAGAAAATACAAATCAAACACAATATAGTCTGCTTTGCATTTTCTCTGAAGCATCTCGGTAAAACGGGATGCTTTTTCTTTTAAATAATTTTTTATCAAAATATTTCTCAATTTAGTAAAAAAGTTGTATAATATAATATATGAAAAAGACAAATGTCTTACAGAAAAATCTTCCTAAAAAAGTAGCTAAAAGGAAGAATTCTTCTGTTATAAAAGAAAAAAATAAAAAAATAAATGTTTCTCAAATAGAAGAAATTTCTCCTGATATAAATAAGGATAATTTTTTGTATTATAATAATGAAGTTTTAAATGATTTAGATTCATTTTTAAAAGAAGCGGAAATCAATTATTCTCCAAATTTTTTAGATCTAAAAAAAGAAGTAATTGAAGATAAAAAAAATATTGAAGATTCTACAGAGCTTAATGAAATTGAAAGAATAATAAAGCAAGATGTGGCTGATGCAGAATTTTTAAGACAAAATTTTAACTATAAAATCAAAATAGGAGATAATGATTCTACAGTGTTTGGAAGTGTTAACACAAATAAAAATTCTCAACATGTTATCAATCTAAGAGACAAAGTACAAAAAGATCAAAATATAAATAGAGATTTATCTTTTGATATCCCAAAGAAAAAAACACTTAAAAGCGTTTCAGATTCTTATTTTAGAGAAATTTCAAAAATACTATTAAAAAATAAATTTGTTAAATTGGTTTATTTTCTTGGTGAGGGAACTAATAATTTTTTTGTTTATTCACTTTATCCAGTAAAATATATTGCAAAAGGCATTGTAAATGCTAGCGTTTCTCTTGTTGCTTCAGTAGACATGCTTGGTCGCGGTGTTTATAAAATGTTTGTTGTGTCAGAAAAAAAACCAAAAAATAGATATAAGGAAATTAAATTAGAAGTTTCAAAAATAGAACCATCAAAATTATTTAAGCCAAGCGGATTTAAATTTTATAAAAAATTATTTGCTTTCGTGATAAGTTCTATTTTAATAATTATAATTATTAATTTTTCTGCTTTTGTAAATAAATTAAATGAAACTAAAGGAAGGGTGCTTGGTATTTCTGAGCAGGCTTATCAGAGTTTAGAAAGTGGAATAAAGTCAATGGTTGGATACGATTTTGAAAATGCACATTCAAATTTTTCAAACGCTAATCAGAAATTTACAGAAGCCGAAAATGAAATAAATCAGCATGGGGAGATTATAAATCAAATATTAAAATTAATTCCAAACCAAGGTAAACAAATTGATTATGGAGAGAAATTAATTGAAACTGGTAGATTGTTGTCAGAATCAGCTGTTTATATAAATTCAGCATTAACTGATCAAGAAGGATTAACATTAACACAAAAGATTAAATTAATTCAGGATAATTTAGAAAAATGTAAAGATAGTCTTAAATTAGCTGGCAAAAACATATCTGAGATAAATGAAAACGTTTTACCACAAGAATATAGGGGAAAATTTAAATTAATGAAAGAAAAATTTCCTCTACTTACTTCAAATATAGATAAAATTACTTCTCTTTTTGATGTTACAAATCAAATTTTAGGTTCAAATGGAACTAAAAGATATTTATTATTATTTCAAAATAATAATGAACTTCGTCCAACGGGTGGATTTATAGGATCTCTAGCTATAGTCGATATAAAACAAGGAGAAATTCAAAATATAATTGTTCCACCCGGCGGACCATATGATTATAGAGCTGGAATTACAGATAGTTTTATAGCACCAAAACCACTGTGGCTTATAAATCCAAATTTTTATTTTTGGGATATGAACTGGTGGTTAGATGCACCAATATCATATTCTACAATTGCAGAAAATTTTGAAAGAGCTGGCGGGCAGACTGTTGACGGAGTGATTTCAATAAATAGCGATGTAATGCTTGATGTTTTGAAGTTGACTGGCCCAGTTCACATAGATGAATATAATTTAGATATAACAGAAAAAAATTTTTATAGAGAAATTCAAGAAATTGTTGAATTTAAATATGATAAAGAAGAAAACAAACCCAAAAAAGTTATAGGTGAGATGATGCAAAAAATATTAGATAGATTATTTAATGATAAAAATTTAAATTATGTAGAAATTGCGAAGCTTTTTGATAGGGGTGTTTCAAGTAAAGATATTCAAATGTATTTTAGTGATTCTTCACTAGAAGCATTTGTAGATAACTATGGTTGGTCTGGTTCTATGAGAGAGACAGATAAGGATTATTTATCTGTTGTAAATACAAATATTGGTGGAGGAAAAACAGATGAATTTATAAAACAAAAAATTTATCATAATGTTGAGGTGCTCTCTAATGGTAAAATTATCGACACGGTAAGAATTGTAAGAAAATTTAATGAAGTTTCTGATAATTTTTTTGCACAAGCCACAAATAAAAATTACATGAGAATTTATGTTCCATATGGTTCTAAATTAATTGAAGCTGGTGGATTTGATTCTTTCCCAGAAAAAGATTATGTAAAACCATCATATGGATCTCAAGAGTTTGGAAAATTATTGGAGTTACAGGGAAGAGTGTCCGTTGATAAAGCATCTGGAATTGAAATATTTGATGAACTAGGAAAAACAACTTTTGCTGGCTGGCAAGAAATTCGTCCTGGTGAAGAAAAAATTGTTTATGTGAAATATGAGCTACCATTTATATTAAGTTTTGAATCACTACAATCCTTTTTAAATGGATTATTCAAAGATAATTCTAATAAATTTAGTAGTTATTCTGTGATTTATCAGAAGCAATCGGGAATAGAGGGAGATATAGAATTTAATTATAAATGGTCTGATTCACTGAAGTTGATTTGGTCAAATTTAGACAATTTTAAGCAAAATAAAGAATTTTCTAGTGACCTTGCAAACGGATTTATTTTAGATAAAAAATAATTAATAATTTTTCAGTTTGTAGATTTCATATTTCAGTGTTATCTGAAAATTGAAAACTAAAGTCTGAAACTTAAAACAATGACAAATATTTTTACAATCAAAGAGGTGGTAAATTATTCTTGGGAAAAAGTAAAAAAGCACTTAGGTTTTTTTATTTTATTATCTATTATTATTTTTTTAATAACCTATATTCCCCAAACTGTTAATAAATTAACAACAACAGATGAAAATCAATTTTCCGTCATGGGCATTTTGTTTCATTTAATATTTTGGTTTTTACAGATTATTGTTTCAATAGGAATCACAAAACTGTGTCTTAATGTTGTTTATGACAAAATAGAAAAACCCAAAATTAAAGATTTGTTCTCTGGTTCTGATTTATTTATTAAATATTTATTGGCCTCTATTTTGTTTAGTGCTTTTGTTTTTTTACCAACGGGTATAATTTTTGCATTCTTTATTTTGATGATGGTTTTAAAGGTTAATATAATTATTAATATCATTTTGGGAATTTTGGGTTTAGCCTCTCTTGTTTTTATGATTATATATTCAATACGATTAAGTTATTATCCATATTTTATAATTGAGGGATTGGGCATCATTGAATCGTTAAAAAAAAGTTATAAAATTACAAAAGGATTAGTGTGGTCGCTTATGGTTTTGGGATTTGTTTTAGGATTAATTAATTTATTGGGATTATTGTGTTTGGGTGTGGGGCTTTTAGTAACAATACCAATTTCTTATATCGCAACAGCCTATGTTTATAAAAAAATGAAAGAAGTTAATTTTAATAATCCAACCCCACCAGAGATAAAATCAGAATCCATATAATTTTAAATTTATTAGATATTATAAAATCCACCAATGGGTGGATTTTTAGTTAATTTTTGCTATAATACACTTATAAATAAATGAAAAATCCATTTAAAAGCTTAAATAAGACTGTTTTAGGTGGCGCTATACTAATTAGCGTTTTTTCTGTTTTAAGCAAGATTTTGGGGCTTTTAAGGGATAGAATGCTTGCATCAAGTTTTGGTGCGGGACAAATTTTAGATTCATATTTTGCTGCATTTAGAATTCCAGATTTTATTTTTAATTCTTTGATTTTGGGGGCGCTTGCTAGTGCATTTGTTCCTGTTTTTGTAAAATTAAGTAAAGAAGATGAAAAATATGCTATAAAAGTATCAAATTCAGTTTTA
Organism: bacterium; assembly: GCA_035356975.1. Classification (GTDB taxonomy): domain Bacteria; phylum Patescibacteriota; class Patescibacteriia; order UBA1558; family S5-K13; genus STF1-138. The sequence goes on along the minus strand of DAORGW010000002.1, from coordinate 7,690 downwards.
AATATAATTACATTAATTTTATCTATACTTTGTTTAATTGCATTTTTTAATGTTGATTTTTTGGTGAAACTTTTAGCGCCTGGATTTAATTATTTTCAATTACAACTCACAGTTCGTCTTACATCAATTATGCTTATAAGTGTAGTAATTTTTGGATTTTCTTCTGTTGCGAGCTCAATATTAAATTCAAAAAAAACTTATATTACCTATAGTATTGCACCGGTTTTTTATAATTTAGGATTAATTGCTGGAATAGTTGCATCAAAATATTTTGGTTATGATATGTTGGCTTGGGGCGTTGTGCTTGGTGCATTGCTTCATTTTTTAATCCAATTAATAGAGTTAGTAAAACTTGGGTGGAGATATGAACTTGTTTTTAATTTAAAAGATAAAAATGTTTTAAGGATTTTTAAATTAATGATTCCGAGAACGGTTGCTTTGGTTTTGGGTCAGATAAATCAGTTTGTAATTACAATGATTGCATCATCGCTTGTTGTTGGAAGTATTTCGGTATTTTATTTTGGGATAAATTTACAATCTTTTGTTGTAAGTATTTTTGGGGTTTCTGTTGCAATTGCAATATTTCCAGTTTTGTCAGAATTTGTAAATGAGGGAAATAATGAAAATTTTAATTTATATTTAGAGAGAAATTTAAAAAAAATAATTTTTTTTGTAGTGCCAATTTCTTTATTTATGATTCTTACAAGATTTGAAATAGTAAAAATTGTTCTTGGGACTGGAAATTTTAATATAGAGAATATAAATTACACATCAATTGTTTTTGGGTGGTTTTGTGCTTCAATGCTATTTCAATGTATTTCTAATGTATTGTCTCGAGCTTTTTACGCGCATGAAAATACAAGAACTCCCGTGATTTTGAGTTTTATAAGTTTAGCTTTAAATATTGTTATGGCAATATTTTTATCTCGTAAAATTGGAATAATAGGATTGGCTATTGCGTTTTCAATAAGTAATACAATATTTGCTATATTGTTATCGGTTTTACTATCTTTAAAGCACAAATTTTGTAAATGTAAAATATTGCTTATTTATTTTTTGAAAATTTTATTTAATTCATTAATTATTTTTGTATTTTTTTATTTTTTGAGATTAATTTATATAAAATATATCGGAATAGAGTCATTAATAAAAGTATTGGCAGAATTGATAATTTTGTTTATAATAGGCTTTGCTCTATATTACTTTATTTCAATTTTTGAAAAAATAGAGGAAGTTCAATTAATAAAAAAATATTTTAAAAAATTTGTTAATAGATAACGTTATGTCAAATATTAGAAATTTTTGTATTATTGCTCATATTGATCATGGAAAATCCACATTAGCTGATAGGCTATTAGAAATTACGAATACATTATCAAGTCGTGAAATGAAAGATCAGATTTTAGATAACATGGACTTGGAGCGTGAAAGAGGAATAACAATAAAACTTCAACCAGTTAGAATGAAATATAAAGACTATATTTTGGATTTAATTGATACCCCCGGACATATGGATTTTAGTTATGAAGTGAGTCGATCAATTGCTTGCGTTGAAGGAGCAATTTTAGTAGTAGACGCAACAAAGGGAATTCAAGCTCAAACTCTTGTAAATTTACGTTTTGCTCAAGAACAAAATTTAAAAATTGTTCCAGTTATAAATAAAGTTGATTTACAAACCGCTGACGTAGAAAAAACAAAAGAAGAAATAGTGAATTTAATTCAATGTAATCCCGATGATATAATTGGAATTTCAGCAAAAACTGGATTAAATGTTGATAAATTATTAGATCAGGTTATAAATTTAATTCCAGAACCACGCATTGATTTTTCAAAAAATAGAGCTCTTATTTTTGATTCTGTCTACGATGAATACAAGGGAATAATAAGTTATGTTAGAATTGTTGAGGGAAAGTTTAAAAGAGGAGATAGGGTAAAATTTTTAGGAACTAATAAAACAGCAGAAGTTTTAGAGGTTGGATATTTTAAAATAAAACATGAAAAATCAAATGAACTTCAAAGTGGTGAAATAGGTTATATAATAACAGGCGAAAGAGATTTAAGAAGTGTAAGAGTTGGAGATACAATTTCACTTGTTTCAGAGCAAAATGAAGCACTTCCAGGATATAAAATTGTAAAACCTATGGTTTTTGCGGGAATTTATTCTCGTGGAGGTGATAACTATGAAGAACTTCGCGATGCTGTAGAAAAACTAAAATTAAATGATTCTTCACTTGAAATTCAGAAAGACTCCTCACCTGTTTTTGGATTTGGATTTAGATGTGGATTTTTAGGGTTACTACACCTAGATATCTTTTTACAGAGATTAAACAGAGAATATAATCTTGATTTAGTTGTAACAATTCCATCTGTTGCATATCGTGCTTATTTAAAAAATGAGATGATTCATAAATTTAAAGGTGATATCATAAAAGATGACAAGGGAAGCTATATAGAGCTTACAAAACCAGCGGAATTAGAAGAACAATTTATAAATTATATAGAAGAGCCAATTGTAACAATGGATATTGTAACACCAAGTGAATATATTGGTTCTGTGATGAGTTTAGCAACAGAGCGTCGTGGAATTTACAAAAATACAAAATATTTAGACCAGGATCTTGTTGTTTTGCAATATGAAATTCCACTCACCCCTATTTTAGTCGATTTTTATGATAAATTAAAAAGCGTAAGTCGTGGTTATGCGTCTTTAAATTATGAATTTTTGAAATATGAAAAAGTTGATTTATTGAGATTGGACATTTATATAGCAGAAGAGCTTGTTGAGCCACTTTCATCATTTGTGTATAAAGATGAGGCATATAGAGTGGGTCGTGGAATTGTGGATAGATTAAAAGAAGTAATTCCAAGACAACAATTTGTTGTAAAAATACAGGCATCTATTGGTTCAAAAGTTATTGCAGCGGAAAGATTAAGTGCGCTCCGAAAAGATGTTACGGCAAAATTATACGGAGGAGACGTAAGTAGAAAGAAAAAATTATTAGCAAAACAGAAGCAAGGTAAAAAAAGAATGCAATCCAGCGGTAGGGTTGAATTGCCTCAAGACGTATATTTATCAGTGTTAAAAAGAGATTAATATAAATAATTAATTCCAATAGTCCAGGCTATCATAGAAAATATAACAATAGTAGCTGTTATTACCCAAAATATCTTTACTAGTTTACTTTTTTTCATAATTTTATGTCTTATAAATATTTTAGCAAATATTTATCAAATAATGAAGAGCTTTTAGAAATTTTTCATTATTCAGTTTTTTTTCTTGCAATAAAAATAATATTTAGGTTTATATTATTTTTAAGTGCTTTCTTCTTTATGGTTCCAATTATGAAACTGGGAATAATAGGCTTTGTATTATTTTTTGTTATAATAATTTTTTGTGTTATTTCGACATACGTTGTTTATAAAAGATGGGAGTATGATTGTTTGGTTATTACAAATAAAAAATGTATAAATTGTTATTTTGGATTTTTTAAAAATGACATGGAAGAGTTTTTACTTGATAGTATTTTACAAATTGAAATAGAATACAGAAATTTATTTTTAAAATTATTTAAAATAGGAGATATGATAATTAAATTGAAAAATAAACAAATTGTTTATTTTGATTTTATTTATAATCCACTAAATGTCAAAAATTTTATTTTAGAGACGCGTGTTTAGTTTGAATATGTGTTATTTTTTAGGTATAATAAATATATGATTAAACAAAAAGAATCATTATTTTTTAGAATTTTTTCATCAAAAATATTTTTTGTGTTTGTTCTGGTGTTTTCAATATATTTAGCAACTAATTTATATAAGGATTTACAGCAACGACAAAGAGTGAAACAGGAAATTAAAAATTTACAAAATCAAATTAATGAAGTTGATAAACAGAACAGTGATTTAAAAAATCTTATAGGATATTTTGAAACAGATGAATATGCAGAATCTTTTGCAAGGGAAAAACTAGGACTTAAAAAACCAGGAGAGAAAATTATTATTTTGCCAAAGCAAGAAGAGATAGAAAATAATTCCAGTATTAATGAAGAAAAATCAAGAATTTATGGAAATATGAGGCTTTGGTGGGATTATTTTTTTGCAGTTAATAATAAATATGAAAATTAAACGAATTATTATTATTTTTCTTTTATTTATTGTTTGTTTGTTTTCTTTATCAGTTGTAGATATTTATTTTGTAAAGTCTAACTTATTTTTTGGTAGATTTTTTGCAAAAATAATTCCCTTCCCAGCCATTTATTGTAATGGAGAATTTATAACTTTACGTAAGTATGAAAAATTTTTAGATGATTATAAAATTTATTTTTTATTTAATGAAAAAGTTAAAAAAGATCAACAATATATTAATTCAGGAGTAAAACAACTTTTGGGTTTAAATTTTATAGAAAAGATGGGTGATAAATTAAATGTTCAGTGTACAAAAAATCAAGAATACTTAAAATTTAGAGATAATTTTTATTTTCAAAATAATATAGACAAAGATGTTGTTCTAAAATTAAAGACAAATTTAGGTTTTCAGGAAAATAAATTTGAAGAATGTGTAGTATTTCCCACTTTTTGTAGAATAAAAATTTCAGAAAAATTGCAATCCTTTGATTTCAATAAAAATCAAAGAAAAAAAATTGATGAGATATACTCTGATATAGTGAAAAATCCAGATAAATTTTTAGAGTATAGTGACAAATATAATGACAAAAAAATTAATCCAATTAAAAAAATAGGGTGGCTGTCAAAATCGGACCTACCAAATTCATTAGCCGATATTATAGATAATATGAATGTTGGTGATATTTCTCCAGTTTTTCAAAGTATATCAGGTTTTCACATTTATAAAATAGAGGCCGTTTTACTTGACAAAGAAAAGGATGATAGGTTTTATGAATTTAGTCAGATATTTTTGCCAACAAAAAGTTTGAGCGACTATCTTGATGAATATTTAGTTAATGGAAAATTTAAAGTTTTAGTACAATAATGACGCCGGGATAGCTCAGTTGGTAGAGCAGTGGTATCGTAAACCAAAGATCGCAGGTTCGAATCCTGTTCCCGGCTCCATAAAAATAATTTTATCGATTTAAATAAAATATATGGAAAATAAAAATTTTGAAACTAAAGAAGTAAATAGTGGTTGGGTTGATGAAAAAAGTAAAAGAGGCGGTTCTGTTTTAAATTTTTTGAGCTCTATAGATTATAAAGATTATAGTCCATGGGAGTTACATTTTTCTGGTGGAAATACAGATACTCTTAATAGAGTTGCATCTGGAACTGCTGAAATATCTGAGCTTAAAGTTTTTTATAATAACAATGAAATAGAACAAATTCATGTCGCTTTTGTAGCAGAAGTGGGGGGAATTTTAGATGTTTATTTAACTAAAAATGCACTTAAAGATTATTTAGAAAATTTTAATTAATTTATTTTTAGTCAAAAATCCGAAAATATAGTAAAATATAAATAAGCAATCAGTTATTAGCTATTAGCTTTTAGAAAATACATAGTTAAAAGCTGAAAGCTAAGCGCCAATAAAATGATTAAACTAGATAATGTATCAAAATTTTATAAGCCAGATGTTTGGGCTGTAAATAAAGTATCTCTTGATATTGATCCAGGAGAATTTGTTTCTATTGTTGGGCAATCAGGAACTGGGAAAAGTACACTTGCAAAACTCTTATTTGCAGAAGAGCGCCCAACAGAGGGAACAATAGAAATTGGTGGTTGGGATATAACTGATATAAAACAACACGAGGTTCCATATCTAAGACGCCAAATAGGATTTATATTTCAAGATTTTAAATTATTACCCAAGAAAAATATTTACGAAAATATAAGCTTTGCAATGCAAACTTCAGGAATAGATGATGATAAAATTAAAAAAGTTTTGCCTCAGATTTTAAAGATTGTTGGCCTTCAACATAAAGCAGAGAGATATCCAAATCAACTATCTGGTGGAGAACAACAAAGAGCAGCTATAGCCAGATCTTTAGTCCATCAGCCAAAATTGCTAATAGCAGATGAGCCAACTGGAAATTTAGATTCAATTAATTCAAGAGAAATAATTGATTTACTGTTAAGAATCAATCATTTAAATACAACGGTAATTTTAGTTACACATAATAGAGACATTGTAAATAGTTTGAATAGGCGTGTTGTAACAATGGAGGGCGGACGCATTATAAGTGATCAGAAAAGAGGGCGCTATATATTATAATTAAGAGTTTTGAATCATGAATAAATTATAAAATTCAATAATTAATTTATTTAAAATTTATAATTCAAAATTTAAAATATGTTTGTAAATTTTAGAAGAGTATTCAAATTTGCTGCGCAGGATTTTGGAAGAAATATTTGGCTTTCAATAGTAAATATTACTATTTTAGTTTTAGCGCTTTTAACAATTAATTTTTTGATAATTTTTAATTTGCTTACAAATAACGCAATTCATGTAATAAAAGAAAAGGTTGATGTAAGTATTTATTTTAAACAAAATATAACACAAGAACAAATTGATGATTTAAAACAAAAAATTTCCTCATCTCAATATATAAAGTCAGTTGATTATGTTTCGGCGGAGGAATCTCTGGAAAATTTTAAACAAAAGCACGCCCAAGATGAGAACCTCCTAAGTGCAATAGAGGAACTTAAAAAAGATAATTCAAATGTATTTTCTGCAAGTTTAAAAATAAAAGCCAAAGACATATCAATGTATGAGAATATATTAAACGAACTCAAAGAAAGTCAGTATGTTGATTTGTTTGAAATAGATGAAAATCAATTTCAAGATTATACATTAATGACACAAAGATTAATAAATATTTCGGATAAAATTAGATTTTTTGCTTATATATTATCAGGAGTATTTATGCTTATAGCTTTTATGATGGTTTTTAATACTATAAAAATCGCAATTTACACACATAGAGATGAAATAGGCATTATGAAATTAGTTGGAGCGACAGAAAATTTTATAAAAGCCCCATTTATATTAAATATTTTATTTTATAATATAGTTGCTTTAATTGTGATTATAGGAATAGTATATCTCGGTGGAGCATTTTTACAACCAATAGTAGATAAATTATTTGAAGGATACACAATTAATCTGGTTTCTTATTTTAATTCCAATTTTATTGTAATATTTTTTGGACAATTGCTTTTGTCCTGTGTGTTCTCAATAATTAGTTCTCTCATTTCGATTAAAAGATATTTAAAATTTTAAATTTGATAAAAATAAAAAATCAGCTTCCTAAAAAGAGCTGATTTTTTTATATAATTTATTTTTTCTCTTCGACCGATACAAAATTTCTAAGCTTTAATTTACCATCAAACGCTTTTACCTTTTTTTTGGCAAATTTAACTATTCCTGATTTTGCAGCATAAAGAGTGTCATCAGTGCCTTTTTTTACATTTGCGCTTGCGTGATATTTGCTTCCGCGTTGTTTTATGATAATTTGGCCAGGTTTTATGCTTTGTCCGTGTTGCATCTTTACACCCAGTCTTTTTGCTTGTGAATCTCTCCCCAGTTGGGTAGAACCACCAGATTTCTTATGTGCCATATATTTAGTTTTTAGCTCTTGGTTCCAGCCTTAGCTCTTAATGGCTAATAGCCAACAACTAATTGCTATTTTTATTGATAACTTAAAAAATTATATCAAAAATACTGATATTGTCAAATATGTA
>DAORGW010000001.1:0-75532 GCA_035356975.1 bacterium | reverse complement strand
CTTATGTAGTATCTGATACTGCTGGAAATACTAGTACTTCAACAAGAACAGTAAATGTAATTAATATTCCATCTGGTTCTGTAATACCAATATACATACTAGAATCAATGAATAATCAAAATCAAAACAATCAAGAACAAGAAGAAGATAACAATAACAATCAAGAACAAGAAGGAAATAACAACAACAATCAAACATCAGGAGATAGCTACTTTACAAATGGTTCATTTATTAAAACAAATAATATTTCAACTGTATATTTCATAAGTAAAGATAATACAAGACATAGCTATCCAAGTGAAGCTATATGGTATTCATACTTTGGTAAAGACTTTAGTTTTGTAGATAACAAAGAAGATATTGATTTTTCAATGTATAAACTAGGTAAGAATGTATTATTTAAGAAAGGAACACTATTTAAAATACCATCTGTTCCTAAAGTATATCTAGTAGATGATGATAATGGTCTAATACATTGGATTAAAACAGAAAAGACAGCAAGAAGATTATTTGGAACAACATGGAATACATTGGTATATGATCTAGATGAAGCTTTTTTTGGTGATTATACAGAGGGAAGTGTGATTGAATAAAAACATAACGCTATTATATAAAATAATTAAATATGGATAAAAAAATTTTTATAATAATACCTGCGTGGAATGAGGAAAAAAATATTTCTCCTATTTTAGAAGAACTTACAAAAAAATATGAAAATATTGTTGTTGTTGATGATGAATCAACGGATAAAACCTCTGAAATCGTTAGTAAACATTCTGTTGTATTATTAAAACACATTATTAACAGAGACCAAGGGGCAAGTTTACAAACAGGAAATGATTATGCTCTTAATAATGGTGCTGATATTATAGTTCATTTTGATGCTGATGGACAATTTTTAGTAGATGAAATACAAGAAATAATCAATCCAATAATAAATGAGAATTATGATATTGTTTTTGGATCTAGATTTATGAGTAAAAAATCAAAAATGCCGTGGGTAAAAAAGAATATCTTATTTCCAATTGGGAGAATTGTAAATAGAGTAGTGCTTAAAATTAAAACCACAGATCCGCAAAGTGGATTCCGCGCAATGACACGCGATACTGCACAAAAAATACAAATAGAACACGACAGAAAAGCTCATTGTAGCGAAATACTACATAAAGCATTTAAATATAAATTAAAAATCAAAGAGGTCCCAATGACGGTAATATATAATAGGTTTGGTCAAAATTTTTCTGGAGGAGTTACAATATTCAAAGATTTAATTCTTAAAAAAATACTAAAATGATAATACTGAAAATAATAACAACATTATTTTTGATTTTTGCAGTTCTAACGCTTATTAAACAATTTAAAAAATCTCAAATTTCTTTAACTGGATTTTTATTTTGGTTCTTAATTTGGATAGCCATTGGAATTGTTTTTTGGCAACCTGAACTTACAACACGACTTGCAAATCAATTTGGCATAGGTCGTGGATCTGATTTTATAATCTACATATCAATAATAGTAATTTTTTATCAATTATTTAGAATTTATGCTCATATTGAAAAAATAGAAACGAATATAACAAAAATTATTAGAAAAATTGCCATAGACAACGCACAAGATAATAGAAAATTAGACAAAAATAATTAAAAATAGTTAATTAAAAAAATAAATCAAAATTAAAAATTTGAAATAAATTTTATGGATAAAAAAGTTGCCGTAATAGTTGTAAATTACAATGGCATGAAATACATGCCAGATCTTTTTGATTCCCTGAAATTAACAAAATATCCTGCTGATTTATGGAAACTTATTTTTGTTGACAACAACTCAAGCGATGAATCTCTAAATTATGCTAAAGAAAAAATGCCTTTTGCAAAATTTATAGAAAATCAGAATAATTTAGGCTACACCGGTGGAAATAACTGTGGAACAAATTGGGCAATGGAAAATAATTATGACTATATACTGATATTAAATCAAGATGTAATTGTAACGCCTGATTGGTTAAATATACTAGTAGAAACAATGGAAAAGCACCCAGAAATAGGCTGTTTACAACCCAAAATAATACTTCACCCTGAAACAGATAAAATTAATACAGCTGGAAATAAAATTAGTTATTTAGGATTTGGATATAGCACATTAAATGGAATTATGGATACGGGACAAATCAAATTTAAAGAAATAAATTATTGCTCTGGTGCTTGTGTTATAACAAGATTAAAATTAATTGAAAAAATAGGACTTTTTGATGATGAAATGTTTTTTGATTTAGAAGATTTAGATTTAGGATTAAAAACGCAAATTTTGGGATACAAAAACATGATCAACCCAGATGCTATAATTTATCACAAATATAAATTTGGTGGATCTGGTAAAAGAATGTATTACACAGAAAGAAATAGATTGATAATTTTTCATAAATATTACAAAACAGCAACAAAAATTCTTCTTTTACCCATGATGATAATTATGGAATTTGCTATTTTAATATTTTCACTGAAAAATAAGTGGTTAAAATATAAATTACAAAGTTATTTATATTTTTTAAATCCAAAAAATTGGTCATATTTAAAAAAATCGAGACAAAAAATACAATCAATGCGAACTGTTTCTGATATCGATATGATAAAAAAATTTACTCCAATCATTGATTTTCAAGAAATAAATAATCCTATTTTAAAATATATTGGAAATCCAATTATGACTATTTATTATAATCTAATAAAATTAATTATAAAATGGTAATGAAAAACAAAACATTAATAATTTTATTTGTGATAATTGTCCTAGCTTTTATTGCAAAACTAGGATTAAATTTATACACAAAAATTAGCACCAATCCAAAGACAGAAGATCAAAAAAACACAGAAAATATAGCAACAATAGATACAAATTATAATTTTTCCTTTGAAAATGCTGATTATGAATTTATGATCTCACAAAATCAAAAAGTAGAAAAATCAAGCACCGGGAAAATTAACGGATTAGAAGATAAATATGTAATTAAAGAAAATGACAAAGAATTAATGTCGCTTACTTTTTTACCAAAAGAAACTGAAAAATTTCTTGACCAAAGCTATATTTCATATTTAGAAGAAGGCACAACAATAAACAATTTAAGTGGAGCTGTATATAAAAATAATGGGAAAAGTATAGCGTATTTATTAAAAGACGATAAATATGATTATTTATGGGAAAACGGGGATTATGTTAATTTTGATGAAGTAGTAAAAACATTTAAAAAGAAATAATTAAAAATGAAATTAAAAATTTGTCACATAACGTGTGCTTTTCCCCCCTATAAAAGCGGAATTGGAAATGCTTGTCTATCTCAAGCAAAAATGGGAAAATTTTTTAATCATGAAATAATCATTTTAACTCCTAAATATAAAAATTCCGAAGCAAAAAAAGATGAGACAATAGATAATTTAAAAATTAAAAGAATTAAACCGCTATTTGAATTTGGAAATTCTGGCTACATCAATACATATAAATACATAAAAGACTCAGACATTATTCACTTGCATTTTCCATTTTATGGAACAGCTTGTTTTTCGATTCTTTTAGCAAAAATTAAACATAAAAAAATAGTTCTATTCTGGCACATGATTCCCGAATCAACTGGAATCAAAAAAATCATTTTTACTCTTTATGATAAAATTATAACTCCAATCATATTTAAAAATTCTGATACAATACTGGTAAGCACATTTGATTATTTTAAAAATTATTCACCAAAATTATTTAAAAAATTTGAATCAAAAATAGTTGAATTTCCCTTTGGAATAAATTTAGACGAATTTCCAATACAAGAAGAAGATCTAGAAATTATAAAAAAATATAATTTGGAAAACAAAAAAACATTACTTTTTGTTGGTGGTCTAGACAAACCACATTATTTTAAGGGTTTAGAAGTATTATTAAAAACACTTAAAGAATTAGATAATAGTTATTTTGCTATGATTATTGGAGATGGAGACCTAAAAAATCACTATGAAAATTTAGCAAAAAAATTAAATATTTCAGATAAATTAGTATTTCTTGGCTCTTTAGATAATCAGGAATTAAAAAAATATTACTCTAGTTGTGACTGTTTTATCTTTCCCTCACTTACAAGAAGTGAAGCTTTTGGAATTGTACAAATTGAAGCAATGGCAAGCTCAAAACCAATAATTTATTCTGATTTACCTGGGGTAAGGACTATCCCCGTTAACGGTCAAACTGGATTTTTGTTTAAAACCGGCGACTACAAAGACTTAAAAGATAAAATAGAAAAATTATTTAATAGCAATTTATTAGAATTTTCAAAAAATTCTAGAAAAAGAGTGGAAGAAAATTTTAATGAACTATATTTAACAAAAAAATTAAACTCCATTTATGAAAATTTGTATAATTAATCATCTTTTTTATCCAGATCGTCGCGGAGGTGCAGAATCTGTTGTTGAATTAATAACAAACCAATTACAAAAATTAAATCATGAAATTTTTGTTATTACTTGTGGTGGGGAATTTAAAACAACAACCGAAGAAAAATTAGATAACATTAAAATATATAGAATAGGGTTTGAAAAATATTTTTCTTTTCAAGATATAAATAATCAAAGTTTTATAAAAAGATTATTATGGAGAATAAATCAATTTCATAATAAATATTCATTTAATGCTGTTTATTCTATTTTAGAAAAAGAAAAACCTGATTTGGTTTTATCTCATGGAATTTTAGGTCTTGGTTATAATATTTTACGTGCTATAAATATACTAGACTTGAAGCACATTCACACTATTCATGACATTCAATTAATAGAACCATCGGGTGTTTTATTACCAAATGCAAAAATTGATTCTATAAAAAATAAAATATATACAATTTTTACAAAAAATTTATTTAGGGGAGTCAAAAAAATTGTTTCTCCATCTGAAATTCTACTAAAACTACATCTAAAAAGAGGATTCTTCCCAATTGCAGACACAAAAATAATTTATAATCCTCTTATAATGACAGAAAAAATTAAAACTAATAAATCAAACGAATTAAGATGTCTTTATTTGGGAATGCTTGAAGAACAAAAGGGAATTAATATGCTTATACGTGTATTTAAAAAATTAGATCAAAATAAATTTACTTTAAAAATTGCAGGAAGAGGATCCTTGTCGGAAAAAATTAAAAATATTTCTCAAATAATAAGTAATGTATCTTTTGAAGGAGAATTTGATTGGGATATAGAAAAAAAATTATTTGAAGATACTGACTTACTTATAGTTCCATCACTATGTTTTGAGAATTCTCCAATGGTGATTTACGAGGCAATGAAAAGTGGGATTCCTGTTATTGCCTCAAGAATTGGTGGAATTCCAGAAATAATAATAAATGAGGAAAATGGATATTTATTTAATACTGGAGACGAAAAAGACTTAAAACAAAAACTTGAATATTTATATGAGAATAAAAATGTCATAGAAAATATGAAAGAAAAATGTATTGAAAAAGCAAAAGAATTTGAAATATCAAGTTATATAAAGAGTTTATTGGATTTTTATAAATCCTAATTTTTTAAATTAGGAATATACTCAAAAATATAAGCTCTTCCATTATCAATTTCAACCCACTGATGAGCAAGTTTTTTATGTTCTTCTAATAACTTATCAGTATAATCCCAGTAATTATTTAGAACGAATATTACTAATGTAGCACCCGTTTTATCAGCTACATTTTTTACTGTATATAATTTATAGGATTCTTCTTTTGTCATTTGTATAAAATCAGAATATATATTTCCTTTTATATTCGTAGGAAGAGAATAATAAAACTCTTCTTTAAAATATTTTTTAAATCCATAACTATCTATTAGGGCAGCACCAACGCTTTGATCGGCAAGTACAATATAATTACTTTTTTCAAAATTTTTCTCAATATAATCAACTATTTTATAATGCGTACTTGAAACACTGTAACCCTTAAAATTTTCATATTTATCGGAACGAGGATAACTCAAATAAAATGAGATTGTTAGAAGAAAAGAAAAAAACACAATTACAAAAATTTTTAAAATACTTTTATTTAAAATTAAAGTATTAAACATGCAAACCACACCTAAAATAAAAAATGGTAAAAGAAAATAAAAACTTAAATCAAAAATTCTTGTTGCAAAAACAGATAGGAATGGAAATTTAATAAACCGAATCACAATTAAATAATTTATTAAAAGAATTGAAAACATTATTATATAAATAAAATATTTTTTTAGTTGTCTATAATATAAAACGAATATAAGCCCTATTATTGAAATAACTATTACAAAAAAATTTATATTATTAAAATAAAAATAAATAAAATCAAAAACACCCACAAAACGAGTATAAAATAAATTTTGGGGAATTAGATTTTTTAATAAATTAGCGGACGATAATTGTTCTATTTTGGAAAAATCTAAATTATTTAGTTTATTATAAATCCAAAATGATAGAGGAAGCGAAATACTTGACATAAAATAAGTTAGAGTCCCCAAAACAAACCTTATAAATGTATGAATTTTTAATTCATATAAAACCATAAGTAAAAACACAAAAATGAGAGCCGGCAAACCACTTATTGGATGAATAAAACAAATTGAAATTGCAATTATAAAAAGAGGTATAATACTAAATAATTTTCTATTAACATAAGAAATTGATAAAAATATCAAAACTATTGTAAGTAAATTGGCGAGTGCTTGGGGGGTAGTATAGGTAAAATTTGAAAAAGGAATAATTAAAAATATCAAAACACAAGAAAAAATTACTTTTTTATTTATATTTAAATTGTCTTTAAGTGATTGAAACACAACTATTGGTAAAAAAATTGAGGATAGCAGTGGAAGTAAAATTTTATCAAAAAATTGAACGGGAAACATAAAAATCTTTGATAAAAACACGACTAAACTATACTGACCTATATAATAAAAAGGTTTTGGTAAAAAGATTCCATTATTAAAAATCATTTTTTCAGATGCTTGATGTAAATAAGGATCATAACCAAAACCAAGCTTATAAATAAATAAAATAACAGAAAAAGACAAAAAATAATGAATACTTGCAAATATTAAAAAAATTCTTTGTTTACTAACCAAAAAAAGCAAAAATAAAACAACTGTTCCTATAAAATAGGATATAAAAAAATTACTAGAAATAATTTTCCAGGGAGTATTTATTGAATCACTTGTACCCTTTGAATATAAATATTTAATTTGAAAATAAAACAAAATCAAATAAATTATAGCTAGTACTATTTTAACAATTAATAAATATGTTGGTTTTTTAATATTAAACTTGATTTTTAGTGGGTGGTGAATCAGAGAAAACCCTAAAAATAAAGGGGCGAGAACACAAATAATTACTATTGAAATATTATAAATTCCCCATAAATAATAAAAAATACCTCCCAAAATCATTATATATGAAACAAGAAGTATTATACCAAAAACAAGCTTTGATAGTATATTGTATTTTCTAAAAAATAAATGTCCGAAAAATAACCCAAAAAACAAAAAATATAAAACCCCTATTATAATTGATGAAATTTGACCCTGGAAATAAAAAAAATTAAAAATTAGGGCTAAAAGCAGCACAACACAAATTATATAATACGTTTTCCAATTGATTGTCATGATACAATTATTTTAACACAAAAAATAGCATATTTAAATAAATTCTCATATTTACTTTTAATTAAAAAAATGAGAATATATAAATATAATTTTACATTATGATTTTAACAATACCAATATTAATAATAGTTTTTATTTTGCTTGTATTCTCTGTTATTCAATTTTTTAATATTTTATTTCGTGGATATGCTCCACTTTTTTCGACAAATAAAATTTTTATTAAAAAAATACTAGGGGAAATAGAAAAAAATCAAATCTATAATATTTATGAACTTGGGTGTGGATTTGCCAAATTTTTAATAATGGCTGAGAAAATTCTGCCTAATTCAAAATATATTGGCATAGAATATTCATTTCTACCATATCTACTTACGAAAATAAAACTTAAGCTCATTAAAAGTAAAATAAAAATTGTTTGTGAAAATTTTCTGAAAACTAATTTACAAGATGCAGACATAATTTATTGTTATCTCATACCAGATGTAATGGAAAAATTAAGTCAAAAATTAAAAAATGAATGTAAAATTAATACATTGATTATTAGCTACAGATTTTCAATACCAAATATCAAATTAGAAAAAACTATAAATTTCAGAAATAGTAAGTTTTACTTCTACAAAATATAACAATACTTTAACTTTTTTTATATATACTTAAATGATATAATAAAAATAATGAATTTTAGCAAATATCAGATTATTTCGCTTATTTTAGCCATATTTATACTTGGCCTATTTTTCTGTTTTTACAATTATTTCAATATTAATAATAATTATAATCCGCCTATTTTTAATTCACCCGATGAAACTTCTAATTATTTTTTTATTAAAAATTTTACTGAGAATAATTCAATATCTAGAAAATTAAGCTATAGCTCAAATGAAATTTCAAATGTTTCTGATTTAATTCACCCCAGAAGTATAGCAGTAAATAATTTCAATTTAATTCCAATTAGTTTTATAGGTCTTATTTTAATTTATGGTCTAATCGCAAAAATTTTTGGGGTCTGGATTATACAATACTTAACTCCTATTTTTTCAATAATTGCTGTAATTTTTCTTTATTTATTAATAAAGAAATTATTTGATAAAAAAATTGCTATAATTTCTTCAATTTTAACTCTAATAAATCCTGGATTTTGGTATTTTTCATCAAAACTTTTAATGCATAATATACTTTTTATTTCACTTTTAATTATTTCTTATTATTTTTTAATTTTATCAATACAAAATAAAAAAATAATAAACTTTATCTTATGGGGATTTTTTCTTGGACTATCACTTATCACCAGAACTTCTGAATTTTTATGGGTTTTATTAAGCATAATACTTATTTTAATTTTTTATAAAGTAAAAATAAATTATAAAATTCTATTAACTTTTTTGATATTTATTTTTGTATTTATTCCGGTCTTTTATTTTAATAAAATACACAATTCATCTTATTTTGAATTTTCCTATGCCAATAACATTGATACAAACGTTGTTTCTTCACAAATATCAAACACAAAAACAAATATACCAACAAGAGTAATTAATATTATTTTTCCATTTGGAATAAATATTAAAAACATCATTTATGTAATCTATAATTTTTTTCTAAAATTAAACTGGATTTTTTGTTTATTATTATTTTTGGGAATTATAATTTTATTTATAAAAAGAAAAAATATTACAAAAAAAGAGTTTGGATTTATAATTTTATGGTTTTTAATAAACAGCTATTTATTTATTTACTACGGCAGTTGGAAAATATCTGATACGGCAATAATAAATTCTGTTACAGTTGGAAGTTCCTATATAAGATACTTATTAATATTTTTTGTTTTATCAAATATTCTAATAGCAATATCAATAAATAAATTAAAAAACAACAAATTAACAGCGCTAATTATAGGCATTTTAATAGCAATATTTGCAAATATTTCCTATTCAATGGTTTATAATTCTAAAATTGAAGGAGAAAAAATGATAAGTAAAAATATTAGTAAATTTTATAATTTAAAAAAATTAATTATTACAAAAACAGAGGATAATGCAATAATATTTACTAATAGATCTGATAAATTTATATTCCCTGAAAGAAATGTCGTATTTTTATATGATTATGATATTTACAATTATGAAAATTTAAAAAAATTTAAAGATCTAAAAATTCCTATATATTATTTTGATAATAAAAAGGAATTAAAAAATACAAAACAAAATATAGAATTAGAATCGGTTTTTATAAGTGATGAATATTTTTTATATAAAATAAATTTTACAAATGAAACATAATACAAAATTTTTAATTTTTAGAATATTTTTTAATGCCATACTTTTAGGAATTTTTTCTGTTATTATATACAATCTAATACAAAAAGACCTAACTCTAGACGGAAAATTGGAAATTGTATCAAGTCTAAACAAACAAAATCCTTTTATATCTGTAATATTCCCCGAACACCGTGCTATAAAAAAAGATAATTACTATGAAATAAATGATGAACCTGTTTATTTCACGGTTAGAAGTCCTATAAATTTTAATAGGGCTGAAGTAAATATTGAATTTGATCCGGGAGAACAGGAATCAATTTCCCTAGGATATGCGGATAATAAAGAGGGTTGGAGCTATAAAATACACACTCTTTATAATGAAACATTAAATAATATAAAGTGGCCCACACTAACTGATGAAATAAACACTTTATGGCAAAAAGACGAAAATTTTAAATCAATAGATGATTTTTATCAAAAACTACAAAAATTAGATGGAGTTGCTGCTCATGATTTTAATCTTGGGGAACATTTTTATATAAAAGATTATAAAAAATCCCAAAAACAAATTGAAATAAATAATTGTTTGCGTGGAGAATTAAAATTTTATACATACATAAAAGACGAGCCATTGGATTTTACATTTACAGTTTATGATATAAACAGAACAAATGGTAGTGATAATATATTTATCAAAGTTTACAACAACATGAATAAAGTAATTTATTCAAAAATGATTGAAGATCCAAATAAAAAAACAGATGGGGCGGATGAAAACGCAAAATATATATCAATTTTAATACCCAATTTAAAGGAGGGTGCGTATAAAATAGAATTTTTAACAAATGATGACAATATAATAAGAAACATTAAAACATCGCAAAACCTATTTTCAATAATAGACGTGGTTTATTTGTGTGATAATCCAGAATATGCATATAAATTTTTTAATTTGGGATTTAAAACAACCGAGCTTTATGCTGTAGGAAATACTTTATCATTCTATACCGCACATAAAAATGGCCTACAAAATATTTCTATAAACGGAAAAAATCTATCTGTTACAAAACAACACAATTGGTATAATTTTGAAAATGGTTCACAAATGGCAAAAATTATTATTCCAAAAAATGATATAAAAATTTCAACCCGTGGAGTTATGTCATTTTCAAAAGACACGTATTTTAATCCAGAAATAATAAATCTAGAAAATTATTCTGAATCACATGATATAAAATATTTAATTGCTCAATATAAAATACCTGAAAAAACAAAAGATAATTGGTATAAAAACACTGTGTATTTTGATTTAGATGATGCAAAAATAGAAAACGGAAATTTAAAATTCATAATTTCCTCTCCTAAATTAAAATTCAACAAAGGATTCATAAAAATAAAAAATATTTCCGTAAAATTAATAAATGATGAAAAAATTTCAAAACATGAGGCGTATAAAAAACTACTTGACCCAATTTTAAAAAAAATATCAACAAATTATAATAATTTAGTAAATAAAATTCCCAATATATGGCACATAAAATAAAAATATTGTTACTAGATTTTACAATTTTTTGTACATTTTCTTATGTAGTGTTTTTTATTTTTGAATTTATAAAGCCCGGGCTTGTTTCAAACTATATTGACCTCAATAAATTATTCTTAATTTTATTTGGAGTAATTATTTTCACAACATTGGTTTCACAAATTAAAAAAATTACATAATATTTTGACTATTTAGTCAATTATTGATTAAAAATAATTATAGTTATATACTTAAAAATCAAGAATAAATAATATATAAATTCTAAAATTATGGAATTATTTAATGGATTAATTATAAAAAAACTAGAAAAATATCATGATGATCGTGGATGGCTTTGTGAGGTATACAGAGAAGATGAGATAAAAAATATAATTTCAAAAAATGAAAATTCACAATTTGATACTTATAAACCTGTTATGACTTATGTTTCTGTAACAAATCCTGGAATAGTTCGCGGTCCTCACGAACATAAATTTCAATCAGATTGTTTTGTTTTTACTGGACCCGGAAACTTTTCACTTTGCCTCTGGGACAACAGAAAAGATAGCGAAACATACGGAATATACATTGAAATGAAGGTGGGGGAAATCAACCCAATGTGTGTAATTGTTCCTCCTGGAATAGTACATGGTTATAAATGCATTTCAGATGTTCCTGCTTGGTCAATAAATTTACCAGATAAACTATACAAAGGTCCTGGCAAAACAGAGGAAGTTGATGAAATAAGATGGGAACAGGTTGAAAATTCACCATTTAAAATTAATTAAATAAAAATCAAATAAGATGAGCGTGATAATTATAAGAACAATGTATATATTTGTAATGGCTGTTGTTTTAGCGGCATTAGAAGTGCAAATTGAGGCTGGTAATGGTTGGGCCAAAAACATTCCAACCTGGCGCCCAGATCCAAATAAATGGTATTCAAAATTGTATAAAAAAATAATGGGCGGAAAAGAATTAACAGGTTATCACTTTTTTATATTTAGTTTTGTTTTTTTAATATTTCATTTATCATTTTTCTTTAATTTAAAATGGAATATTTCTCAGGAATTAAATATATTATGTATTTTTTTAATATTTATAATAACTTGGGATTATTTATGGTTTGTAATAAACCCGCATTTTACAATCAAAGATTTTAAAGGAGATCATATTTTTTGGCACAGTAAGTGGCTATTAAATTTACCAACAGATTACTGGGGTGCTATTGCAATATCACTAATATTAGCATTTATAAATGATAAATTTTTTAATCCCAATTATATTAAAGAATGGTTTACATTTTTTATAACAATAATTATTTTAACATTAGTAACCAAATGGTTTATAAAAACATTTAAGCCTGAGTGGGAATAAAATTATGAAAAATTGTATTTTTTGTAAAATTATAAATGGTGAGATTCCTTCATATAAAATTTATGATGATGAATTTACTTTTGCAATTCTTGATATAAATCCAACATCACGTGGTCATGTTTTGGTATTACCAAAGAAACATTTTGATATGACAGAAAATACTGATAATGAAATACTTGAGAAAATGATTGTAGTTTCAAAAAATTTAGGAAAAAAAATCAGAAAAATATTAAAATCAGATGGTTTTAATATAAACATTAACAATGATAAATATGCTGGTCAAGAAATAATGCATACACATTTTCATATTGTTCAAAGATTTGATGGTGACGGATTAAAATTGTGGAAAGCCAATGAAAATGAAAAATCAAAAGTAGGGGAAACTTATAATGAGATTATTAAAAATTTAAAATAAAAATATATGCAATTTAGAGACCCATTACTTGAAACATCTGGAAATATAATAGGATTTTATGAAAGAGAATTCTTTGTTTTTTCTAATTTTTCAAGTTTTCAGCTTGAGTGGAGGGGAAAATTGTGGCAAACATCTGAACACGCATATCAGGCTTCTCATTTTTTCGAAACAGCACCGGATTTAGTAGAAAAAATTTATAATGCAAAATCTGCTCATGATGCCTATAAATTAGCCAGGGAAAATGCAGATAAAATACCTAAAAATTGGGAAAATATAAAAGTTGAAATGATGGAGGAGATAATAAGATGTAAATTAGAACAAAATCCATACATAAAACACAAACTTTTACAAACTGGCCATAAATTAATAATTGAAGATTCTCCTTATGATGATTTTTGGGGTTGGGGAGAGAATAAAGATGGCAGAAATGAACTTGGAAAAATTTGGATGAAGTTAAGAAAAGAATTAACTTCAAAAACAATACTTGTAACTGGTGGAGCTGGATTTATAGGAACAAATTTTATTTATTATATGCTAAATAAATATCCAGATTATAAAATTATAAATCTTGATAAATTAACTTATGCTGGAAATTTAAAAAACCTAGAATTATTAAAAAATAATCCGAATTACACTTTTATAAAGGGAGATATTTGTGATGAGGAAATAGTAAAAACAGCGATGACTGGGTGTGATTGGGTGGTACATTTTGCGGCAGAATCTCATGTTGATAGATCCATTATGGATCCGGATACCTTTATAAGAACAAATATACTAGGCACAAATGTATTACTTCGCATAGCAAATGAACTTGGTATAAAAAAATTTCATCATATTTCAACTGATGAAGTTTTTGGTGCCTTGGGGCCAACAGGAAAATTCACAGAAAACACAACATATGATCCAAGAAGTCCGTATTCTTCTTCAAAGGCAGCATCAGATCATCTAGTAAGAGCCTATTTTCATACATTTGGACTTCCTATTACTATTTCAAATTGTTCAAATAACTATGGACCATATCAATTTCCTGAAAAATTAATCCCACTTTTCGCAACAAATTTAATCGAGGGTAAAAAAGTTCCTCTATACGGAGATGGCTTAAATATTCGAGATTGGATTCATGTTGATGATCACTCAAATGCCGTTGATACAATATTACACAACGGAAAAATAGGAGAAACATATTGTGTTGGAGGTGATAGTGAAAAAACAAACCTAGAGATAACAAATTTAGTATTAGAATATTTTGGAAAAGGAGAGGAAATGATAGAACGTGTTCCAGATAGACGTGGTCATGATAGACGCTATGCAATTGATTTTTCAAAAATTAAAAATGAACTTGGTTGGGAACCAAAAATAAAATTTGAAGATGGGATAAAACAAGCCCTACAGTGGTACAAAGATAATGAATCATGGTGGAGAGAAATAAAATCCGGTGATTATCAAAGATACTACGAAGAGCAATACATAAATAGAAAATAAAAAAATATTTTCATATTGATAAAATAACAATATAAAATACTATGAAAATTCTAATAACTGGTGCAGATGGCATGCTCGGTAAAGATATTGCCATAGCTTTTTCCAATCATGATTTAATTTTGACCGACAAAGAAGAATTAGATATCACAAATTTAGAAGAATTGAACAAAAAAATTATTAAACTAAATCCTGATGTTATTATAAATTGTGCTGCTTTTGTTGATGTTGAAAAAGCTGAAAATGAAGAAGAAATTGTAAGTAAAATAAACACAGAAGCGGTTTTAAATCTAGCAAAAATTTGTAAAAATAATTCCTGTATATTAGCACACATAAGCACTGAATATGTTTTTGATGGGGAAAATAAATCTGGTTATAATGAAGACTCTCCGACTAACCCAATAAATATTTATGGAAAATCAAAAGCTGATGGAGAAAGATTATTACAAAAAAATTTAAATAATTTTTATATAATAAGAAGTTCATGGCTTTATGGAAAAAATCCTCAAAAAGGAAAAGAAAGGGGAATGAATTTTGTAGAAACAATGCTAAAATTAGCCACTGAAAAAGATGAATTAAATTTAATCATAGATCAAATTTCTAAACCAACATATACAAAAGACTTAAGTCTTGCAATAAAACAATTAATAGAAGAAAATTATCCTTTTGGAATTTATCATCTTACAAACGAAGATGCTGTTACCCCACATGAATTCGCACAAGAAATCTTTAAAATAAAAAATATTAAAAATATAAAGCTAAATCAAATTGGCTCTTCCGATTTTCACACAAAAGCAAAAAGACCAAAAAATGCTATATTAAATAACACAAAATTTCCAAAACTTCGTAGTTTTAAAGAAGCATTAAAAGATTACCTAGATTCTTAAACAAAAAATAAAAAAGGCGCACAATGCGCCAATACTAAATGTTTTTATTACTTTCCGGGGCCAAACTAACCCTGGGGATTTTTTCTGTTTGTTTTTTTTTGCACTCCGAACACACTTCGGTCGTTTCGGATTGAGTCTTTGTACCACCATCATCTAAAACAACTCCACAAACAGGGCAAATAACTCTTGGAGATGTTTGACTCAAACCTGGATAAACTTTCATGATTTCCTCCATAAACTAGAATTGATATATGATTATATATTACACAAAAATTAAAAAAAGTCAAGTGTGTAAAAAATGTTAAAAATTCACTTGCAAATTTATAAATATTAACTTAAGATATATTAAATTAAAAAATAATTCTTTAGCTAATTAATAATTGCCTTATTTCGAGGGATGACTATCTCTGGGCAAAATAATTACTAAAAACTAAAAAAATATGAAATTAAAAGGTGTTATTTTAGCGGGTGGAACCGGCTCAAGATTATTTCCACTTACAAAAGTTACAAACAAACACTTACTTCCTGTCTATGACAGACCTATGATTTATTATCCAATAGAAACTCTTCGTGATGCTGGAATCAAAGATATAATGATTGTATCTGGAAAAGGGCACGCAGGACATTTCTTAGAATTACTTGGCTCAGGAAGAGAATTTGGTGTTAATTTATCTTATGCAATTCAAGAAGAGGCTGGTGGAATTGCCCAAGCCCTATCTCTTACAAAAGAATTTGTTGATAATGATAAAATGGTTGTAATACTAGGGGACAATATTTTTGAAGATAATTTATCTGAAGCCATAGAAGAATTTAAAAAAACACCAATTGGTGCAAGAGTATTTTTAAAAGAAGTTGAACATCCGGAACATTATGGAATTGCTCGTATTGATGGAGATAAAATTTTAGAAATTGTTGAAAAACCTAAACAATTCATGGGAAACTTAGCTGTCACAGGA
This sequence comes from bacterium, assembly GCA_035356975.1. Taxonomy (GTDB): domain Bacteria; phylum Patescibacteriota; class Patescibacteriia; order UBA1558; family S5-K13; genus STF1-138. Next base: position 58,995 of record DAORGW010000001.1, on the reverse strand, counting down.
CTATATTTATATGATAATCAAGTCTGGGATGTAATAAAAAATTTAAAACCATCTGGTCGTGGAGAACTAGAAATAACAGATGTTAATAATTTTTATGTACAACAGGGCACAATGAAATTTGATATATTACCTGGATGGTGGGCTGATGGTGGAGAATCAATTGATACATGGCTTGAGGCAAATAACCTACTTGCAAGAAAAAGCAAAACATCAATTCCGGAGGATATTGAATTAATTATAAGAGAAACAACCGAAAAAATAGTAAAAGAGACAATGAAACTAATGAAATCTCAGGCAAATGACACAATAAATGATTTTTCTTCAAAATATAAAAAAATTTATGAACCAACGCAAGACAAAACCGAAGAGCCAGAAAAAGAAAATCTTTTCAAAAGCATAGCCAATGACGAAGAAGATGCACCATTTGATATAAATAATTATTACAAAAAAGATTAAAAAAATATATTTAATCTATAAAAAACAACGACTTATAAAAAATCGTTGTTTTTTATTTAAAAATTTTCTTGTGGCTCAAACTAATTATTGAATAGTATTTTTTATTAATCCTTCTTTTGTGATGTAATAAATTATATTTCCTCTCCTATTTGCTAAAATATTATTTGAAATCATATCTTTTTGAATTAAAAATTCATTTCTTCCCCATCTATCATCTAATTCTAAAACCTTTAATTCATTATTTAATTTATAAAAAACATGATTATTATTTCTATGCCAAAAAGCTGTATCTATTTTTTGACTTGACCTTAATATAGTTTTCTCTTCTTGAGTTTTTATATCATAAATTCTTATTTCAAAATCATTCTCTAATAATAAAATTCTATTATATAAATCCCAAGACACATCATCTATATTATAAATTGTTTTTAGTATATAATCTTTTTGATTTGGATCCATTAAATACATTTTATTAGAGCTACCATCTAAGAGACAAAAATAATCCCTATATGGTTCTAAAAATTTATAATTACTGCTATGTGGGATAACAATAAAATCAGAATCTTTGGAGTTTTTTCTATAAAATGTAAAAATTGTGTGATCTTTTTGTTTTTGAACATAAAATATTTTATCTCCTTCTGGCTTAATGGCTAAAATATTTTTCAATTCTGTATTTTCTAATTTTATATTAACAACATCAAATTTATATAAATTATCCGAAAAATCAATTATATAAAGGATATCGGAATTAAACTTATCCCAGGCGAAACTTTTTATTTTAAAATTTATATGTTTTGACAAATCCAATATATCTTTATTTAAGTAGGGAAAAGAAACAAAATATTTATTATTTGATTCAAAAAGTATTTTCTGATTATCAGAAGACCACAAAGAATAATTTATTTCAGATATATTTTTTTCAATATTTGCAATATTGTTTGATTTAATATCAAAAATATTTAAACTCTTATTGTTGTTATCATAAAATAATATCATTTCTTTGTTTGGTGATATTGAAATCTCTTGAAAATTCCCGTCTTTAATTACTGTAATTTTTGGCTCACTAAAAAATAAAGAAATATTTTCAAGAAAAACAGTTTCATCAACTCTTATATTAATTTGTTTTTCCCAGTTTTGATATTTTTCTTTTCCTACTTCAATTTTATAAACATCTGGTTTTAAATAATTTATCTGAGTTGGGGTTGTTTTTTTGTATTTTTTATCGTTTAACAAAACACTTGCTTCTCTTGGATATGACTTAATATACAAAACAGAGGTTTTTTCAAATTTATTCTTTGTAAAATTATATCTGTAACCAAAAGATATAAATACAAAAAAAGAAGATGCAATAACAAAAATTGCTATTGCAAAATAAGTCAAAAATCTTCTAAAAATAATGTGCATAAATTTTAAAAATTATAAAATTAAAAAGTTGCATAAGGCGTAAATTTCGGGTAAAATATCTGATATAAGAAACCTAATTATAATAATAATATGTCAAAATTTATTATTCAAGGTGGCGTAAAATTACACGGCTCAATTGATGTAAAAGGAGCCAAGAATAATGCCCTAAAAGCAATACCCGCAACACTTTTAACTCAAGAAAGAATTGTTCTAAAAAATCTACCCAATATTATTGATGTTAACCTATCTATAGAAATTTTGAAAGACCTGGGTGCAAAAGTAGAGAAATTAAGTAAAGATTCAATAGCGGTAACTGCAAAAAATTTAAATCCAAAAAAATTAAATTCTGATACGGCAAAAAAAATCAGAACATCTCTTATGTTTGTTCCGCCACTACTTCATAGATTTAAAGTTGTAGAAATTCCTCATCCAGGTGGTTGTGTAATAGGAAAAAGACCCATTGATTTCTTTTTGGATTTTCTAAAAGACATGCACATAAAAATTGAAATTAAAAATGGTTTATATAGATTTACAAATAGTGGCATAAGAGCATGTAAGTATGTGTTTCCAAAAATTTCCCACACGGGAACAGAAGCTATTATTATGGCGGCGGTTTTAGCTAGTGGAAAAACTGAAATAATAAATGCAGCATGCGAACCAGAAGTAACAGCGCTTTCAAATATGTTAAATCAAATGGGCGCTGATATAAAAGGAGCAGGAACTCACAATATAATTATAAATGGAGTTAAAAAATTAAAGGGAACGGAATTTACAATTATTCCAGATAGAATTGAAGCTGGGAGCTTTTTATGTATTGGAATAGCCACTAAAAGCAATATAAAAATTACAAAATGTGATCCTAATCACCTAGATATTCCTATAAAAATTTTACATAATATGGGTGTCAATTTAGAAATAGGAAAAAATCATATACAAATAAAGGATTATAAAAAATTAAAACATGCAGATATCACAACACATGAATATCCTGGATTCCCTACGGATTTACAAAGCTGTTATACTGTTCTTTTGACGCAAGCAAACGGAATGAGTATGATGCATGAAACAATTTATGAAAGTAGACTATTTTTTACTGATTTTTTATCAAGAATGGGTGCTAAACTTGTTTTATGTGATCCACACAGAGTTGTAATAAATGGCCCGGTTAAACTATCTGGTAAAAAAATGGAAAGTCCTGACATAAGAGCTGGACTTGCAATGCTTATAGCGGGATTAATAGCACAAGGAACAACACAAATTGATAATATTCAACAAATAGATAGAGGATATGAAGACATAGAAAAAAGATTAAATAAATTAGGTGCAAACATAAAAAGAGAAGAATAAAAAAATGCAAGAAACAATAATACACAATCAAAACTCAGAGACAAAAAAAACAAAAAAAATAATTTTTATTGCTGTTCTTATAATAATAAGTTTTTTTGTTGGGCTTTTAATTGGAGTATCTGGATCTGAAAATTCTAATTTTATAATCAAAAATAATCAGGGTGAATTAAAAAATAAAGACGCAGAAACTCCAAGTTATTTATCAAAAAATGTTGACTTTAAATTATTTTGGAAAACATGGGATACAATTAGAGAAAAATATATTGACTCTGGCGGAACCAAAGATTCTCAAATGTTTTACGGAGCTTTGTCTGGATTAGTGGCATCTTTAAATGACCCATATTCAATATTTTTACCACCAGACATATCAGAAGAATTTAACAGTGAGTTAGAGGGTAAATTTAATGGAATTGGTGCGGAACTTGGCATAAAAGATGATAAGCTAACAATAATAGCCCCTCTTCCAAATTCTCCTGCAGAAAAAGCTGGTCTCAAGGCTGGAGATATAATTATTGCAATAGATAAGATTGATGCATCATATATAAGCCTAAACAATGCTGTAGAAATGATAAGAGGAGAAAAAGGAACTAAAGTAACACTTACAATACAAAATGGCACCGACAAAGAAAAAGATATAGTCATTACAAGAGATGAAATTCATTATGAAAGCATAAAAACAAATACTGGAAAACCAGAAATAGATAAACTTTTAAACGATAGGAGTGTCGCCTATATTAGAATAACTCACTTCAATCAAGACACAGAGAGTTTATTTGAAAAAGCTGTAAATAATTCTCTAAACAAAAAATATATAATATTAGATTTAAGAAATAATCCGGGTGGATATCTGACAACAGCAATAAAAATCTCAAGTTATTGGATAGATAATAATATAATAGTAAAAGAGACTTCAAAGAATAAAGAAAAAACACAAAATTATTCATCTGCTGGTTTTGCAAAATTAAAGGATAAAAAAACCGTAGTTTTGGTAAATAAAGGATCAGCAAGTGCATCAGAAATAGTTGCTGGCGCACTTCAAGATTATAAAATTGCAACAATTATTGGAGAAACAACATTTGGAAAGGGAAGCGTACAAGATTTAACAAAATTCCCAGATGGATCTTCAATTAAACTAACAATTGCAAAATGGCTAACTCCATACGATAGAGCAATAGACAAAGAAGGTATTAAACCAGACATTGAAATAAAATTATCTGATGATGACTACAATAAAGATAGAGATCCACAACTAGACAAAGCAATTGAATTATTGAAATAACTAAAAACTCTTAATTTTAGAATATTAAAATTGGAAATATATGAAAGTAATATTTTTAAAAGATGTAAAAAATGTAGCAAAAAAAGATGACATAAAAGAGGTATCCAATGGATATGCTTTAAATTATTTATTTCCACAAAAATTAGCAGAACCAGCTGATGACAAAAAAATAAAAGAATTAGAAAAACAAATCCACAATGCGAAACAGAAAGAAATAAAGCATGAAAAAAACTTAGATCTTTTATCAAATAGAATTTCAAAAATAAAAATTACAATTCCTGCAAAAGCAAATGAAGAGGGGATTTTATTTGGCGGAATAACGCCACAGGATTTATCTAAAATTTTAAAAGAAAAACACAACATAGAAATTTCCCCCTTAAAAATTGAATTAGAACATCACTTAAAAACACTGGGTGAACATAAAATAGCAATAAAATTAGGACAAAAAAATGAACCCTTCTTAGTGGTTAATATTATAAAAGATAATGGCAAAAAAAAATAAAAACGTAAAATATATTTTCGTATCAGGTGGAGTTCTTTCTGGATTAGGCAAGGGTGTTATAGCTGCTTCAGTTGGATTATTACTAAAAAGTAGGGGATATAAAGTCGGTGTTTTAAAGTGTGAAAACTATATAAATATAGATTCGGGCACAATTAACCCCATAGAACATGGGGATCCTTTTTTATGTGAAGATGGATTAGAGGCTGATATGGATTTAGGCACATATGAAAGGTTTTTAAATGAAGATATGGGGCATCGTAATTTTACAACAATGGGCCAAATTTATAATTCAGTAATAACACGAGAAAGAAATTTTGGATACGACGGTGAGGATGTTGAGGCAATTCCCCACGTATCTGACGAAATTATAAAAAGAATTAAAAAAGCTGGAGAAGAAAAAGATATTGTTGTAATAGAGTTGGGTGGAACCGCCGGTGAATATCAAAACATGTTATATTATGAGGCCTGTAGAATTATGAAAACAAAAATGCCAAATGATGTTATAAATATTCACGCAACCTATGTTCCAATTCCAAATCACCTTGGTGAACCAAAAACAATGCCAACCCAAATGTCCGTAAGGACTCTAATGTCCATGGGAATAATGCCTGATTTTCTAGTTCTTCGAGGAAACATGGAAATAGACAAAAGGAGAAGGTATCTGCTTGGATTAAAATGTGGAATTGAAGGCGAAAATGTTATAATGGCGCCAGATTTAGAAAATATTTATGAATTACCATTACTATTTGAAAAACAATTATTTGACACAAAAATTCTTAAAAAGTTAAAATTAAATTTTAATAAATTGCAATTAAATAAGTGGCGCGAATTTAATAGATCAATAAAACAAAAAGTTAATAAAGAAATAAATATTTGTATTGTGGGAAAATATATTGCAACTGGCGACTTTGAATTACTTGACTCTTATGCTTCTTTAATTGAGGCAATAAAACATGCTTCTTGGAAAAATAAATTTAAAACAAATATTAAATTTGTAAATAGCGAAAATATTGAAAAACATGGAATTAATTTAATTCCTGAAAACATGGATGGAATTATAGTCCCTATTGGTTGGGGTGAGCGCGGATCAGAAGGAAAAATAATGGCAATAAAACACGCTAGGGAGAAAAAAATCCCATATTTAGGATTGTGTTTTGGAATGCAATTAGCATGTGTAGAGTTTGCAAGAAATGTTTTAAGACTTGAAAATGCAAATTCAACAGAATTAAATCCAAAAACGCAATACAAAATTATTCACGATATCCCAATGGATGAAAAATATCAAAAAATAAAAGGCGAGGGAACTTCAATGCGTCTTGGTAAATTTGATTGTATTGTAAAAAAAAATACCTATGCTTACTCTATTTATCAAAAATATGGAATTGGTGAAAAATTATCAGATGGAAATTTAAAAATATCAGAACGCCACAGACATAGATATGAATTTAATAATGATTACAGAAAACAATTGGAATATAGTGGCATGATTTTTTCTGGAACATCTCCTGATGATTTTTTTGTTGAAATTATAGAACTTCCGCGCAATATTCATCCTTTTTTTATAGCGACGCAGGGTCATCCAGAATACAAATCACGCCCCCTAAATCCACATCCACTTTTTATAGAATTCCTACAGTCAGCCAAAAAATTTGGAAGCAAACAAGAAAAAGTATTTGAATAAATATAATAAATATTGACATTTCCCAAAAAATGAGAGATAATATTTTACGTCTATCATTTTTATTGGGGAGTAGCCAAGTGGTAAGGCATCGGCCTTTGAAGCCGACATTCGTAGGTTCGAACCCTACCTCCCCAGCCAAATAAAAATTCTTTAAAAAATAAATTAAATATAAAACACGGAGAGATGCCAGAGTGGTTGAATGGGACAGTCTTGAAAACTGTTGAGCCTTCACGGGTTCCGGGGGTTCGAATCCCTCTCTCTCCGCCACATCATAAGAGCATGATAATCCATATTCCTATAGTCTTAAAACTGAAATCAAAAACATTATTCGATTTTAATAATGTTTTTTTATATACTTAAATTAAATAATATAAAAAAACATCAAAATATTTAAAGTTACACAAAAAAAATCTAAATATAAATGACAATAATAGAAGTAAAAAATTTAAAAAAATATTTTAAAGAAATAAAAGCCGTTGATGATATTTCTTTTAGTGTAAATGGGGGTGAAATATTTGCATTTTTAGGACCAAATGGAGCTGGAAAATCTACAACTATTAAAATGTTAACGACGCTTCTAAGACCAACAAGTGGAAAAATTATTGTAAATTCATATGACACAGAAAAACAATCAGATGAAGTAAGACATTCATTTGGGATAGTTTTTCAAGATTATAGCTTAGATGATGAATTAACAGCTTACGAAAATATGGAATTTCATGGGGCTCTCTATAAAGTTCCAAAAAAAACAAGAAAAGAGCGCATAGAGAAACTTTTAAATATTGTTGAGCTTTGGGATAGAAGAAATTATCTTGTAAAAACTTTTTCTGGTGGAATGAAAAGAAGATTAGAAATAGCTCGAGGATTATTACATCACCCAAAAATTTTCTTTCTAGATGAGCCAACAATAGGTCTAGATCCTCAAACAAGAAATCATATCTGGGATTATATAAATAAACTAAATAAAGAGGAAAAAATCACAGTTCTTCTTACTGCTCATTACATGGAAGAAGCAGAAAAAGTCGCTGATAGAGTGGCGATTATTGATCATGGGAAAATCATAGTTCTGGGAACTGTTGAAGAACTAAATCAAAAAGCAAATACAAATTCATTAGAAAATGCTTTTCTACATTTTACCGGATATAATTTAAGAGAAGAATCTGCTAACAGTATTGATAGAATGAGAATGAGACATAATCGAAGAATTAAAAGATAAAAATATGAATACAATATATATACTTTGGTTAAGACAAATAAAAAGATATTTACGTTCAAAGTCTAGAATGATAGGTTCTCTCTCACAACCAATTTTATTTTTAGTTGCTCTGGGTTATGGTCTTGGACCAACTTTTCAAAAAGCTGGCGAGGGAAATTATATTCAATTCCTTGCACCAGGTGTAATCGCAATGAGTGTTTTATTTTCTGCAATTTTTTCAGGAATGGATATTATCTGGGATAAACAATTTGGATTTTTAAAAGAAACGCTTGCTGCCCCAGTTTCAAGATTTGAAATAATGATAGGTCGTACTTTGGGAGGTGCGACAACTTCAATTTTACAGGGAATTTTAGTTCTTTTAATTTCACTTTTAATAGGATTTAAAATTAATTCTTTTTCTTTATTGTTTGGTGCATTTATTTTTATCTTTATGATCGCTGTTTTATTCACAGCACTTGGAACAGCTATTGCATCTGTTTTAGAAGACATGCAAGGATTTCAATTAATTATGAATTTTTTAGTAATGCCAACTTTTTTTTTATCAGGCGCACTTTTTCCATTAAATGGGCTCCCCAAATCAATTGCAATAGTTTCAAAAATAAATCCATTATCTTATGGAGTTGACGGATTACGAGGCTCTCTTACAGGATTCTATCAATTTACATTCACAACTGATTTAATAGTACTTTTAATAATAACTTTTTTATTATTTTTAATTGGATCTTATTTATTTTCAAAAATTCAAGTATAAATTTTGATTTATAAAAATTAGATTATAATTATTTAAAATTAAATCACAAATAATGAAAACAAAAAAAATACCTAATCATATTAGCATTACAATTGATGGAAATCGCCGTTGGGCAAAAAATAAAGGATTATCAACTCTGATTGGGCATACAAAAGGAATAATGAATGTAAAAAAAATTTGTCTTTATGCGCAAAAATTAGGAATCAAAATTGTTACAATCTATGCTTTTTCAACTGAAAACTGGAAAAGATCCGAAAAAGAAGTAAAAAACCTCATGATGCTTTTTGAAAAATTTTTAGATAAAAATACTAAAAAACTCCATAAAAAAGAAATTCAAATTAGACACATCGGTGATTTACAAAAACTACCAATTTCTCTTCAAAAAAAAATTAAAAGTGCAATAAATACAACCAAACACAATGGAAAAATGATTATTCAAATAGCACTTAATTATGGTGGGAGAGATGATATAAAGAGAGCTATTCAAAAAATAATTAAACAAAAAATAAAAGAAACCGAAATCACGGAAAATTTAATATCTAAAAATCTCGACACTGGTGAGCTACCAGATCCTGATTTAATGATCAGAACATCTGGTGAGAAAAGACTTTCTGGATTTTTATTATGGCAATCTTCATATGCAGAGCTTTATTTTCCAAAAGTACATTGGCCAGATTTTGATGAAAAAGAATTAGATAAAGCAATTTTAGAATATAACAAAAGACAAAGAAGACTCGGTAAATAAAAATTTATAAATTATAAAACTATGATTCACTCCATCACCTCATTCTTTACAACAATTTTCTCACAGTTAAATTATTTTAACATCACCGCTCTTATGGCTATTGAGAGTTCTTTTATTCCATTTCCATCTGAAATTGTAATTCCTCCAGCGGCATATTTAGCAGCCCAAGGAAAATTAAACCTATATTTAGTAATTTTGTGTGGCACATTGGGAAGTTTAATTGGTGCTCTATTTAATTATTTTCTTGCACTGACACTTGGTCGAGCAATTATTTATAAATTAGCAAATACAAAAATTGCAAAATTACTTCTTATAAATGAACATAAAATTCAAAAAGCAGAGGATTATTTTCTCAAATATGATAAATTAGCGACTTTTATTGGTAGATTAGTTTTTGAAATAAGGCAATTAATTTCTATTCCAGCGGGACTCTCAAAAATGAACATCGGAAATTTTATAATTTTTACAACTCTTGGATCTTTAATATGGAATATTATTCTAGCTTTATTGGGATATTTTTTGGGAGCAAATAGTGGAATTTTTAAAACTTATTATAGAGAAATTTCTTATGGTTCGATTATAATATTTATAATCATCATATTTTTCATCTTATACAAAAAGAAAAAAAGAAAAAAATCTATATTTGAAAAATTTTAAATTTTATTTCTAAATTCTCAAAAATTTGATATACTATATAAATATTTTAATCAATAAATAAAAAACAAATGAAAAAAACACTATTAATTATTTTAATTCTTGTTGTCTTGGTAGCGGGATTCTTTTGGACAACATATAACAAACTTGTAAATGCAAACGAAGGAGTCACTAATCAATGGGCACAAGTAGAAAGTCAATATCAAAGAAGATTTGATCTAATTCCAAATTTAGTTGAATCTGTAAAAGGAATAATGAAACAAGAACAAGAAGTGTTTGGAAAAATCGCAGAAGCAAGAACACAGTATTCCGGAGCACAAACAACTGATCAAAAAATTCAAGCAGCCACTCAACTTGACGGTGCGTTATCTAGATTATTAGTTATAATGGAAAATTACCCTCAATTAAAATCAGCAGAAAATGTACAAACACTGATGACTCAATTAGAGGGCACAGAAAATAGAATTGCAGTAGAAAGACAAAGATACAACGATACAGTAAAATCATTTAATATACTGATAAAAAAACTTCCCGTAAATTTAATCTCAAATATGATGGGATTTTCGGAAAAAACATATTTTGAGGCACAAGAGGGCACAGAAAATGCTCCAAAAGTTGAATTATAATATTTTATGATAAAAAATGTTTTCAAAATAAATATATATTTTTTGTGTATCTTTATTTTGATAATTTTTAATAAGACACATGCATATCAAAACCCAGGAAATCCAACTGGGTTTGTTAATGACTATACAAATACATTAACCACACAAGAAAAACAATCTTTAGAGCAAAAATTATCTGATTTTGAAAAACAAACAACAAATGAAATTAGTGTAGTAATAATTCAAAGTCTAGAGGGCGATACAATAGAAAATTTTGCTGTAAAATTATTTGAAGACTGGAAAATAGGTAAAAAAAATAATGATAATGGAGTTTTGCTTCTAATTTCAATAGAGGATAGAAAAATAAGAATTGAAACCGGCTATGGAATGGAGGGGTATTTAACAGATGCGCAATCTTTTTGGATAATAGATGAAACCATGAAGCCAGAATTTAGAAACAATAATTATTATGGCGGCATAGATAAAGCCGTTGATCAAATAATTTCCTCAACACAAGGAATAGAACTAACATCACAAACAAAAGTAAACTCAAAAATAACAGAAAATACCATATCTTTCTTTATTGCTATATTCATTTTTTTTCTTAATATTTTCGCTAGATTACTTGGTAAAACAAAATCGTTTTGGCTGGGTGGTGTAATTGGTGGGATACTGGGCGCAATAATTGGATTAATAATTGGTACTTTATTAATAGGAACAATAATTACTATAATTTTAACAATACTAGGACTATTATTTGATTATGCTGTTTCAAAAAATAATGGTAAACCTGGAACTGGTGGTGGATTTTGGTTCTTGGGTGGCGGAAGATCTGGAGGTGGATTCGGAGGTGGTTTTGGAGGCTTTGGTGGCGGAAGATCTGGAGGAGGAGGTGCATCTGGTGGTTGGTAAACAATAACAACTAAAAAATAATTGACAATCTCTAAATATGAAAGAAGTAAGAGTAAAGGTTCTAAAAATAAAAAGAGATAAAATAGAAAAAAAACTTTTAGCCCTTGGTGCTATAAAAACTTTTGAAGGTGAAATATGTGCATCTTTTTTTGACATAAAAGAAGGTCAAGATAAAAACAATGAATCAAAATTAATTGTAAGAAAAATAGAAAATAAAACTCTTATAACTGTTAAAAAACCTATTACAAATTCTGCTGTTGAATTTCGTGAGGAATATAGCTTTTCAACCTCAGATTTTCATGAAACAAAAAATATAATTAAATCATTGGGGCTGGTAGAGTATGAATCGACTAGATTCCATAGAGCAATCTATACATTAAAAGATTTAACCTTTAAATTTGATAAATATTACGATAAATATGAATCTGTTCCGGAATTTTTTGAAATTCAGGCAAATGATTTAGATATGATTTATGAATATGCAAAATTACTAGGAATAAAAAAGAATAAGTGTCTTTTAATATCGACAGTTGAGTTACTTAAAAAATTTAAAAAACAATAGCTGGTCCCTACAAGACCAGCTATAGATAAATATTTTTTCTTAGCGTCCCACTCTAAATTTTTGAAACGCTGTGCTTGGAAGACCATTGTGAATTCTCCAGCATGGATTAGTATTACAATTAGACAAATAAAAATATATATCCCCGGATACCGATATGCAGTCTCCTGGAAAATATTTAATAATTCCGAATTGAATTGCGGTTGCCAGTTCAATGAGGGTTCCCATTGTTTCGTGACTATTCATACGTAGAACATAGGGTTCTATTTTTACTTGGCTCATTTCCTGGATGGAATTTAAAACAACATCTTGTTCAACATAAAAATAGTGTTGAAATAATCCAATCTCACGAAAATTGAGAAACCTTAATGGCATCTTGGGCCAAACAACAACATCTCCCATATTTCCACATGGTTTAAAGCCCTTGAAGTCCGAGATCATTTCATTAATTAACCTCTTAAAGGACTTTGATGCTGAGAGATTGGATTTTTTTAATAATTGGCCTAATTGTACATAAATTTCAGCCTGATCTTCGAGCGATAGGACATTATCAGTCCCAACTTTTACTTGTTCAATCATGATTCCTCCCATGGATATCGATTATATGACATCTTACAATATAAATAATCAATAGTCAATAATTTGTGTAAATTTTTAAAAGTATTATAATTAAATATATATTAAAATAATAATTAAAAAAACAAAAAAATGAAAAAAGCTTTTTATTTATTTCTGATTGTTTTATTTTGTTTCACGATTACTGGGTGTACAAAACAAAACAAAACACAAGAACAACAAGACTTAATACAACAAAAGCAAAATATGGGTTTTCCGGAAAGTGGTGATGGAACCCCTAATGAAAATAATGAAATCGGGGAAAGACTAAATGAAAGCGAAATAGATGAAATTAATAAAACCTCAGACTTTGATGACATTGACAAACTTTTATCTAATATTGATAACATTGATAATGAAAATGATGCTGACATAAAAGATGTTGATTCAATAGAAGAAGATTTTGCAGACGAAGAATAATTTATAAAAACTAAAAATATCTATTATTATAAATAATTAAAAATAAAACCATGAAAAAAATTAATTTATTAGTGATAATATTTCTCACAATATTGTTGCCAGTAATATTTATTACGAGTGTTTTGGCCCAAATTCATCCCCCAACGGGTGATATACCAGCAGATGAAATAAATGAAGTTCCTCCAACACCACCAACATCCGTTACCGCTTCGGGCATCAATGATTCAACAATAAAAATATCCTGGCATGCTTCTACTGGAGCTACATCATATAACATTTATCGTAGTGACACAAGAGACGGATCATTTGTAAAAATATATACTTTGGAACAACTCTCAGAACTTTCATATGAAAATACGGGTCTTCCAAAAGGAACAACTAAATATTATTATGTAACGGCAGTTAATGAAAATGGAGAATCTCGTTACTCTCAAACAGTTTCGGCAAGCACAACCAATAGCTCGCTTATTAAAAAACTTAATTCTCTAAAAAAAAGCTACTCTAAATCTTTTACAAAACTAGAAACACAACTTTCTGATGAAGGAAAAGCAGTAATTAAAATAAATAAAGACAAATCCAAAATGAGAGAATCTGATTCAACTATGCTATTACAAAGAGTTGTACAAATTAGAGGAAATGTAACTGAAGCAAAAAATCTTATAGCCGATAATGTCACAGTTAATACAATTGAGGAATATAACACACTAAAAGCACAATTAAAAAAGAGAGTAAAGTGGATTAAAGACAGAATTAAAGGAGTATATAAAGAAATTCCGTATTACAAAAAAATTAAAGGCTTTAGAGATATTGAGGTGGTAATTAACAAAAATCTTCAGGATTTTCATTACAATAATCAATGCAAAGATCAGTGGGATGCACTAGAACTTGCGAGAACTAATTTAAGGCAACACCTTGAAAGATCAGAAAATCTTATATCAACAGCATGGACTAATCCAGGAGATCCAGATAAATATTCATTCAACTACAAACCAACATCTGATGAATTAAAATTAGTAAGTAAGTCTGCAAGAGATGCCAATAGATATCTAAAGTATATTTTAAAACGCTGTCGAGCCACACAATAAACAAAACTTAACAGAATAAAACCCAGTTATTATAAAAAACTGGGTTTTATGATACAATAAAATTACAAAATATTAATATGGAAATTTTATTACAACACCTACAAAAAATTCAAGATAAAAATGGATTCATTGCTCAAGAAGATATTATAAAAACTTCTTCAAAATTTTCTAAATCACCGGCTGAAATTTATGAAGTAATTTCTTTTTATTCTAAATTTAATCTATTTAATGGTCCTAAAAAAATAATCAAAATTTGCGATAGCCCAACTTGTCACATAAAAAATGGGGAAAAATTGTTACGTATTGCAGAAAAATTATTAAAAACAAAAATAGGACAAAACGAACAAAAATTTAGACTAGAATCTTGCCAATGTTTAAGTGAGTGTGATAGGGGTCCTGTCATGATGATAGACAATGAGCTATTTACAAATTTAACGGAAAAAAAATTAGAACAAATACTAAAAGAACAAAAATTAATATAATTTTCCGATGCTGGGGGCTGATAGCTGACAGCTTATTTAACACAATGCAAATAAAAAGAAAAACAAATTTTGAAAATCTCAAAAAAGCCAAAAAAATATCACCAGAAAAAGTAATACAAAAAATAGAAAAATCTGGTCTTTGTGGTCGCGGAGGTGCTAATTTTCCTACAGGACTCAAATGGAAAATGTGTAAACCTGCAAAATATTTAATTTGTAATGCTGATGAAAGTGAACCGGGAAGATTTAAGGACAAATTTATCTTAGAAAATAATCCTGAACTTGCAATAGAGGGTATTAATATTGCCATGTATGCATTAAAAGCAGAACAATGTTTTTTTTATTTAAGAGAAGAATATTCAAAATTTAAAACAGTTTTAGAAAAAATCATAAAAGAAAAATCAAAATACGACATACAGATTATAATTGGTGCTGGTTCTTATATATGTGGTGAAGAAACAGCAATTCTAAATAGTATTGAAGGTTTAAGAGCAGAGACTAGACATAAACCTCCATATCCAAGTGAATTTGGTCTATATGGAGAAAAAACCTGTATAAATAATATTGAAACTTTATGTAGAGCTAGTTTAGTTTTCGAAGATGATTATGAAAATGATAACATGCTTTTTTCAATTTCTGGTGATGTTCAAAATCCTGGAGTTTACGAAGAAAAGCAAGGTATTACATTAGAATATTTATCAGAAAAAGTGGGGGCAATAGATCCAAAAGCAATTTTCTTTTGTGCATCAGGAGGCTGTCTTCCATTTCAAAAAGATTTAATTCTTTCATGCAAAGAAATATCAAAAACAGGAAATTACTTTCAAACAGGAATAGTTTTTGTAAATCATGAAAAAAGTATTCCTGATATATGTAGATCAATAACTCAATTTTTTAATGATGAAAATTGTGGCAAATGTCTTCCATGTAGAGAGGGAAATTTTAGATTATTGCAGTTATTTCAAGTTATACTAGAACGCAAATGGAGCAAAGAAGAATTTCAAATAATAGAAGATTTAATTGATTTTATTCCAAATGGATCTCAATGCGGGCTGGGAAAAAGTTCAACAACAACACTAAAATCAGCAATAAAATATTTTAAAAATGAGTTTGATAAATTAATAGAATAAAATGCAAATAACGATTGACGGTAAAAAAATAAAAATAAATAAAAAATGCACGATACTTGAAGCGGCTCTAAAAAGTGGAATAAAAATTCCCACTCTTTGTTACCATCCAGATCTAAGGTCAGAGGGGAGATGTGGCATATGTGTAGTTATGGCTAACGGAAAATTTATAACGAGTTGTAATAACGAAATTTGTGAGGGCATGATAATTGAGACAAATAATCCTGAGATACAGAAACAAAGAAAAATAAATGCTCAATTAATAGGATGTAATTTTGAAAAAGAAGAAGAATTTAGAAAATGGTTAAAATTAGAAAATTTACCAGACATTGAGGAATTAAAATTTAAACCACATATTTCAGAAGAATTAGACGACTCTTCTCATGATATTGTAATGGATTTTGAAAAATGTATTTTATGTGGAAGATGCATACAAAAATGTAGGGAACTTCAAACAGTAAATGCAATTTCTTATAAAAACAGAGCTAACGCAACCGTTGTTTCAAAATCATTAAATAAAAAATTGGCTGACACAAACTGTGTTGGTTGTGGTCAGTGTTCACTAGTTTGTCCAACAAATGCAATCAGGGAAAAAGAATTCTATAAAGAAATTAAAGAATTATTAAAAGATCCAAAGAAACATGTAATAGCACAAACCGCTCCCTCAATTAGAGTTGCACTGGGAGAAGAATTCGGATTAGAGCCTGGGATTTCCGTAACCGGACAAATGGTAGGCGCACTTAAAAAGGCTGGCTTTAAAAAAGTTTTTGATACAAATTTCGGAGCTGATCTTACAATAATGGAAGAAGCCAGTGAATTAATTGAGAGAATCAAACAAAATAAATATTTGCCACTTATAACATCATGCTGTCCTGGCTGGGTCAATTTTATTGAAACATTTTATCCTGAATTATTAAATCACTTATCAAGCTGTAAGTCACCCCACCAAATGTTTGGTGCACTAATAAAAACTTATTATGCACAAAAAGCAAAAATTAATCCACGCGATATTATACTAGTAAGTATAATGCCATGCACAGCAAAAAAATATGAATCATGTCGTGATGAAATGTCGGTTGACGGAGTCCGTGATGTTGATTTTGTAATAACAACAAGAGAGTGCGCGAAACTCATAAAAAGTTTTGGAATTGATCTAAAAGATGAAAGGAAATTACAATTTGATAATCCAATGGGGCCGGGTTCTGGTGGAGGAGCAATTTTTGCCTCATCTGGCGGAGTTATGGAATCAGCCATAAGAACAGCTCATTATTTTATGACTGGCAGAGAATATTCAAAGATAGATTTTAAAATTTTAAGAGGTGATTCAGGATTCAGAGAAGCAAGTATAAAAATCGGAAATACAACCCTAAATTTAGCTGTAATACACAGTTTATCAAATGCCCGTAAAATACTTGAAATCATAAAGAAAATGCCTAAAAAGTATCATTTTATCGAAATTATGGCATGTCCAGGGGGATGCATAGGTGGTGGAGGACAACCAAAGCCAACAACCATGGAAATAATACGAAAAAGAGCAAAAGCAACTTATGAAGAAGATAAATCTTTGGAATTCAGACAAGCCCATAAAAACCCAAATATTATAAAAATTTACATGGAATTTTTGGGAAAACCACTTGGAAAATTATCAAAAAAATTATTGCACACAAAGTATTCTGATAAATCCAAATGCAGTCTATAATTTTCAATTTATTATTTTTTATTTTGAATTGATTTTCTATTTGGCTATTTATTATTTATTTACAATTGAAAAATTTATAAATAGTAAATCAATTGGAAATTGAAAATAGAAAATGGTAAATGAAAAGGGTCTGCTTTGTTAAATATAGCAAACCCTTTTTAGTTGGGATTAAAATAAGTCTTCAATGTGTGCCTCCTTGGTGATATTTTTTATCACTCTTATTGTGTCTGTGTTTTTTCTGTTTGTGAATTCTCACTTGATTGGTCTTTGTTTCATTTGAACTGTGACCAAACACTTTTCTCTGTTCGCGCTTTCTCTTGTTGTTCCTCCTGTCTCTGTTTCTGTTTTCTCCCATTTTTCCTCCTACTGAGCATTGACTCCACTCAGTTGCTACCAAAAAAAATCTATGATAAATTACAAACATGCTTTATAATTTAATCATAACCCCTTTTAAATCAAAAAATCAATGGATCAAGAATTGCAAGACAAAATTAAACAATTACAAATTGGCTTCGAAAAACTAAAACCATTTTTTGATTTAAAAAAATATGAAAAAGAAATTAGTGAAATTCAAAATAAAATGTCTGATTCTAATTTTTGGACTAATCAAGAAAATGCAAAAAAATTATCACAAAAATTAAAATTTTTGGAAAGTGAAATTACAACAATTAATTCACTAGAAAAAGAAATTAATGAACTCTCAGAAAAAACTGAAATACAAAAAATTTATGATTTAGAAAAAAAATTAAAATCATTTGAAATAAAATTACTTTTTAGAGATAAATATGATGACAAAAATGCAATTATAAATATTTTTGCGGGAGCGGGTGGCACAGAATCCCAAGATTGGGTAGAAGTGTTGCTTAGAATGTATTTAAGGTTCGCAGAAAAAATGAATTGGGATACGCAAATTATTGATGAAAACAAAGGCGAAGAAGCTGGATATAAAAGTATAACAATAGAAATTACAGGTAATTATGTTTATGGATATCTAAAAGCCGAGGATGGGGTTCACAGATTAGTTCGTCTTTCACCATTTGACGCTGACAATGCTAGGCACACTTCATTTGCAATGGTAAATGTTTTTCCCGAAATTGAAGATATCGAAGTAGAAATAAATGAAAAGGATTTAAAAATTGATACTTACCGAGCATCCGGCGCAGGTGGTCAACATGTAAACACAACTGATTCTGCGGTTAGAATCACACATATTCCAACTGGAATTGTTGTAACATGTCAAAACCAAAGGTCTCAATCACAAAACAAAGAAACTGCAATGAAATATTTGAAATCTAAACTTGCAAAATATTACGAAGAAAAATCAGACGAAGAAAAGAAAAAAATAAAGGGAGAAATAAAACAAGCTGCCTGGGGAAATCAAATTAGATCTTATGTTCTTCATCCATACAAAATGGTAAAGGATTTACGCAGTAAATATGAAACAAGTGATACTCAAAGAGTACTTGATGGAGAAATATTGAATTTTATTGAAAGTGTATTGAAAAATAAAATTTGACTTTTTAAATAATAGTTCTAATATACAAATAGGTCGCCAATCTCGTTTACAACGCTTTGCGTAGAATACGAGCAGGTGGCTTTTTTTATTGAGATTTAGGACTCAGGACATGCATAGGGTTAATAACTAATTTTAAATAATATGAAAGGCGATTTTTTGAATTTTGAAAACTTCAATGTTTGGAAACATGGGAGAGTTTTAGTTTTAGAAATTTACAAAATAACCAAAAACTTTCCAAAAGATGAATTATTTTCATTAAAAAATCAAATGAGAAGATCTTCGGATCTATAATATCAAACATAAGAGAAGGATTTGGAAGAATATCACACAGAGATAAGATATATTTTTATAGAATAGCACTTGGTTCTTTAAATAGAATTACAAAGTCAAGTTTTTGTATCAATGGATTTAAATTATATAACACGAGAAAAGTTAAAAGAAATAATAGAAAAGATAGTGATAATTCATAAAATGCTAAATAAATTAATAAGTTCTTTAAGAACAAAATGAATTGCGCATCCCAATTCCCGGTTCCCAAATCCTAAATCCCAGTTCCTAATTCCTAAAATATGAACAAAACATTAAAAAATATAATACTCTGCATTACATTTCTAATTGGAATCGCGATTTCATGTTTTTCTAATATTTCAATTGAAAAAAACTATCTTATATATGCAATAATACTATTTTTTGTATTATTTGTAACTTTAAATAAATTTAAAATAAGTATTATTTTTTTAATATTTATTTTTTTAATTCTTGGATTTTATAGAACTAATGTTTTAAAAATTGAAAGAAATGATAACACAAAAATCTGGTTTTATACTGGGAAATTTTTAAAAATAAAAGGCGTTGTGGGGGCGCTTCCAGATGAAAGAATCAATTATCAAAAATTAACCATAGAAACAAAGGCAATTATTGAGGAAAACAAAGAAATCTCTGGAAACCTACTTGTAACAACAGATTTATATCCACAATATAATTACGGGGATGAAATAGTCTTTGATTGTGAGCTGAAGCGCCCCGAAAAAATTGAAAACTTTTCTTATGACAAATACCTAATGAAACAAAACATTTATTCAATTTGTTCATCGAGAAATATAGAGATTATATCACACAACAATGGAAACAAAATCATAGGTTTAATTTATAAACTTAGAAAAAATTTATTTGACCACTCTGATTCAATTTGGCCCGAGCCATATTCATCTTTTATAAACGGATTATTATTTGGAAAAAATATCGTGTCAGAAGGAATAAAAAACGACTTCAAAAGAATTGGAATAAGTCACATAATTGTTGTCTCTGGAATGCATGTAAGTATAATTTCCCTGGTTTGTTTAAATTTACTTATATCAGCTGGGGTAAACAGAAAAAAATCATTTATAATAATTTGCTTTATTGTAATTGGATTCGTGTTTTTATCAGGACTCGGTGCTTCGACAATAAGAGCAGCAATTATGGCAATAATCCTTATGTTTTCTCAAAACATTGGAAAAATAATGAAAAATTCACTACTTTTATCATACAGCACATTTATAATTGCTATGATAAACCCATATACAATTTTCTATGACGTGGGATTTCAACTTAGTTTTTTTGCAACTTATGGATTAATTTATATAAGTCCACTTATAGAAAAATATTTCGAATTTTTACCAGAATCACTTGAAATCCGCTCATCGCTTACATCAAGTATTTCTGCAATAATTACAACCACACCAATTTTGATTTATCAATTCAAACAATTATCAATTATTTCTCCTATATCAAATCTTTTAATTTTGCCACTTATTTCAATTAATATGTTGGTTTCGTTTTTTGCTGTTGTTTTTTCTTATATAAATTTAGATTTTGCCAAAATAATTGGATTTTTTAATTATGCAAATTTACAATTAATGATAAAAACAGCAAATGAATTATCAAAAATAACTTTTGCGAGTATTTCGATAAATAATTTTTCATTGCTTTTTATGTTTTTTTCATATGTTGTGATTGTTTATTTTGTTTTTAAAAAATCTAAAAAACAATATGACTAAAAAAATAATTTTTATAATAATTATAGTTTTGATTTTAGGATTTTATTATACATACGAAAAAAATGACAAATTATTAAATATTATTTTCATTGATGTTGGTCAAGGTGACGCGATTTTAATAAAAACTCAAACCGGAAAAAATATTTTAATTGATGGTGGACCCGACTCAGATTTACCAGAAAAAATAAACAAATTCATAGCTTATAGAAATAATAAAATTGATTTAATAATTATTACCCATCCACATAAAGATCATTATTATGGGCTAATTCCCATAATTAAAAAATACAAAACTCAAAAAATAATTTATTCAGGGATTGATGTTAATTTATCTGATTATAATTATATGAAAAAAATTATAAATGATTATAATTTAGAAATTACAAAACCAAAACTAGGAGACAGATATGAAATTGATGAAAATTTATATTTGTCTATTATTTATATGCCAAAAACAAAAACAGTAGAAAATTTAAATGATGCAAGTGTTTCAATAAAATTAACTTACAAAAATTTTGATGCTATTTTTAATGGAGATGCATCGTGTGAAATTGAAAATATAATTTTAAAAGATAATACGAATTTAAAATCAGAAATTTTTAAAGCATCTCACCATGGCTCAAAATATTCAAATTGTGACAATTTATTAAATACAATAAAGCCAGAAATTACAATAATTCAATCTGGATCTGATAATAAATTTGGACATCCACATAAAGAAGCACTTGATAGAATTATAAAAAATGGCTCAAAAATTTTAAGAAATGATGAGCTGGGAAATATTATAATAAAATCAGACGGAGAAAATTATTATACAGAATATAAAAATTGACCTTTTTAATTGATTAATATATAATAAAAACAATCTCTAATGGGATTTTTTAATGTTAAAATAAAAGCTATGACAAATAAAAAAATTAAAGTTTTAATAGTGGAAGACGAGGAAATGTTGGTAAATATGTATATTTCTAAATTTGAAAAAGAAGGATTTGAACCAATGAAAGCATCAAATGGAAAAACTGGTTTAGAATTAGCGCAAAAAGAAAATCCAAACATAATTTTACTTGATGTAATAATGCCTGAAATGGACGGGTTTATGGTTTTAAAAGAATTAAAATCAGACGCAAAGACCAAAAATATTCCAGTTATAATGCTTACAAATCTAGGTCAAGACGAAGATATTAAAAAAGGAAATGAGTTGGGTGCGAAAGATTATCTAGTTAAAGCAAATCTTACTCCAGCTCAAGTTGTTGATAAAGTTAAAGAAATATTAAAATAATACGAGCTAATCGGGTTTAACTCGATCAAACTCCAAACAAAATCATGAAAAACGAAAGAACATTAGTTATTCTAAAGCCGGACTCAATACAAAGAAGTCTAATGGGTGAAATAATATCTAGAATTGAAAAAACTGGTCTAAAAATGGTTGCAGCAAAATTTACAGTAGCAACAAGAGAACAAGCACTAGCCCATTATAATAAAGATGAAGCTTGGTTTTTAAAAGTTGGCACTAAAACAGTAGAAAATAGAAAAAATAAAAATCTACCAATTGAAAAAACGGAATTAGAATATGGTAAAGATATGTTAGAAGGAAATGTTTCTTTTATAACAGCTGGGCCAATATTAGTAATGGTTTTCGAGGGAAACAAATCTATTGGAATTGTTAAAAAACTAGTTGGTGGCACAGAACCACTTACATCAGACGTTGGAACAATAAGAAGTGATTATACAATTGATTCATATGAGCTAGCGAATATTGATGCAAGATGTGTAAGAAACTTAGTTCATTGCTCCGATGAAGTAGAAGAAGCACAAAGAGAAATAAATGTTTGGTTTAAAGATTATGAGATTATAAAATACACACACTTAAATGAAAAAATTCTTTACGATGTAAATCTTGATGGAATTTTAGATTAATTTTATCTTTGATAAAATAGTAAACGAGTTTTCTGGGCAGGAAACCCGTTTTTTAATTATTTTCATTCATGATATAATTAAATTGTCTGATGGTTCAGAATTTGGAACTTTACATCTACAACGTTGGGAGCTCGGGTAGTTTTAGCACCATGGTGCTAATCTCAGAACTCAACCCAAAATTAATGTTTGGAGTCTTTCCACACTGGACTTTCAGATATTGCAAAAACTGGGTTTATGGCCCGGTTTTTATTATTTATATATTTTCAACCTTCGAGGTTGCCAACCTGCGAGGTTGGGGGAATATCTACCCCCCCATGTAATTTATGTTATAATAATATTATTAAATAATAATATTAATTTTTATGAATAAACTAAACAAATATTTAATCTTCTTTTGTGTTGTATTTTTATTCTTTATAATAAGTATAAATACCACAAAAGCAGCAACAACTACAATAAGTAGTATTCAAGATCTATATAATGTAAGAAGTACATTAAATGGCAACTATGAACTAGTTACAGATCTAGATTTCAATGATGATAATAGTTATGACTTAACAATTCCAGATGGATATTCTAGTGTTTCTGAATTCAAAACAGCAATGACAACAGGAACTGGTTGGCTTCCTATAGGAGATTATGACAATAATTTGGAATAAGTTAGTATATGATCTAGATGAGTCATTGTTTTCTGATTATACAGAGGGAGGTGTGATTGAGTAGGTAATAAATAAATACAATTTTAAATAAAACAATTAGTATTAATAAAAACTCCACGCATTGGCACACAACAAAAAGGCAAATAATAAAATAAAAAATGGTCAATTATTGGCTATTTTTTTATATTTTGTAATTTTTCTCAATCAAAATATTGTGCTATAATAATAATGGTTTTAGAAACTAATTTTATTTATTTTATGAAAAAACAATTTGATATGGTAACTTTTGGTGGAGCAACTCAAGATATAATGTACTACACAAAAGAAGCTATAATTATAAAGAATAAAAAAAATATTTTAGCACCAGAACTTTTAGCATTTGAATATGGTGGAAAAATAAATTCGGATGATGTTCATATGACATTTGGAGGTGGTGGTATGAATACAGCTGTAAGTTTTTCAAACTTAGAGCTCAAAACTTCAATATTCACAAATTTAGGTGATGACTGGTTTTCTGATGCAATCATGAAAGAACTTAAAAATAAAAAAATTGACATATCAAATATTACAAAATCACAGAAAATTCATGCGGGATTTTCTTTTATTATAAATTTTGGAAATTATAATGAGCACATTTTATTCACACATCGTGGAGCAAATTCACTACTTAATATTTCAAAACAAAAATTATCTAACATAAATTCCAAATGGTTTTATATTGCGTCACTTGGTGGAAAACAAAATTTATTTACAAAAAACATAAATACAATTTTTGAAGTTGCTAAAAATAAAAATATAAAAATAGCCTGGAATCCCGGTGTTCCACAATTAAACTTGGGTTATAAATTTTTTAAAAAATATTTTAAAAATATAGAAATTTTTTGCTTAAATAAATCCGAAGCAATTGATTTAGTAAAAAGTAGTGGTATAAAAACCGATAATGCAGAAAAATTATTAAAAACAATGTGTTCGTGGGGACTAAAAACCTGTGTTATAACTTATGGACATTTAGGCGCATACGTCTATGATGGAAAAAATATATATTTTGAAAAAGCCACAAAACAAAAATCAATAAACACAACAGGAGCGGGTGATGCATTTAATTCGAGTTTTGTCGCGGGACTTATTATTTATAATAATGATATTAAAAAATCTTTAAAACTAGCAATGCTTAGAAGTGGAGGCGTTGTATCAAACATTGGTGCACAATCTGGACTTTTAACAAAAAATCACATTAAACTTTAACTATAAAAAACATGAAAGTAAAAATAGAGTATTCAAACAGACATATTCACCCAACAAAGGAATTAATAGAGCAATTATATGGAGAGGGATACGAATTAAATTTCTTTAAAAAATTATCACAAAATGATGATTTTGCAGCTCAAGAAACAGTAACAATAATGGGACCAAAAACATCAATAGAAAATGTAAGAATTCTTGGTCCATATAGAAATCAAACTCAGGTTGAAATATCAAAATCTGATGCATATAAATTAGGAATTAACGCTCCTATTAAATTATCTGGGGACATTGAAAACACCCCTGGGATTAAAATTATAAATGAATTAAATGAAGTTAATTTAGAAAAAGGTGTAATTATAGCAAAAAGACACCTACATATTTCTCCTGAAGAAGCCAAAGAACTCAATTTAAAAGATAGACAAGTTGTAAAATTGAAGTTTGAAGGTGATAGGGCGGGAATACTTGATGAAATAATTGTAAGAATAGGCGAAGGTTTTCAATTAAGGGTTCATTTAGACATGGATGAGGCAAATGCATTAAACATTAATCAAAACGATGAGGGAGAGCTCATAATCTAATTTCAATTTACTATTTTGCAATTTTCAATTCATTTACTATTTAATAATTTACTATTGAATTAAAAATAGCCAAATAATAAATCAATTATAAATTGAAAATAATAAATAATAAATTAACAAGATGTTTTTAGTAATAAATAGTGGGAGCACATCATTAAAATTCAAAGTTTTTGATAAAAAATATCAGGAATTAGATTTTGGTATTATAGAAAAAATAGGAGACAAACATTCAATTATTGAATTTAAAAATAAAAAAGAAATTAAAAATATTTCTTCTCACGATGAAGCACTTAAAATTGTAAATAATTATCTAAATTTTAAAAAAATAAAAATTAAATCAATAATTCATAGAATTGTTCACGGCGGAGATAAATTTCAAAAACCAATAAAATTAAATTCTACTATTATAAAACAAATTGAAAAATTTAGTCCGCTTGCTCCACTTCACAACCCTATAAATCTAAAAACGGTAAAATCCGCAATAAATTTATGGAAAAAATGTGATCATGTTGGAGTTTTTGATACAATGTTTTTTAAAACACTAGATGAAAAAACATATCTATATCCAATAAATTATGAAATTGCAAAAAAATATAAAATCAGAAAATTTGGATTTCATGGATTTTCTCATTATGGAATGCTGAAAGAAGCTAGTAAAAAATTAAATAAAAAAATAGGTGATTTAAATTTGATTACTTGTCATCTTGGTGGAGGAGCAAGTATAAGTGCTATAAAAAATGGTAAAGCAATTGAAATTTCAATGGGATTTTCACCAAATTCAGGTTTAATGATGATGAGTAGATCTGGGACAATTGATAGTGAAATAATTTTTTATCTTTCTAATCTCGGATTAAAAAACCAAGAGATAAAAGATATTTTAAATTTTGGTTCTGGATTATATGGAATTACAAAAATAAAAGATTTAAGAGATATTATGATTTTATGTGGCTATAAAATTCCTGGATATAAATCAAAAATAAAACCCAATAATAAATTAAAAAATCTTGCTAAATTAGCATTAAATATGTTTATTTATAGCATTCAAAGACAAATTTCAAGTTACATCACTTTATTTGATAATAAAATTGATGCAATAGTTTTTTCCGGTGGAATTGGAGAAAGAAATTCTGATATTAGAAATTTAATTCTAAAAGATTTAAAAATATTGCGTCATGTAAAAACTCTAGTTGTAAAATCCAATGAAGAAAAATACATGTTAATGTTATCAAAAATACAATGAAACAAATAAAAACAATAATTTTTTTGGTGTTTATAAATATATTTGCAATAAATATTTGTTTTGCTGAATACCACAAGGTAAATGAAGATGGAACAGAAATAACTACAAGCACAGCACAAGAACTTGAATTAACATTTCCAGAGCGTGAAGCGGGAAAACTTGCAAATGAAATAAGCGGAATAGATGATGAAGAATCTACCTCAATAAATATAATAAATTACAAAAAACCTTATTTTTGGGCTCTACTTTTTTCTTTAATTTTAATTCTAGGAATTTTAATAAGATTATTTAAAAAATTATCCCGCATGGATAGAGAATTTAAGATATATGAAAATAAAATAAAATCAAAAGACAAAGAGGTGTCTGAAAATGATGAAATTATTTATTCTGTAAATGACACAAATGAAATAAAACCCACCATAGAAGAAAGCGAAGAAAAACAAATTAAAATTGATTCAGAAAATTTAGAAAAACAACCTCAAAAAATTTACATACAAGATAATTCTAAAGAAGAAATTGATACTCAAAAAAAGGAAAGAGATGAAGATGATGATTACATATTTGAAGAATAAAATAATTAATTAATAAATTTTAAATAAAATGAAAGAATTATTAACAGGAAATGAAATTGTTGTGCATGCCGCACTAAATGCTGGTGCAACGGCTTTTTTTGGTTATCCAATTACTCCAGCAACGGAAATAATGGCGGGATGGGACACTATTTATGAGAAGAATAAAAAAAACTTGATTTTTCTTCAAACAGAAGATGAAATGTCTGCTGGATTTACAACAATAGGAGCGGTTATGACAGGAAAAAAGGCATTTACAGCTACTGCTGGACCTGGGAATATCTTAATGCAAGACGCATTTTCAATGGCCGAAGCAATGCAAATTCCGATTGTTGCTATTATAGGCCAACGTGGGGGACCATCAACTGCTTCGGTTATTTACTCCCAGCAAGAATTAACATTAACAGCATTCGGAGGAAATGGAGAGGGTTATAGAATCGTTTACAGTCCATCAACAATTCAAGAATTATATGATTACACAATAAAAGCATTTAACACAGCTTGGAAATACACGACCCCAACTTTTGTTTTAACTGATGGATACACACTAAAGACAAGAACAAATGTAGAAATCAAACAAGCAAAAAATTTAGAAAAAAGTTTTCCTTTAATTTTAAAATCAGATAAAAGGGGAAATGATGAAAAAGAATATATAAATTTAAGAAATACTTATTCAGTTGAAGAAGAATGCTTTGAAAACAATAAAATTTTAATTGAAAAATGGAATAAAATAAGATCTCAAATTGAAGAGCATGAAGTCTATGAATTTGATAAATCCAAAAAAGATACTCTTATAATTGCTCATGGAAATGTTGCTTCATCTGTAAAACAGGCATTATATGATACAAAGAAAAAATCTGTAAAATTATTTCGTCCAATTACAATAAATCCATTTCCTAATTCTGCACTTAAAAAAGAATTAAAGGGAATCAAACAGATAATTGTAACTGAATCAGCATATAATCAGTTGTTAAAACTTGTAAAGGAAAATTTATACGGATTAAATATTCCAATAATTACTTACAATAAACCAGCACTTGGAATAACACCCGAAGAAATTATTGAGTTAATTAAAAAGAATAAATAAAATATATGGAAAATAAAAATAATCTTTCTTGGCCAAAATGTTGGAAACACTCATCTAAACCTCATAATTTTTGTCCTGGTTGTGGTCATCCAATACTACTTAAACAATTGGGTTATATAGTTGATGAATTAGAAATTCAAAGTAATACACTATTTGGAATTGATATTGGTTGCTCACTGTTGGCTTGGAATTTTTTCAATGTTGATACAATGCAAACTCACCATGGAAGAACAATTCCCGTTGTAACGGGCGCAAAAAGGTCTCGCCCCAATATGGTTGCAATTGCATATTTAGGAGACGGTGGTGCTTATGCAATAGGAATGCAACATTTAATAAGCGCAAGAATAAGAAATGAAAATATTACTGTTATTATTGTAAATAACGCAAACTATGGAATGACAGGAGGTCAGGAAGCACCGACAACAATACCTCAGCAAATTACAGCAACAACTCAGTCAGGGGCTGATGAATTTTTTATACAAGGCCCTGAATTATTATCAAATGCAAGTGAATTACCAGCTTATATTGCTCGTGGATCAGTAGATAATCCAATTCAACTCAAAGGATTTATTAAAAAAGCAATTGAATGGCAAATGCAAGGAAAGGGATTTTCATTTGTAGAAGTCTTATCATTTTGTCCTACAAACTGGAAAACAGACGCAAAAGCCACAATTGAATTTATGAATAAATTAAAATCAATATATCCGGTTAAGGAATTTACAAAGGAGAACAAATAATATGAAAAAAATATTAATAGCGGGTGAGGGCGGTCAAGGAGTTCAATCACTTAGTAAAATTTTATTGGATATTTTAAATAATAAAGATTTTCACATAAGCTTTGTACCAAATTACGGAGTAGAACAACGTGGGGGAGTATCTATGGGGTATATTCAATTCGGAAATGAAATTATTTATTATCCAAAATTTCTAAAAGCAGATATTATGGTAATTTTATCAGAACGTGCTTTTAAACGTGCAAATGATTATATCAACAAAGATTCTATTGTAATTTATAATACTGATTTGATAAATGATCCAGATATTAAAAAAATAAAAAATTCACATGGTTTTGCATTTGATACACTTTCAAAAGAAATTGGCTCTCAGCGTGTTATGAACATGTTAGTACTTGGCGCAATTATGAAAACAATAAAAGATTTTATAAATTTGAGCGATGCAAAAAATTCAATAAATCATGTTTTTGAAGATAAATATATAAAAAATCCGAATTTGAAAATTTTAAATGAAAAAGCGCTTGAACTTGGATATACTTTAATAAAATAAAAATTTTTGCACCCCGTCATTCCGGACTTGATCCGGAATCCAGAACACAAAACAATTTTGAGATTCTGAATCAAGTTCAGAATGACAAAATAGTTTGAAGACTAAAAGAGCAAAAATTTCCAAGAAAGTAGAATGAAAAAAAATAAATTATTTTGGTATTTACTAACATTCATTCCCATTATTTTATTAATACTTGGTTATATTTTTCCTATTAAATTCTTTTCTAACCAAGAATCAATTAGAACTTTTATAAATCAATTTGGTATTTTTGCACCAATAATATTTATTTTGATTCAAATATTGCAAGTAGTAATTACTCCGATTAGCCATTATACAATATCAATTGCGGGTGGATTTATTTTTGGACTTTGGTGGGGTTTTATTTATAATTTTATTGGTAGAGTGATGGGAACGGCAATTGCATTTTATTTAGGAAGAATATTTTGTAGAAAAATAATAAAAAGGGTTATTAAAACAGAAACCATTGAAAAATATGACTATTTCTTTGAAAAAGGAAAATTATTAATATTTTTAGCTTACTTTTTACCCTTATTTCCAGATGACGAGATATCATATCTTGCTGGTTTTTCAAAAATTTCTCCAAAAATTTTCTTAACATTAGTGATTATAGGACAAGTAAGCGGAAGTTTAAGCTTGGCCTATATTGGAAATGGAATTAAGTCCATACAAGAACCAATATTTATAATTCTTTCATTAATAACATTAATAGGAGGCATATTATTTATCTTATATTATAAAAAGATTCAAAAAGTTAATTTAATAAAATAATTTTTAAAAATATGGAAGATTATAGTTTTTGGGGTGATATAAAAGGTTTTTTAGATATCATAAAAGAAGAAATATTTACAAATGGCTCTTCTTTTTGGCTATTAATAATATGTATAATTGCATTAATAGTTATTATAGCTTGGAATATCTCAAAACTTTTTTCTAGAAAAAAAGAAATAAAAAAATTTGCAAAAAAATATAATTTACAGCTTCTAGAAGATGAAAAAAAGAAATTTAGAAAGTTAGATTTTTCACAAAAGAAAAATATTATAAAAGGAACTTACAATGGGAAACAAATAGAAATATATGATTTTAATTCTTTTGTTACAGATCCATTTCATTACTATAGAAGTTTAATTTTTGAAAAATTTGATCCATTAACAAAAGCAAATGTTACTTTTATAAACGGTAAACCATACTATAGTTCAATATTTGGCTATTTACCAACTAATTTAATAAAAAAAATATTAGATAATAAAACAACAATAAAAGAATGGGGAACATTAGAATTTAATAAAAAAGAAATATTAACATGGACACTATTTGGACCATTGATAATCGTAATAATGTTTTTAGTATTTGCAGTGTTGTTTAAAGATTTTACTGCAATAATTTTTATGTTAATTATGATTCCAATACTTGTCTTTATTATGTTTTTTGGACGTAAAAATATACAAAAACAAAAAACACATAATATAAACGGAATAATAACAAGGGTTTTATTACATGATCCACGTGGATATTACGATGAATTAGACAAAAGAGGCGTCTTTAATGATTTAAAAGTAAAAAAATAAATAGAAATTTTTGCTCTTTGTCATTCCGGACTTGATCCGGAATCCAGAACACAAAACAATTTTGAGATTCTGAATCAAGTTCAGAATGACAAAATTGTTTAATAGCTAATAAAGCAAAAATTTTTCTAAATTAATAAATAATTAATAATAAAAAAATATGAAAAAACGTATCGCAATAAATGGTTTCGGTCGTATTGGCCGTATGGCATTTAGAGTAGCACTTACAAAAAAAGATGTTGAAGTTGTTGCAATTAATGATTTAGCTGATTCAGCTACTCTAGCACACTTACTAAAATATGACAGTGCTCAAAAAAGAATCGAGAATAAGGTAACAGCCAATAAAAATGGAATTGTAGTTGATGGAATTGCATATCCAGTATATGCTCAAAAAGATCCAACATTATTACCTTGGAAAGATTTAAAAGTTGATGTAGTTTTAGAATGTACTGGAATTTTTAGAACTTATGAAGATGCACAAAAGCATATGAAGGCAGGGGCCAAAAAAGTTATAATTTCTGCTCCTGCAAAAGGTGAAAATGTAGAAACAGTAGTTTTAGGCGTAAATGAAGAAAAAATTAAAAAATCTACAAATGTTTATGATTTAGCGTCGTGCACAACAAATTGTATTGCACCAGTTATGAAAATAATTAGTGATAATTTCGAAGTAGAAAAAGCTCTTATGACTACAGTTCATGCTTACACTGCAGATCAAAACCTCATGGATGGCCCACACAGCGACCTAAGAAGAGCCCGCGCTGCTGCCATGAATATTATTCCAACTTCAACTGGAGCAGCAATTGCTGTAACCCGTGCCATTCCAAAATTAAAAGGAAAATTTGATGGATTTGCAATCAGAGTTCCTGTTGTTGATGGATCGCTATCAGATATAACAATAAAATTAAAAGAAAAAGTTACAGTAGAACAAATCAATGAATTGTTTGTGAAATGCTCAAAAGATAAAAAATTCAAAGGAATTTTAATGACAACAAACGATCCAGTTGTATCATGCGATATAATAGGAAACCCACATTCATCAATTTTGGACTTATCACTTACAAATGTAATGGATGGAAATTTAATAAAACTTGTTTCTTGGTATGACAATGAATGGGGTTTTTCAAATAGAATGATAGAACTATGTCAAAAAATTTAAATGTCCAAATTTTCTGAAGAAGTATATAAAATTGTTTCCAAGATTCCAAAAGGAGAAGTAATGACTTACAAAGAAGTCGCTATTGCAGTCGGTAAGCCTCGAGCCTACCGAGCTGTAGGCAATATTTTAAATAAAAATTATGATCCAAAAATTCCATGTCATAGAGTAATAAGATCTGATGGAAAAATTGGCGGATATAACAGGGGAGAGATGAAAAAAATTGAAATTTTAAGAAAAGAAGGGTGTAAATTTAATTAGCATGTCAATCTCAATCATAATCGTAAATTACAAAGTAAAAGATTTGCTTGATAAAACATTATCTTCGCTTTTTGAATTTAACAAAAATATTGATTTAGACGTTATTGTAGTTGATAATGATTCAAATGACGGAAGCGAGGAAATGGTGAAATCAAAATATCCACAGGCTAGATATATTCCATCGGGCGGAAATCTTGGCTTTGCAAAAGCAAATAATATAGGCTATAAACTATCAAAATACGATCACATTTTACTTCTAAATCCTGATACAGAATTTATTGAATTTGATTCACTTAAAGAATTAATTGAAATTTTTGACTCGCACGAAAATATTGGAGCAATTGCATGTAAATTATTAAATAGTGACTCTACACTTCAACCATCATGTAGAAGATTACCAACTTTATCATCACAAATTTTTATTCTTTTAAAATTACACAATTTTTTTCCACGATTAATTCCTGCAATAAGAAAATATTATATGTTAGATTTTGACTATAATAGTGAGAAAAAAGTTGATCAAGTTATGGGTGCATTTTTATTAACGAGCAAAAAAGTAATAGAGAGTGTTGGCGGATTATTAGACGAGGATTACTGGCTTTTATTTGAAGAAGTTGATTTATGTACAAGAATAAGAAAACATGGATTAGACATAATTTTTACGCCAATTACAAGCATAAAACATCACAAAGGTGAAAGTTTTAAACAAGAAAAAATCCTAAAAAATCAGAAAACTTTTAATAATAGTTTACTAGTATATTTTAAAAAACATAAAAGTAAATTACAAGTTTTAATTTTAAGATTTTTTATTGTAATAAATTGGTTTATTGTAAGACTTGTTATACTCGGTGTAAAATTACACATATTACCTAAAAAAAAGAAATATCTATAATGTTCAATTTTCTAAAAAATAAATGCTTTTCAGTAACATTTTTGTCTCTTGTAATATTAGACGTTATTTTTTTCTTTGCTCATGAATTTGCAATATTTAATTATATTGCATTTTCATTTCTTGCAATTTTAATAATTTACCTAATTTCACGCGATGTAAAATGGATTATTTACATTAGTTTTTTAGAATTATTTATTGGTTCTTTTGGGAGATTAATAAGTATTGATTTATTTGGATTCTCTCTATCAATTAGAATATTTATTTTCTTGATTTCATTTATTGCGGGATTAATTTATATTGTAAAAAACAAAAAATTTGATTTTAAAAAAAGTAATTATAGGTGGTTTCATGTTTTTTATATGTTAATTCTTGTTTTGGGAATAATTGTTGCGCTAATTAATAAAACAAAAATTTCAAATATATATTCAGATATAAATAATTTTATATTTTTCTTAATTCTTCCAATTTATTATCAAATTATAAAAGATAAAAAAGTATTAATGAATTTATTTTATATTTTTATTTCTGCCACACTTTTTTTATCACTTAAAACAATAATTGCTTTTTATTTATTTTCTCAACATTTTAATTTCTTGGATTTTACAACTTTATACAAGTGGATTCGTGACACGCGACTAGGAGAAATTACAAAAATGAATGAGCATTTTTATCGTATATTTTTTCAGAGTCAAGTCTATTTAATGATTGCTTTTATAATAAATTTCGTAATTTTAATATTTCAAAAATTAAATAAAAATGAAAAAATATTTTTTTATACCTTATTAATTTTAAATTTATGTGCAATTATAATAAGTTTCTCAAGAAGCTTTTGGCTTGGAATTTTTAGTGCATTATTTATTTTATTTATAATACTAATTTTCAAAAAAGAAAAATTTATAAATATTATAAAATATTATTTAAAATTTTTAGTAATCACAATTTCATCAGTAGTTTTTATTTTTATCTTATTAAAAATTCCAAACACTCATATAAATTTCGCTGATATGCTATCTGGTAGAGTTAGTGAATCTGATGCAAGTAGTAATTCTAGAATGGAATTATTGAGTCCTATGTTAGGTGATATAAAAAATTCTCCTATACTAGGCTATGGGTTTGCTCATGAAATTACATATTTCTCAAAAGATCCGAGAAATCTCAACGAAACCAACCCCACGGGTCAAGTTACAACTTACAGCTTTGAGTGGGGATGGCTCAATTTTTGGCTTAAAATAGGCATTTTTGGACTATTATTTTATATAATTTTAAGCTTGAAAATAATCAAAGATTCTGTTAAATTGATAAATAGTAATAATGTAATTTTTATTTCATTATTACTTTCTTTTATAAGCATACTAGTGACTCATATTTTTTCACCATATCTAGATCATCCACTTGGACTTGGATTTATAATTTTATTAATTTGTATAATAGAAAAATATAAAATAAAATAAAATTGTCATCTCGAGCGCAGTCCCGCTGATCGGGACGGAGTCGAGAGATCTAGCAAGATTTCTCCGCTCATCCCGCTATGCGGGATTCGGTCGAAATGACAAAGAATAAAAAATAAGAAAAGCATTTATGAAGTATGAAAAATATTACTTTGTTTATATTATGGCTAGTCGTAGTGGAGTATTGTATGTTGGTTTCACAAATGATATTTTTAGAAGAGTATTAGAGCATAAATCTGGAAAAATTTCTGGATTTACACAAAAATACAAATGCAAAAAATTAGTATATTTTGAAAGTGATAACGATGTATATGCGATGATAGAAAGAGAAAAACAAATCAAAAGATGGAGAAGAGAGAAAAAAATTAGCCTAATTAGGAAAGAAAATCCTAAATGGAAAGATCTTTATGAAGAAATAAAAAATTTATATGTCTAGAATAAGCATAAATTTAGTTACGTGGAACGGAGAAAAATACATTAAACATTGTATTAATTCTATATTACAACAAACATTTAAAAATTATGAGGTAAATATTTTTGATAATAATTCAAATGACAGTACAATTGAAATTATTGAACACAACTTTCCGCAATTTAAAATATTTAAAAATAAAGAAAATATTGGCTTTGCACCAGCTCATAATAAATTATTTGCCTGGGCTAAATCTGATTATATATTGTGCTTAAATCAAGATATAATAATGGAGCCTAATTTTTTAGAAAATGCTTTTAATTTCTTGGATAATAATAAAAATAAAAATCAAATAGGTGTAATTGCTCCTAAATTATTTCATTGGGAATTTAATAATGAAGATCCATATAATGCAGACAAATATGGGAAAACAAATATAATTGATACTTGTGGATTTGAAGTGTTTAAAAATCACAAAGTTATAGACATCGGACAATTAGAAGAAAATAATAATGAATTCAATCAGGTAAAAGAAGTTTTTGGAACATCAGCTGCGTGTCCCATATATTCTAAAAAGGCACTTGAAAGCATAAAAATAAATAATGAATATTTTGACGAAGATTTTTTTACCTACAAAGAAGATGTTGATCTAGCATTTCGTATGAAACTAGCTGGCTATAAATGCTATTTTTTACCAAACGTAATTGCTTATCACGATAGATCTATAAAAAAGGGAACAAATACAATAAAAAATAGAAAAAATAGATCTTCTTGGGTAAATGAATATTCATATAGAAATCATATTTACCTTTTAATAAAAAATGAATTTTGCGCAAATTTTATAAAATGTTTTTTTCATTTATTTATTTATGAATTTAAAAAATTTATTTATATATTATTTTTCGAGACAAAAACCCTTGCTTTCTTTTTTAAAAATTTAAAATTGATTTCAAAAATATTTCAAAAAAGAAAATATATATTTAAAAACATAGTAAATATTAAAAGCGAGGAATTGTATAATTGGTATAAATAAAATCTATGGATTTATCAATAATAATTTTAAACTATAAATCGTCAAAACTTATAAAATATCAGTTAAAAAAATTGGCTAATTATAATTTTCAATTTGATACAGAAATTATTGTTATTGATAATAATTCTCAGGATGACATACAAGAAATTGTAAAAGAATTTCCTAATGTTAAATTTATTCAAACAGGAAAAAATATAGGGCTTTGTGCTGCAAACAATTTAGCAGTAAAACAATGCGGTGGAAAATATATAATGATATTGAATCCTGATATAAGAATAGAACAATCTACAATAGAAAAACTTTGCGAAACGCTAAAATTAAATAATGACATTGGAATCATTGGCCCACGCCTTATAAATGCAGATGGTTCCACACAAGAAACCAGCTTTAATTTTCCAGATATTTATTATCCATTATTTAGAAGAACATTTTTAGGAGAAACAAAAATAGGACAAAAATGGCTTTATAAATTTTTACTCAGAGATAAAGACAGAACAAAAAATTTTGAAGTTGATTGGTTGCAGGGCGCTTGTTTTATGATAAAAAAAGAGGTTTTTGATAAAATAAATGGATATGATGAAAAAATATTTATGTATTTAGATGATATGGATATATGTCGCAGAGTCTGGGGTGCTGGATATAGCGTTTATTATACGGGTGAAGTAAGCGCAATTCATCTGCATCAAAAAATGTCTGCTGACAAAAATATATTTATTTCAATATTTACAAATAAATTGTCACGAATTCATATAAAAAGCTGGCTTTATTATACAAAAAAATATTGGGGCATTAAATTTCCAAAAAATTGTCCCAGCTCTAAAAATTATTCGAACTCACAAGTTAAATAAATTTCATTAAACTCTCTGTCGAGTGATAAAATTTTTGGTATTGATTTTTGGTGAGATAAATTATGTGAAATTACAGCAAATGGTTTAAGACTCATGTAGTTTCCATTTTTAAATTTTTCATAATGATCAAAAATATTATCATATTTTCTCTTTTTGATAGAATCAATAAAAATTTGTAATAAACTATCTACTTCTGAAATATTTTCTTCTTTTATTTCTTTAGCAAAATCTCCACAAGCTATTAAAACAATTCTCTCGTTAGTCTCTTCCATAAAATCTGATAATAATTCTCCAAATCTTAGGTGTTGTGATGTGTCACCTAGGGAACAATTAATAACAACGAACTCTGTATTTGTTTCTTCGTGCTTCATATCCTTTTCAAAGCCCTTAGAAGATGTGTGATATTTATTTAAATAATACAAAGGAACAAATGATTTATAATTTATTTCTGTATCTGAAAAAACAGAAACAGGAAAATCATTTTTTCGTAAAAAATATTTTAATCTAGTTGAGAAATCTAAATCACCTCTTACCTCAAATTCAATAGATAAATCACCAAATTCTTTAAAATTTATTTTATATGTCTCACATTGATTTATGGAAATATTATTGAACTTATTATATTCAGGCATTATTATAATAATTTTTTGAGGATCAATGCTGTAAATTTTTTGTCTTATATATTTCCATACTGTAATTGTTTTTTTCAGCTTATCAGAGTGCTCTTTACCTATTTTAGAAATAAGTAGAGGATTGTGTGGTGAAAAAATTGTATAAATTTCTTTCATATTTTTTATAGTGGATGAGACTCTTGTGTTGGCAAAAGTTCATTTTCGTTTATATTTTCTTGGATAATTGTTATTGCATCACCCAATTTATTTAAATTTAAAATATTATCAGATATACTAATTATATCTCCCCATGAAAAACCTAATTTTTCAAATATATCCTCACTTAAAATGGGCTTTCTAAATCCATCTGATATAAAATAAACTGCATTATTGTTATGTGACTTTACCAAAACTCCATCCCTTATAATTACATTGTCAGCAGACTCTAGTTTATCAATTTCATCATCACTTACTTTTGTTATTGCTTGATTTGGATAATTTATCTTTAAAAGATCATTGTTTAATATTAAAGATTTTTTACCATCTTTTACATAATAAATCCGCTGATCTTTTATATTTTGTAAAATAATTCCATTTGGATATAAACTATTTAGTGTTATGTTCTCTCCTTTTGGATAGTAATTAATATCATCGATAGACACATTTATAGCTTCTTCAGGATTGACTCCAAAATATCTAGCGGTTTCACGTGTTTCAAATTTTCTTAACTTATCATTATCAACCATATAGAAACTTCCGTCTGGTGTTCGAAGATATGAATAATTTTCAAATTTTATAGGATCACCAATTGGATATTTTTCTAAATCACTATATGAAACATCAATTATATCAGATTTTTTATATCTACTTATAAATGACGACCACGTTATAAATGGTTTTTTATAGCCTTCTTCAATTATCCATACACCGGGAGAACCGTGTGCTTTTATTATAGAACCATTTGGATATTTTTTTGTAAACCACTTCTGCCAAATTTTCCAAAAATTATAATTCCCATTGTAGTGTGGGGTATAATTATACAAATTAACAGTTGCTTGATTTATTGGACTTATTTTTATTCCGTCAATATTATATTCTCTACCCACTTGAAATAACCAAAAAAGATCTTTATTTTCAATATAAAATCTGTTCCTTTGTGCGGCATAAAAAACCTGATTATAAAATCCTTTATATTTTTGCAAAGCTGGATCATTCATGGCACAGCTATCACAAATAGCAAAACCCATTGCCCAATCAAATTGTTTTTGTGTTGGATTTGGATCTGTAATTAAACTTTGTTCTTTTTGAAGCAAAACAATTAAATACTTTGGATTAATTTTATATTTTTGAGATGCGTTGTAAATTATTTCAGCCGCTGAAATCAATCTTCCACTATCTGGATCTTTGGTAATATAATTTTTTAATTGTCCTGCTTGTCTATTTAAAAAAGCTTGTATATCATAAACATTCATTGAAGAATAATCTTCCAATTCATAATCAGAAATAATAAAACTAGGATTAAACAAAGAATCATATTCCTGTGAAGATGTTTTTATTATACAAAAAGTAAAAACAATTAATACAATTAATAGAAATTTCTTCATTTTACTTATCTATAATATTTAAATAATAATTACAATTTTGACAATGTCCATTTTTATCACTTCTTGAAATTATGTAACCCTGACGTTCTATATTTAAAATTTCACACTCAGGACAATAAGTATTTTCTCGCAAATCTGTTGCAATATTGCCAATATAAATATAATTTAATCCGACTTTTTTAGCAATTTTATATACACTTTCTAATTCTTCTGACGATGTTGAGGATTTTGACAATAGCTTATATGAAATTTCTGGGGAAAATCTTGAAACATGCCACGGAGTATCTACCCCTAAATTTTCTTTTATAAATTTTGCAATCTGTTCAATTTGATTTAGTGTATTTGTTTCGTCTGGAATAATAAGTGTTGTAATTTCAATAAAAACTTTTTTCTTTTTTAAATAAATTAAATTTTCTAAAATCGGATCTAGTTTTGCTTTTGCTATTTTATTATATTTCTCATCATTAAAAAATTTTAAATCAATATTTATTGCATCAAGATGGGGTATTATTAAATCAATACATTTTTTACTCATAAATCCATTTGAAACCCAGATATTTTTTAAATTACTATCTTTAGCCAATTTCATTATCGGAAGCGCTGTTTCTAAAAAAACTGTTGGTTCAGTATAAGTATATGCGATTGAACCACTGTTTGATTTAATAGCTTCTTGAAGAATTTGTTGTGGTTTTATTAATTCACCTGGAAATTCATTGTCCAATTTCTCAATTTTTTGGATTTGAGAGATTTGCCAATTCTGACAATTTAAACATTCAAAATTACATCCAATTGCAGAGATTGAATATGATAAAGTTCCTGGCAAAAAATGAAAAAAAGGTTTTTTTTCAATTGGATCAATATTTTTTGCGATTATTTTATTGTAATTTAAAGAATACAATTTTCCTTCAATATTTCTCCTCACTCCACAAATTCCAGTACAAGATTCACTGATTTTACAAAAATGAAAACAAAGTTCACAATTTACGCTTTTATCTTTATTTTTTTTATATAATAATGCTTCTTGCATATGATTATTATACCATTTTAAAGTTAATCGGAAAACAAATATTATTGACAATAAAATCTATAAATAATAAAATAAAGGCGATTAAAAATTTATAAAAATTAAAAAATAAAAAAAATTTATGAAAGTAACTCATAATTTTAATGCAGGACCGGCAGTGCTTCCAAAACAAGCCATAAAAGCCACCATTCAAGCACTAGAAGATTTTAACGGAACAGGTATGTCTGTAATAGAAATTTCTCATCGCTCAAAAGAATGGGAAACTGTTATGGAAGAATGTAGAAATTTATGGAAAGAATTGTTAAACATTCCCGATAATTATAAAATTTTATTCTTGGGTGGGGGAGCAAGTACACAATTTAGCTATTTGGCGATGAATCTACTTGAAAAAAAAGCTGGATATTTAGAAACAGGAGAGTGGGCAAAAAAAGCCCTCAAAGAAGCCAGTGGAATAGGAGAAACAATATGTGTTGCAACATCAGTTGACAAAAATTTTTCATACATTCCAAAAGGATATGAAGTAGCGGATGATTTAGATTATTTTCATATAACAACAAATAATACAATTTATGGAACAGAAATTCATGAGGATATGAACGTTCCATGTAATTTAGTGGCTGATATGTCATCTGACATAATGAGCAGACCGGTTGATGTTTCAAAATATGCAATGATATACGGTGGCGCACAAAAAAATGTTGGTCCAGCTGGTGTTACTTTTGTTATTATCAAAGAAGAAATACTCGGAAAAGTAAGCAGACATCTCCCGGCTATGATTGATTACAGAACACACATTAAAGATGGCTCTATGTTTAATACACCGCCAGTATTTTCAATTTTCGTAATGAACGAAACATTAAAATGGTTAAAAGATATTGGTGGTCTAGAAAAAATACAGAAAATCAACAAAGAAAAGGCAGAGCTTCTATACAATGAAATTGACAGAAACAAAATGTTTAAAGGTACAGCCGAGATAGGAGATAGATCAATAATGAATATATGTTTTGTAGTGGCTGATGAATACAAAGAAAAAGAAGAGGAATTCTTAAAATTTGCAACTGAACGTGGAATGGTGGGAATAAAGGGCCACAGATCAGTTGGTGGTTTCCGTGCTTCACTATATAATGCGTGTCCTCTTGAGAGTGTAAAAGCATTAATTGAAACAATGCAAGAATTTGAAAAATTAAACACATAAACATATGAAAATATTAGTAGCGACAGAAAAACCATTTGCTCCTATTGCAGTAGATGGAATTAAAAAAATTATAATTGATGCCGGCCATGAATTTTCTCTTCTTGAAAAATATACAAACCCAGAAGAATTGTACACTGCAATTTCTGATACAGATGCTTTAATTGTAAGAAGCGATAAAGTTACAAAAGAACTTATTAGTCACGCACAAAATCTAAAGATTGTAGTTCGTGCTGGCGCTGGATATGATAACTTAGATTTAAATGCATGCAATGAAAAAAATATTGTAGCAATGAATACACCAGGACAGAACTCTAATGCAGTTGCAGAGCTTGCAATTGGATTTATGATTTATATGTCAAGAAACTGTTTTACACCAGGAACGGGAATTGAATTAAAAGGAAAAACATTAGGGGTTCATGCTTATGGAAATATTGGAAAAATAGTAGCTCGCATTGCAAAAGGATTTCAAATGAACATAATTGCATATGATAAAAATGTTTCAATAGATGTAATGGAAAAAGATGGTGTAACATTTGCAAACTCAGTAGATGAACTTTATAGTAAATCAGATTATTTATCGCTTCATATTCCTGCAAATGATGAGACAAAAAAATCAATTGACTATGAAATATTATCAAAATTACCAAATGGTGCTTGTATAATTAATACGGCAAGAAAAGAAGTTATAAATGATGAAGAATTAATGAGGATCCTAGAAGAAAGAAATGATCTAAAATATATAACTGATATTGCAGGAGATAACTACAGTGAACTCAAAGAAAAATTTGGAAACCGTGTTTTTGCAAGTCCACAAAAAATGGGAGCTGAAACATCTGAGGCAAACATAAATGCTGGACTTGCTTCTGCAAATCAAATTGTAAAATTTTTTGAGTCAGGAGATACAACATTTCAAGTAAATAAATAATTTCTTATTAAATACAATAAAATAGGGCTCTTCATTGAAGCCTTATTTTTATTATTAACATTTCTTGACAAAAAATTTTACTAGCAGTAAATTAAAAATATAAGCCGTCTTGCATTTATACGCCGTCGGTTTAATATAAAAAGCGATTTAAAATTTATTCTAAAAATATGAATATACAATGGTTAAAGTTTGGGGTAATCTTCTTAACTGCAACAATAAATATTGCTATCGGATTTATAATAATGAAAAAAAATAACGGTAGGGAAAAATTTTCAAGGTATTTTTCCTTGTTGTGTATTAGTGCTTTTTTTTGGTCAATTAATATAGCTGGACTTTCTGTTATAAAAAATAATAGTATTTATAAAATTTTGAGTAATCTAACATATGCAACGGGCACACTAATTTTAATAAATTTTTTTATGTTTTCAGTTTATTTTTTATATACAGTAAAAAATAAAATTTTAATAGTGTTTAAAGCATTATTATTTATTCTATCTATAATAACTCTTTATATTTTATTTTCTGATCAAATGGTTACAAACATCTACATAGAAAATAATCAAATATCATATATACCAGATTCAACATTGCATTTAATATATGGGATTTTATTTTCATTAATGCTTTTCTATGCGTATTATATTTTAGTTATGAAATATATAAATTCACAAGGTATTAATAAAAAAAGAGTATTTATTGTAATATTTGGAACAATGGTGTCTTTTATTTTGGGATTTTACTTTGATTGGTATTTAATACATATAAATATATTTAAATTTTTCTGGTTGGGGCCCATATTTATACTAATAATGAATTTCTCAATTGCCTATTTATTATTCAAAAAAGACTAATAATGAAGTTTGTCGTTTATTTAATATTTCACAAAAAGTGGGAAAATAAATAATAAAAAAATATAGGTACATTTTAAAAATTAATATTTAGGGTGGTGAAAAAAGTATTTTTAATATTTTACGGAGGATCTGGTCTTTATGATAAAAAGACTGACCTTAAATTTGTAGAAAAATACGAAGATATATATGATTGGCTAAAATTAATTCCAGAATTATCAATTATGGCTGACATTGACTATACTGTTATAGACAAAAATAAAGACCTACTTTCAAAAGAAAACGTAACAGAGCTACTTATAACAATTTCCGAAAATCTTCCAAAGTATGATGGAATTATAATTCTTCATGATGTTGACTCCATCCCAATGCTTGCAAACACAATTTTCTGGCAAATTCAATCTCCCGAAAAACCAATAATAATAACAGGTGCAAATACGATTGAAAAACAAACTCAAATTATTCCCGATATGTCATTTAAAGCAAACCTGATAAATGCCTTTCAATTGGTTGAGAGTAAAATAAATAGGGTTAGTGTAATTTATGGAAGTAGAGTAATATGTCCAACAAGACTAAAAAGAACAGAATTATTAGGATTAAATATTTTTGATTCCGTAAATAAACAATATATTGCAAGAATTGATTTTGGATTATCAATTGAAGATAAAAATCACAAGTTAAAAGAAAGCGAATATTATTCAAAATTTGATAGACATTTTGTTTTTTTCAAAACAATTCCAGGAATAAAAATTTTAGAAGAATTACTTGAAAAAGACAATGGACTAAATGCAATAATTTTTGAAGCGTGGGAAAATCAAATCACAGAAAGAAGTAAATTAATTGAGCTGTATAAATTGGGTCAGAAAAATAATAAAATTATAATCTTTTATAATCAAGTTGGTTTTGCAAAAGATTTTTTCAAACACACAATTGTAACAATAAGCAATATTACACCAGAGTGTTT
This sequence comes from bacterium, assembly GCA_035356975.1. Taxonomy (GTDB): domain Bacteria; phylum Patescibacteriota; class Patescibacteriia; order UBA1558; family S5-K13; genus STF1-138. The sequence goes on along the minus strand of DAORGW010000001.1, from coordinate 14,527 downwards.
AAATGCAAAACTCTCCTGGATTCTAGGACAAACAAAAAACAGAATCCAAATTAGAGAAATGTTAAAAAAAGAAATAATGAATGAATTTTTTGAAAATATAATCGATAAAAACTAAATAATTAAATGAAAATATATTATTTTACAAATTTGGATAAATTAAGCGACAAATACTGGGAAAGTAGATACGTTGATATTCATAAATTTTTAATAAAAAACGGAATCAATTTAGTAAGTAATTTGGAGAAAAAAATTTCGCGAGGGGAAAATGAAGCAAAAAAAAGCATAAGCTATGATCAAATAGAGGCTGTAATAATTGAGGGAACAAATATTTCTCCTGACTCGGTTTATGTTATAGCAACAGCTCTTGCCTATAAAAAACCATTACTATATCTAATGGAAAAAGGTCACATAATTCCGGAACAACTTGAATACATAAGAAAAGATCCTAATTTAGGAGAAAACTTTTTCTTAAAATTTTATTCAAAAAATGATAAAGAAAAATTAACTTATCAAAATATTATTTCTGATTTCCTAAATTTACTTGAGTCTGGTTCTCTTATAAAAGAAAAAGTGAATGTAAAATTTACCCTAAGAATTTCACCAAAAATAGAAAGATATTTAACATGGAAATCAATGGCAGAAAAAAAAGCCAAAGCAGAATATGTAAGACAAGTATTAGAAGAACTCATGACAAGCGATCCTGAATATAAAAATTTCCTTAAAAAAGCACGTTCCGACTTTTAAATTACAAATTCCGAAAAATATGTATTTATGCTATAATAAACCAATAAATGCATATTATTTTTATTTATGAAGACACTTTTAATAACACTTGACTTTTTACCAAATCGTGGTGGAATATCAAATTATTATTATAATATTTTCAAAAATTTTCCTAATGATGAATTAGTTGTTCTTACAAATGTAAAAGGCGAAGAAGAAAAAAATATAATAAGAAAAGATTTAAATTTTGGAATATGCCATTTTTTTACAACCATAAATCAAATTAAAAAAATAGTAAGTGATGAAAAAATAGAAAAAATTATTGTGGGTAATATCTTGCCCATTGGAAAATATGCTTATTTTATAAAAAAATCATTAAAAATAAATTATTATATTTTTATTCATGGACTTGATATAAAACTTGCTCAGAGTAAAATCATCAAAAAATTTATAACAAAGAAAATTTTAGATAATGCGCGCATTGTTTTTGCAAATAGTGATTCAACTAAATCAATAATTAAAACAAAAACTCCTATAGAGATATTATATCCTGGGATAAATGAAAAATTTCAAAATATAAATGAAGAAAAAAAATTAGCAATTATCAAAAAATATAATTTGGAGAATAAAAAAATAATTTTAACGGTGGGGCGTATTATAAAAAGAAAAAATCACGAATTTATCATAAAAGCCACAAATGAATTAAAAAATGAATTTCAAAATTTAATATATTTAATAGCTGGAACTGGGGATAATTTAGAATATTTGAAAAATTTAGCACGTGATAACAAAAATATTATATTTTTAGAAGATGTAACAGATGAAGAATTACCCTATTTTTATTCAATATGTGATATTTTTGCAATGGTAAGCCTTGAGACAAAAAATGATACGGAAGGATTTGGAATAGTTTATCTTGAGGCCGCCTTATTTAAAAAACCAAGCTTAGCCTCAAACTCAGGTGGTGCAAAAGAAGCTGTTATTGACAATGTAAGCGGCCTACTAATAAATGATGAAAATCTAGAAGAATTAAAAAATTCAATAAGAAAATTATTAAAAGATGATAATTTAAGAGAAAAATTAGGAGAAAATGCATACAAAAGAACAATTAATAATTTTACTTGGGGAAAAATTACGCAGAAATTAATAAAAGAATTAAATGCCTAAAAAAATACAAAAAACTGAACAAAAATTTGATGTAGTTATGTTTTCAATGTCTAGTTACAGCGAATGGGAAAGTGGTACAAGTAATCGTAATTTTCAAATTTTTAAACAACTTAAAAATAATCCAAAAATCGACAAAATTTTAACTGTTGATTATTTACCATATACCATAAAAAGGGCTTTAAGAAATTATAAAGAAAATATATTAGAAAACACAAAAGGAACTGTAATAAAAAAATCACGATTTACAAAAATCTATCAACCAGAAGAAAAAGTCACGGTTTACTCAACTATTTTTAATATTTTCTCAATGAAAAAAATGCTTCGCAATCTAAACAGATATTTGAAAAAAAATGGATATAAAAATATAATACTGTGGTCCTATTATCCAATAAATGTAGAATATTTTGATGGAATTGAATATTCTGTGTCTGTTTTTGATACTGTTGATAATTGGTGTGAGCATGCAAGTTATAAAAAAATCAAAATAAAAATAGAAGAAAATTATAAAAAAATCAAAGAAAGGGCAAATATAATTTTTGTGCTTTCAAAAAGTGGCGAAGAAATTTTTAGCCCAAGAAAAGACAATATATTTCACATAACCCAGGGTGTTGATTTGGCTCACTACATGATGAAAAGCAAATTAATAAACAATGATATAGCTAAAATTCATCATCCTATAATTGGATATGTAGGAATAATTCAAGAAAACAGAATAAATCTTGATTTAATTGAATACATTGCTAAAAAAAATCTAGATAAATCAATAGTTCTAATTGGTCCGATATGGGACAAAGAACACGAAAAATTATTAAAAGCATATTCAAATATATATCTACTCGGTAAAAAAAGTTATAAAGAAACCCCTGATTACATAAATCAATTTGATGTGGGAATCATTCCACATTTGCTAAATGATTTTATAAAATATACATGCCCCATGAAAATTTATGAATATTTGGCTTGTGGAGTTCCGGTTGTTACAACTGATGCACCCGGAGTAGAACAATTTAAAAATATTGTCTCTGTTGCAAATGATTTTGAAAAATTTAATATTTTAATTCAGGAAGAATTAAATAATAATTCACAAGAAAAAATAGAAAACAGAATAAAATTTATAAAAGATCATACTTGGGAAAAAAAAGTTGATCAAATGTTAAATCACATACAAACATTACTATAGAACTATAAATTCTAAAATATTTTAATAATATGTTTGAAAAAAAAATAAAAGATTTAATTTCAAAAACAATCGGAATTAAAAATCCAGAAATTGAAATTCCACCAAAACAAGAATTGGGTGACTATGCTTTTCCATGTTTTGAATTATCAAAAAAATTAAATAAATCAGCTCAGGAAATTGCAAACGATTTAGTTAAAAAAATAAAAAAACCAAATTTTGTAAAAGAAATAAGAGCCATTGGTCCTTATGTAAATTTTTTTATTGATTATAGTTCAATTTCAAAAAATATTATAAATGAAATTTTTAAAGAAAAAAATAATTTCGGAAAACAGAGTGTTGGAAAAAACAAAGTCATTGTAATAGATTTTTCATCTCCAAATATTGCAAAACCACTTAATATTGGACATTTAAGAAGCACTGTGATAGGAAACTCATTATACAAAATATATAAATCATTGGGATATAAGGTTATTGGTATAAATCATTTGGGTGACTGGGGAACACAATTTGGAAAATTAATTTATGCTTATAAAACATGGGGAAGTTCTATGGAATTAAAAAAAGAACCAATAAAACATTTACTAGATTTATATGTAAAATTTCACAAAGAATCAAAACAAAATCCAAAACTTGATGATGCGGCGCGCGATCAATTTCAAAAACTAGAAAAGCATGATAAGAAAAATTTAGAATTATGGAAAAGCTTCAGATCGTTATCTCTTGAAGAATTCAAAAAAATTTATAAAATTTTAAATATAAAATTTGATTCATATGATGGAGAAGCATTTTATAATTCTCATCTAGAAGAGACTTTAAAATTAGCAAAAAAATCATTAGATACAAAAATATCTGAAGGGGCTCTTATAGTTGATCTAGAAAAATTTAAAATGCCACCATTTTTCTTACTAAAATCAAATGAAACAAGTTCTTATCACTTGCGAGATTTATCTGCGGCAATTTATAGATTAAAAAAATACAAACCCTACAAAATTTTATATGTTGTGGGGTGTGAACAAGAATTACATTTTAAACAATTATTCACCGTTTTAGATTTGATGAAACTCAATAAAGATAAATTTATACATGTAAATTTTGGAATGTTCAGTTTTTCTGATAACACAATGTCTACTCGTGAAGGAAATATAATATTTCTAGAAGATGTTTTGAATAAATCTATCAATTTAGCAAAAAAAATAATGACAGACAAAAAATCAATTGCAAAAGATGATCAAGAAATAGCCAAAAAAATTGGACTTGGTGCTGTAATTTTTGCTGATTTATCAAATGATAGAAACAAAAATATAATTTTCAACTGGAATAGGGTACTGGCATTTGATGGAGACACATCTCCATATTTACAATACACTTATGTAAGGTGTTTAAGTATTTTGGAAAAAGCTAAAAAAGAATATAAATTAAAACCCGAAACAAATATTGATTATAAATTATTAAAAGAAGACTCAGAAATAAAAATTATAAAAGATTTAAGTAATTTTAAAGATGTGCTTATAAAATCAGCAGAGAATTATAAACCAAATATAGTAGCAAATTATCTAATTGATCTAGCAAAAGATTTTAATGAGTTTTATAATAACATTAGAGTAATAACAAATGATACAAACTCTACAAAAGCAAAAATTGCTCTAGTATTCTGCGTATCACAAGTAATTAAAAATGGATTAAATTTACTTGGAATAAATACTGTTAACAAAATGTAAAATTATGAATCTTGAACCAATTATAGGATTAGAAATTCATGTACAATTAAAGACAAAAAGTAAAATGTTTTGTAGTTGTTCTAATATTTCTGATGACACAAAACCAAATAGCGTTGTGTGTCCAATTTGTTTGGGTCACCCCGGAACACTACCCGATTTAAACGAAGAAGTTATAAATTATGCCATAAAATTAGCACTTGCGCTAAATTTAAAAATAAATCACAGAAGTGTTTTTGAAAGAAAAAATTATTTTTATCCAGATTTACCACATGGTTATCAAATTTCTCAATTTGAGTATCCACTGTCGCAAAATGGATTTTTTATCATAGAAGAAAATGATAAAAAAATAAGAATTGGGATTGAGAGATTACACATAGAAAATGATAGTGCAAAAAGTATGCACATAGATGGGGAAACTCTTGTTGATTTTAATAGAGCGGGAACTCCACTTGCTGAAATTGTAACTTGTCCTGACTTTAGATCACCTGGGCAGGCGAAATTATTTCTACAAAAACTACGCCAAATTTGCAGATATTTAAATATTTCAGATGCTGACATGGAGAAAGGAAACCTACGATGTGATGTAAATATTTCACTTCGTCCAAATGGAGATCTAAAACTTTATCCAAAAACTGAAATTAAAAATTTAAATTCATTTAAATCAGTAGAAAAAGCACTTGAATACGAGATAAAAAGACAAACTGAATTATGGGAAAAAAATGAAAAACCAGAAATACAAACTACTCGTGGATATATAGACGCAAAACAGATTACAGAATTACAACGTGAAAAAGAAGAATCAAATGATTATAGATATTTCCCCGAACCAGATATTCCTGAAATTTTTATTTCAGATGAAAAAATTGATAAATTACAAATTGAAATTCCAGAACTTGCAGATGAAAAAATAAAAAGATTTATTAATGAATTTGAAATTAGCATAAACGATGCAGAGATTTTATCTAACACCATAGAAATATCTGAATTTTTTGAAAATACTGTATCTGAATTTCAAACACTTATCTCACAAAATGATTACAAAAAAGAAAAATCTAAAATTACAAAATTAATAACTGGGTGGATTACTTCTGAATTATTCAAATTAATAAACAAAGAAAACACTAGCATAGAAAATATAAAAATTAGCCCCAATGATTTTTCTAAATTTATATTTGAAATTTATAAAAATACAATAAACAGTTCAAATGCTCAGAGAGTTTTAAAAATAATGTTTGACACAGGAACTGACCCAGAAAATATAATAAAAGAAAATAATTTTACTCAAATTAATAATGAAAATGAACTTAAAAAATTAGCTCAAAAAATTATTAATGAAAATACTATTCAGGTAAATGAATATAAATCTGGAAAAGAAAATCTAATGAAATATTTTGTGGGGGTTGCGATGAAAGAAACGGGTGGTCGTGCAAATCCTGAAATTATAGAAAAAATTCTTAGAGACAAATTGAAATAAATTTGCAAAAAATTTAAAACCTGTTATACTTTTTAACAGAAAATAAACAAAAAAGAAAAGCTCCCGGGGGGAACTTTTTTTCAAAAAGGAGGAAAAATGAAACATCTTATTTCAATGAGCGATGTAAGTAAAGAAGATATTTTACATATTCTTGAACTTACTCATAAAATTGAAAACGGCAAACTAAAACCAGACTTATCTGGAAAAATTGGTGTTGTGCCATTTTTAGAACCATCTACAAGAACATTTGGATCTTTCGAATATGCCATTAAAAGACTTAATGGTCAAACAATTGATTTTCCTGGAACAGAAAACAATTCTATCAAAAAAGGAGAAAGCGCCTATGACTCTATTAAAACAATGGGGATATACGGGGATTTCATTGTATTAAGAGTGCCAGAAGAAGGCCTAGCGAGACTTGCATCAGAAATAGTTAACGTTCCAGTCATAAATGGTGGAGATGGATCTAATCAACACCCAACACAAGCATTGCTGGATATGTATGCAATTAAAAAAACTCAAAATACACTTGAAAATCTTACAATAGGTTTTGTTGGCGATCTAAAATACAGCAGAACCGTTCATTCGCTTATCAAGTCAATGTCATTTTTTAATCCTAAATTCAAACTCATTTCACCACCAAGTTTAAAAATCCCAGAATCATTTATAAGGGATCTACAAGAACAGGGTATTGAATTCGAAGAACTCATAAAAATTGAAGATGCTATAGAAGTACTTGATGTTTGTTACATGACCAGAATTCAAGAAGAAAGATTTCCACCAGATGGAGATGAATACAACAAGGTCAGAGGTTTCTATGTGCTTGAACAAAAAATGCTCAAAAACGTAAAACCAAACCTAAAAATTCTCCACCCAATGCCACGAAGAGGGGAAATACCCAGGGAAATAGATGAAACCCCGTATGCCTATTACTGGCAACAAGCAGAGGGGGGAATAACAGTAAGAAAGGCTATACTTTACCATTTATTATTGGAGGGAAAATCATGAAAGACGATAAAGTAAAGGCTATAACAAACGGCACTGTAATTGATCATATTCCATACGGTAAAGCTGAACTACTTGTAAAAATATTATACTTAAGTGGCAACTATAATTATCTTATAGGAAGCGGACTTAAAAGTAGTAAAGTTTTTGGTGAAAAAAAAGATATCATCAAAATCGAAGATAGAGAGCTGTCTCAGAAAGAAACAAGCATACTTGCTCTTTTGGCTCCAAATGTGACTGTTTCAATCATAAGAGACAAAGAGGTTTGTGATAAAATAAAAATTCAACTCCCTACAACAATACGTAATCTCATTGTCTGCAACAACTCAAAATGCATAACTCGCATAGACAAAGAAACAGAAACAGAATTCATAGTAATTCAAAAACAAGATGGAATATTTTTACAATGTAAATATTGTGAAAAAGAATATCCAATAGAAGAACTTCAAATCAACCTATAAATCAAAAAGCGTTCCTAATAATTCAGGGAACGCTTTTATCTTTTATATCTTTTTTTGAAAAAGATATATTATTCTTGTAAGAAATTCTCTTGGAATAAAAATCCAAGCACTTCTTGTCCATATCTGATTAGATAATTTATCATATGGACACGCATTTGTATCTATTGCATATACACTAAGGCCAAATTTCTGTAATGCCTTTTTACACCGCCATATATGATGTGGGTGGGCTACAACTAATACATTATTAAAACCATACTGCCTACATAATTCATATGCCTGGATAGCGACTTCGTAAGTATCTAAATATTTTTCAGATATACGAGCGTGCTCAATTTTGAAAATAATTCCACCGGTAACCAAATTAACTATTTCCCCCTGAGATATAACGGGTATCTGATATTCTTTAAATATAAATTCAGTTATATGTGCAAGAAACACATTAGATCTACAATATAATTTGGTTTCATCTCTTTCACCAAATGAAAAAGTAATTACAACTTGTGCTTTTTTAATAAATTCTTCTGTTGCAAACGAAACTCTCCAACACAAAAAGCACTGTAATAGCTCTTTACAAAAACTTATCATTATTCCCCCTAGAATATTTTAGTTATATTATCTTATTATTTTTTCTTGTGTCAATAAGCCAAAAAACAAAATTCAATGAACGGTATTTTTAAAATTTTATTTGATTTATTGTGTTTTTAGTCTCTTTTATTTATCTTATAAAAACTTCTTATAGTTCCTGTATTCCAGGTTGAGGTGAGGAGTGGATGATAATCTGTATCTCCTGGAAAATTATATGGATTTTCACATATTCCATTATTGTCAGAATCTATACAATTATGGTCACTCCAATAATTACCAACTCCATTTAACTCCCACTGAACTTCATTTGGAGCAACTTCTTGATAAGCATTATTCTGTGTACTATTTAGAATAGTATTTTGATAAATTGTTGAAGAAGATGTTTCTGAATCAATATAAATTCCAACATAAGCAGAATTTGAAATATAATTGTGAAAAAATGTATTCATACTTGATCCAGTTGTTACCCAAAAACCATAATCACCACCAGTTCCCCAATTATTTGAAATCATATTATTATTTGATACTGCGTTTACCATTATAATACTATTATCATACTGACCCGTGCCTGTAACAATATTTCCATCAATTAAATTATTCCACCCATAACTTATATCAATACTTGCATAATCACTTCCACAATTTGTAACTGTGTTATTTATTACTTGATTATGATGAGATGGAATTCCATCATTTAAATATCCTATTACTCCAATTCCATCCATTTCTGTGTTTAGTATTGTATTGTTTTTTATAATATTATAACTTCCTTTTCTAAGTATTGGACCATGGCGAGTAGCATTAAAAGTATTATTTTCTATTACATTATAACTTCCATCTTCATGATAAATTGGAAAATTTAGTGCATAAAAATTACAATTTCTTATTATAATATTATCTCTTCCAATTATATTAATTCCCCAATCATCAATTCCGGGACTTCCTGTAATGCTATGATTCTCACAATCAATTGTTATATTATTTGAATTAACATTTAGCGAAACCCATTGATCTGCTACACATGTAATATTATTTGAAAGTGTTACGCTTTGATTAATTGTGTCTCCACAGTTTAAATTCATTTTTCTTGGTTTTGGAAAATTATCAATTCCATTCCCAGACCCTGTAATTACATAATTGTTTGGAGTGCCAGAATTAGAATCATAATCATACCAATAATTTCCATGATTATTAAAATCCCAAGAATTATTTAGTGATACTTCGTCTTCATAAGCATTTACAGTATTATTGAGTTCGTTATTATAAAAAGTTGATGAGGTTGTATTTAATAAATTTATTCCGCGAGAAAAATTATTTATTTTACAATTTTTTATTACGACTCCTGTTTTAGAATTAATCTGTATTCCATAATCATTTGTATCACTAGAACCATTTATTGAATATCCATTACAGTCAATTGTTATATTGTTTGATCCAACATTAAACGCAACTGGAATATTATTTGCGCAATTTATATCTTGAGTTAATGTAAAATTTTCACTAATTGTTGATCCACAATCTCCCGGCGCAATAACTATATAATTATAGGTAGATGCATTACTTGGAATATATCCCTGTTTATATGTTTTCGCTTTTAAAATTGTGGATTGACTTATCTGAATTGGATTAGTATAAATTGTGCTATTTTCTGTTGGCTCAGAACCATTGGTGGTGTATCTTATTATTGAATTTGGCGTTTGAGATGATAAAGAAATAAATGTTCCAGAATCTAACACACCGGATTCATAAGATGCTTCTGGACTTATTGCACTTAAAACTTCGTAATTAAATATAGATACATTACTTGGCGCATAAGTATCTCTATATGCAATTGCTTTTAATATTGTATTGGGATTGAAAATTTGAATTGGATTTGTGTAAAGTAAACTATTTTGATTTGGTTGAGATCCGTCAAGTGTATATCTTATTTGTGAATTTTGTGTTTGAGTTGATAAAGTTACAAATGACTCATAATCAACTATTCCTGATTCTTGTGAAGCTATAGGATCTGAAACTGTTGGGTTTGGATAATTATCAACTCCATCTCCGTCTCCATTTATAAAATATGAATTTGGATATCCTGAATTATTTTGAAAATCTGACCAAAAATTTCCAGCTTGAGAATTTATACTATACCATAAATTATTAGAAGAAGAGCTGGATTCATATGCATTTATTGTATTGTTGAAATTATTAAAATAAATATTATTTGAACTGGAATTTTCTAATTTAATTCCATACTGAAAACCATTTATTGTACAATTTTTTAAGGTAACATTACTTGCATTTAATAAATTTATTCCAATTCCAATATTTCCACTTGGTGTTCCACCACCATTTATTGAATATCCATTACAATCTAAAACAGTATTGCTTAACAAAGTAAAAGCATTTCCAATACATGTATAATTTTTATTCAATTTAATGTTTCCACTTAAAGTACTTGAGCACTTAAACTCTCTTTTCTTTTCCAAAATATTAAGTTCTGCGGAGAAGACAAAACTATAAACACAAAGAACAAAAATACTAACAATAATACCCATAAATAATAATTTTTTATTCATAATTATATAATTATTAATAATAAATATTTATACCACATATTAATGTTTATGTAAATAGTTGTCAAAAAGAATAAATTATACTAAAATAATAATGTTTTCATGAACTCTCCTCTCCGGCTTTTATTCTGCTTACTCACTATGGTGATGGCAAAAAGGGTTGTTTTCAAATTACGCCTTTTTCAGGAAACAACATACTTGCCCGAAGGATAAATAGCCGGTTTTAAAAAAACAACAAAGAAAATAAAAAAGCACAGATGAAATACTCATTACTGTGCTTCTTTTTTTATTAAAAACTATTCTTTATTATTCAACTTTTTTGCAAAACCATCAAAAGCTTTTAATACCTCAACTGGGGTGACGAATACAACTGTGTTTGATTGATCAGATGATAAGTCGTTTATTGACTGAAGAGTCCTTAAATGTAGCGCACCCGCTGATTCTGATAAAACTTTTGCAGCACGAGCAATATTTTCTGAGGCAGCAAGTTCTCCTTCTGAGTTAATTATCACAGCTCTTTTTTCTCTTTCTGCTTCAGCTTGTTTTGCAATAGTTCTCTCCATCGACTCTGGAAGTGAAATATCTTTTAATTCAACATTGTTAACTTTTACGCCCCAAGGATCAGTTTCTTTGTCAACAATTTCTCTAATTCTTTCAGCAATTGTATCTCTGTTTGTTAAAAGCTCATCAAGAGTTGTTCCACCAGCAATATTTCTCATTGTTGTCTGAGCATATTGAGAAATTGCATAATCCAAATTCTCAATTTCAATAACTGATTTAGCTGGATCATTAACTTTGTAATAAATTACTGCGTTAATTGTGACAGATACATTATCTTTTGTAATTGCTTTCTGATTTGGAACATCAGCAACTCTAACTCTAATATCAACATTTCTAAATGTTTGAAATACTGGCCAAACAATTCTCCAGCCCGGTTCCATTATTGATGTAAATCTACCCATTGTAAATTTTACACCTCTTTGATATTGGTTTATTTGTTTTAAACTAATTAAAACAATAAACACAACAAATCCCAATACATACCAAATCCACATAAATTTATTTTAAATTATTAATTATTTTATCTAATAGCTTTATCAACAATATTGGCTATTTTTTTATCTTTATATTTTATTTCCTTAACTAATTTTTTTGCAAGAAATTTTTATCCCATAAAAATAAATTACTATACTAATAATCCAAATAGATAAACAAAGAATTAAACATAAAATGAATGTAACTGTATTATTAAAATTTAATTTTGTAATTTGAAATATTAAATATATACATTCCATAAAAAATACATATAAAAAAGCTAATAAATAAAATACAAAAATTGAATACAAGGAAATATTCATTAATTTCATTAATTGTATTTGTCTTTTGAAAAATTTTAATATTATTTTAATGACTAAATTAATAATTAATAGTATTACCATGAAAACAATAAAAAACACGATTAAATCCATAGTTAATCCAATCCAATCTACAGAAAATGATTTAGGAAAAATTGCCTTATAGGCATCCATATCAAAAGCAAATAAAAACATTAAAAATGATATAATAATTGTAACTATAATATATAGAATTAAAAATAAATCTGGTTTATTTTCCGAAAAATCTAGGATTGCTTTTTTTGGAAAAAATAAATTTGTAATTTTCATAAATTTATTTTTTATTTATTAAAAATTTATTAACTAATTTTTCTGCTTCTTTATAATCTTTTACCCAGATTACATCCTTTCTTTTATTAAACCACGTCATTTGTCGCTTTGCAAATTGATGAATTGCGGTTGATAATTGAGTAAATAATTCATCATAATTAATTTTCTTCTGTAAATATCTTGAAACAAATCTATACTCAAGTCCAAAGTCTTCTAATCTTTTCCATGAAACTCCATTTTTGTGTAGATTAGTGATTTCATCAATCATATTCTCATGTTCTAATCTTTGTTTTAATCTTTCATCAATTCTTTTGTTTATGATATCCCTATCAAATGTAATTCCTATTAAAAGAGAATCAAATAATTTCTTTTTTATTCTTTTAGAAATTGAACTTCCTGATTTTGCAATTTCAATTGCTCTTATAACACGCCTTGGATTATTAATATCAATTTTGGAATAAGAAACTTTATCTAATTTTTTAAGCATTTTTTGAAGTTCTAATAAGTGAGTAGCGTTTAATTTTTTTCTTAAATTTGAATCTATTTTTTCATCATTTAAAACATATCCGTCAACAATTGAATTTATATAAAGTCCCGTTCCACCGACTATAAACGGAATTTTTTTATTATCATTTATTTCTTTAATTTTTTCAATTGCTAACTTTTGCCAATCCAAAAGTGTAATTTGTTTTTTAGGATTTTCGATATCAATTAAATGATACGGTGTTTTTCCATAATCACACAAATCTTTTCCGGTACCTATATCCATTCCAACATAAACTTGACGAGAATCTGCAGAAATAATTTCACCATTAAATTTATTAGCGAGAGTAACCCCCAATTTAGTTTTACCACAAGCGGTTGGTCCTACTACACAAATTATTTTTTGTTTTTTAATCATATATTATTTGATAAAATTTTTGCCCTCTTTGTCATCCTGAACTTGTTTCAGGATCTCATAATTAATGCTTCGACAATGGGATTCTGAAATAAATTTAGAATGACAGTGACGGAATAATTGGCAAAAATTTTAATTTACTATATTTCCTTCCAAACCCCATTCTAAAGTTTTATCAATTTTTACATTTACAAACCCTCCCAAATCTTTATCACAAGCATTAAAAATTTTTACAGTTTCATAAGTTTGCATTTTTCCTAAATAAATTCCTTTTTTGCTCTTACTCACCACTAAAACTTTTACAATTTGATTTAAATATTTTTTACTTCTAGCTAGTGATTGCTTGCCAATTAATTTTGTCATTTTTTCATCACGCTTTCTTTTTGTAATTTGTTTTACATTATCATTATACATCTTATAAGCAACAGTTTGCGGGCGAGGAGAATAAAGTCCACTATAAACTAAAGTTATTTTTGATTTTTTTAAAACATTTAAAGTATCATTAAAATCTTTTTCAGTTTCACCACAAAATCCAACAATTACATCTGTTGTAATATTTGCATCTGGAATTATTTTATAAATTTTTTTAATAATTTCTAAAAATTCTTGGGAAGAATATTTTCTATTCATCACTCTCAAAATTTTGTCACTTCCTGATTGAAGTGGAATGTGAATGTGATGCGATATGTTATCATATTTTGCAATTACTTTTATCAATTTATCAGAAAATTTTGTTGGATATGGTGACAAAAAATTAATCCACACATCTGTCTTTGAAATTGCAACCTGCTCCAATAAATCACTAAAATCTTTTATCTTAGATTTTTTATCAGGATTTATATATGAATTAATAGTTTGGCCGAGAAGCGTAATTTGCTTTATATTTTTAGGAAGTTTTTTTATTTCAGATAATATGCTATTTGCAGATCTATTTTTCTCAATTCCACGAGTGTATGGAACAGCACAATATGTACAAAATTGATTACAGCCATTTGAAATTGAAATAAGTGCAGAAAAATTATCTTTTTGATCAGGAATTATATCAAAGTATTCAACATTTTCTGGATTATAATTATAAAATTTATTTT